>NZ_SPQM01000142.1 GCF_004570345.1 Blastococcus sp. CT_GayMR20 | reverse complement strand
GCGTTCGGCACCGACGACGGCAGCACCCCGACCGCCCCCCGCACCGGCCGGCAGCGCTACGCCGACACCCTCGCCACCATCCGGGACAGCCGCCCCGCTCCACCCGGCGCCCTCACCCCGTTCTGAGCTGGCAGTCCACCGCTCCGGCGAAAGTCTCACGACCCGGTCGTTCGGATGCGGCGGTCGGAGTGTCAGCGTGAGCGCTTGGCGGCCTTTCGTTCGGCCTTGAGCCGGCCTTCCCGGCGCGGGCCTCGATGGCATGACGGGTGTTGCGGCCGTTCTAGCGGCCGAGTTCGGATCCGGCGTGGTTGCCCACGCCGCCCTGGGACTGCTCGCCGAGGAAGCTCGGGTCCGGGGCGTGCCAGGGATCTTGGCGGAGGTCGGGACGAGGCATCGCGGTCCTCCTGGTGTGGATGACTTCATCGGGATCGCCGAAGGCCGACAGCGTCAGACCCGGTCGAGCGGCTCGTGCGGACGCGGCGGTAGCTCCAGCGAAATGGCGTCACCGACTCGCACGTCCCCACCAGCGAGCACCACAGCCATGACGCCGGCTTTGCGGATCAGCTTCCCGTCCGCATCCCTGTCCAGAACGGCCCCCATGAGGCCGCGCTGGAAGCGGTCGAGCTGTACACAGGGATTGCGGAGCCCCGTGATCTCGACCACCGCATCGTCGCCGAGCCTCAGCCGGGCGCCTGTGGGCAGGCCTAGCAGGTCCACTCCGCGGGTCATCACGTTCTCGCCCATGTCCCCGGGCTGCACGACGAAGCCGCGAGCACGGAGCTCGTCGTGGAGCTCCGCGTGAATGAGATGGACCTGCCGGAGGTTCGGGGCAGTCGGGTCGCGAGCCACCCGCGAGAGGTGCTGAACGGTGCGCCCGGCGTGGGCATCGCCTTCGACCCCCAGGCCGGCGAGCAGACGGATCACGTGGTGATTCGCCTTGCTGAACGTGTGGTTCGCTGCTCGGCTCACAGCAGCGACTGACCCCTGCTGGGCATCTCCTCGGACCACCAGCACCAGACGAACCTATCCGTCGCCTGGAAGTGCACCTCGGCGTGGCCCGCAGTCACTGCCCACCGACTGATCCTGCTGCCGTTCTGAGGGTCCTAGCGAGGGCGGCGCACCCGCACCGGTCCGGGCGCCGTCGCCACCTCGACCACCTGCCCGGCCTGGGTGACCTCCACGCTGCCGGCGGCGGCCAGGCGGCCGGCGGCGGCGCGCGCCTCGGGCATCAGCTCCCGCCAGCCCTCCGGATCGACGGCGCGGGCGGCCTCGGACGGGCAGATGGACGCCTCCGGCCGACGCCGGTCGAGCAGGTCCTCGATGCTGCGCTCGAGCCGGGCGCCGACGTCGTCCATGGTGCCAGCCTGCGCATGTGCGCGTGCGTCCGCGACCGGGGGCCGGCCGAGGTACCACCCGCAGGGCATGCCCCGAGCGGTTCCCCGGAGCGGCCTGGGGTAGGGCGCCGGTATGGCGAGAGGACGGCGCGCGGTCAGCACCGGCGGGTGGATCCTGCGCGGTGCGGCGGCGGGTGCGGCCGGCACCACCGCCCTCAATGCCGTCACCTACCTCGACATGGCGGTCCGGGGACGCGGCACCTCCTCCACGCCCGAGGACACCGTGGAGAAACTCGCGGCAACCGTCCACGTGCCGATCCCCGGCGAGGGCGAGACGAGGCAGAACCGGGTCGAGGGGCTCGGTCCGCTGATGGGGCTCGCCGCCGGTATCGGCGTCGGGGTGCTGGGCGGGCTGGCGCGGGCGTCGGGCCACCGGTCGGCGACGCCTGTGGGGATCGCGCTCACCACGCTCGGGGCCCTGGTCGTGGCGAACGGGCCCATGACCGTCCTCGGCATCACCGACCCACGCACCTGGTCGACCACCGACTGGGCCAGCGACCTCGTGCCGCACCTGGCGTACGGCGTCGTCGTCTCGACGACGATGGACGCCTTCGACCACTGAACGGCCCCCGTCCCGAGGCTCGCCCCGAGCCTGCGAGGGGTGGACGGGTCGTTCAACCGCTCCAGCCGCGCTCGTCGACGCCACCCGGCACCGGCGCCTCCGGGTCGTAGGGCGTGCGCGTGAAGATGAACGTGTCCAGGTCGAGGTGGTCGTCGGCGATGCGCAACGTCTCCCCGGCGTAGTAGCCGTCCAGCCCGAGCCAGGTCCCGTCCTCTCGTGGGGTGAACCGGCTCGCCCGGCCGTTGCGTCCCGGCAGCGGGCCCAGGTGCAGCAGGCCCCCGCCGACGGCACGCAGCACGTGGGGGGTCGGCCCCCAGAACCAGATCCCCAGCTGGCTCAGCGGCACGGGGGACGGCGAGGGCGCCCAGGCTTCGACCACGCGCGGCTCGGCCGCCCGCAGGTCCGACAGCAGTCCGAAGACCACCGCGTCGAGTCCGGATGTCGTGTTGGCGAGGGACACCGCGCCGGTCCGCTCCTCGCGGTCGACGAAGACCCCGGCGAGGAAGCCCGGCATGGATCCGCCGTGGCCCACCAGCGTCCGGTCCTCCACCCGCAGCACCTGCACCCCGAGCCCGTAGGCCGACCAGCCCGGCGCGGATGAGTCCACGCCCGCCGGCACGGTCATCTCCTCCAGCGTCGCGGGATCGAGGACGTCGCCGGTGTCACCGATGAGGAAGGCGCCGAACCGGGCGAGGTCCTCGAGCGTCGCCCACAGCTGACCGGCCGCCGCCATGACGCCGGCGTGGTGCTCCGGCTCGGGCAGGACGACGTCCGCCCACGGGTGCACCGCGGTTCCCGCCGCCGCGGGCTGCTCGGGCCGGGGAGTCGTGCGGGTCATCCCGAGGGGCCGCAGCACCTCCGCGGTGACGGCGTCCTCCCACGTCGTCCCCCGCAGCCGGCCCACGAGCTCGCCGAGCAGGCCGAAGCCGAGGTTCGAGTAGTGGAACCGGCGCGCCGCACCCAGGACGACGTCCTCCGGACCCATCCCGAGCTCGGCGAGCGCACCCCCCTCGGTGCGCTCCCACCACGCACCGGGGCTCTCGGCGGACGCACCGGCGAGGTGCGACAGCAACTGCCCGATGGTGCGGTCGCCGAACGGCGTGCCCGGCAGGTGCCGCTCCAGCGGGTCGTCGAGGTGCACCAGACCCTCGTCGCGCAACCGCATCACCAGGACCGCGGTCACCGTCTTGCTGATGGAGCCCAGCCGGTACTGGACGTCGGTGTGCGGCTCCGGCACGTCGCCCCGGCCGGCCGACCACGCCAGCCCGCCGTCGCGCACGACCCCGGCGACCAGGCTCGGCGCTCGGCCTTCCCGCTGGGCGCGGGCCGTGCGCGCCAGCAGGACGCGGGCAGTGGTCGGGAGGACGGGTTCCGGCATGCGGGCGACCGTATCGACCCGGCGGGTCCGCTGCTCAGGCGGCGACCGCGTCCCCGCTCGGGAGGCGGCCGCTGCGGGCGGCCCAGCGCTCGAACCACAGCGTGGCCAGCGGCGGCACGGACGCGACCAGCGCCAGGAGCGTCGTCCGCACGTCCCAGCGCAGGATCCGCGCCGTGAGCAGCGCCACGACCACGTAGGCCACGAAGATCCCGCCGTGGATCGGGCCGAAGACCTTCACCCCGAGCTCGGTGGTCTCGGGGACGTACTTGACGAACATGCCGATCAGCAGGCCGATCCACGAGCAGGCCTCGGCGACGGCGACGATACGGAAGACGGTTGCGGCGGTACGGGGAGTCACGCCCTCGATCCTCCCCGAGCGCTCAGCCGAGGTAGGCCCGCCCGCGGGGTGAGATTTCATACCCGACCGGCAGGCTGTGGGTGAGGCCGAGCTCCTTCAGCTTCCGGACGTCACGCTTGAACGACAGCGTCTCCCGTCCTAGGGACGCCGCCAGGTCGGGGGCCCGCACGCCCGGCCGCCCGGCGATCAGCCTCAGCACCTCGCGGGTCCACGGGCCTCCGGCGCGGGCGGCGTCCATGCGGTCGAGCGAGGCGTCGAGCGCCCGGCGGTCGTCGTCCGTGAGCTCGGCCTGCTCCCGCAGCGCCACCCGGGGGTCGGGCCCGGCCAGGCGCACCTGCATGCGGTAGACGTGCGCTCCGTCCCGCCGCGCGAGCAGCCGGCGGAGCTCGGCGAGCGACCGCACCCCGGAGCGGACGGCGTCGTCCTCGGTGAGCGCCTCGGGATCGACCGGGTCGACGGTCTCGATCAGGACGACGCCGGCGCCGGTGCGCTGGGTGCTGCCGGGCCGCATGCGGGGGGAGTCCCATCGACGGAAGGCGAGCGTGACGGACCCGTCCGCGATCCCTGCGGCGGTGGCCGGGCTGATCAGCACCAGCGCATGGTGACAGGGTCGGGCCCGTGCGGGGACTGGCTCGGCGGGAGTTCTGCCTCGTGCTGCTCCGCCGGATGGCCGACCTGCGACCGGATCTGGTGGCCGAGGCGCTCCCCCGGCTGGGCGCCTCGCGCGGCGAGGCGCACGCCGCGCACACCCGCTGGCAGGCGCTGCAGCACTCCCGGAGGGCGCCCCGGGGGCTCGCCCTGCGGACGGCGGTGCTCGGCCCGCCCGACGAGCTCGAGGACCGCCGGTTCGGCGACCTCGACGTCCAGGTGCGCCGGTGGCCGCTGCCCCTGTGGCCGCACCTCTACTGGGAGGTGCTCAGCGGCCCCGGCGGAAGCGTCCTGAACGAGCACCTGGTCCGCGCACCGGGGTCACCGGTCCCCCCGGCGACCGCCGGCCGCCTCCTGGTCTGGAAGCACACGCTGGACGACGTCGTCAACGTCTGGCCCCGTCCGGAGGCTCGCGCCGAGCTTGCGAGGCGTGAGAAGGACGGGGTCCTTCTAGTGCCGGGCGGCGTGCGGACGACCTTCGTCTGGGGTCTGCTGCAGCAGGTCAGCCGGCGATGCGGCGACCACCCACGAAGCCGCTCATCAGCGGGGCCACCTTGACGACGTCGCCGGACGTCGGCGCGTGCACCATCTGGCCGTTGCCGATGTAGATGCCGACGTGGCTGACCGGGCTGTAGAAGAAGACCAGGTCGCCGGGCTGCAACTGGTCACGGGAGACCGCCTGGCCCATCTGCGACTGCAGACGGCTGGAGTGCGGGAGGCTGACCCCGGCGGCCTTGAACGCGTACGCCGTGAGGCCGGAGCAGTCGAACGAGCCGGGTCCGGAACCGGCCCACACGTAGGGCTTGCCGCGCTGGGCCATCGCGGTGTCGATGGCGATCTGGGCCGCCTCGCTGCCGGCGATGACCGGCCCGCTGGGGGCGGGCGCCTCGCGCTCGGTCGAACGGCTGGCGCGGTCGTCGCCGTGCGCGGCCGCGGCGGCGCTCTTCTCCTCGTCGCTGAGCTGGTCGTAAGCCGCCTGGTAGGAGGCGATGTCGGCCTCGAGCGCGGCCTTCTTCGCGGTGACCGCGTCGTACTGGGCCTGCGCCTCCGTAGCGGCCTGCTGCGCGGTGGCGTGCGCCTGAGCGGCGGCGACGTTGGCCACGGCGGCCCGCTCGAGGATGTCGCCCTGGTGGCCGGCCACGAGCTGGAGGGTCGCGACACGGTCGACGAAGTCGTCGGCGGATTCGCTCGTGAGGAGCGCCTGGAAGGAGCCGAGACCCGTGCCGGTGTAGGCGCTGCGTGCGAGCCCGCGGACCTGCTGCTGGGCGGCGGCCAGTTCGGCGGTGTGCTGCTGGACCTGCGCCGCGGCCTGCTCCGCGGCGGCCACCTGCGCGTTCAGCGCCTCGCGCGCCTCGTTGAACTCCTCGGTGATCACCTCGAGGTCGTGGCCACGGGCGGCGACGAGTGCGGCGGCCTCCGCGGAGGTCGCGGGTGTCGCCTGCGCCGGCACCGAGGTCAGCAGCACTCCGAGGACGGCGACGAGGGCGAGGACTGCCCGACGGGCTGCGGACCGGGAGAAGATTGTGCTGAAGGGGGTCGCCATGGCGCGGCGGCGCTCTCTTTCTTCCACGGCCGCCTACCGAGTTGGCTGACGGGTTCGGGCGGGAGATCGCCCGGCGCCCGGAGCCTGTTCGGCTCCCGGCACTGCACCCCTGAACTGCCCTGGGTCCTCGGCCCGGCCGCACACGGGGAGGTGCAACGGCCGGTTCGACGGCGCCCGCGGGGTCGTCACCCAGGCAGTGACTGAAAGCCCCGACGGACATACGGACCGTAACGGCCGTGACCGGTCCGTGACAATGACAGAGATGTTTTTTGTTTGGTGTTCCACTTCACTGGGCACGTCCAGCCGTCCGTCGTCGTCCCGTCCGTCACGCGGGCCCCAACCGTCCGTCGCGGATGCGGGCGGATCCGTTTCGACGGGGCCGGCACGGCGCAGTACCCCCGCCATGGATCTGAAGCGACCCCTCCTCGTCCTCGCGCTCGCCGGTTCCCTCGTCGCCTGCGGCGACAACACCAACCTCGACCGCGGGGAGACCAACTGCGATTCCTCCGGCCAGGAGGCATCGAACCCGCAGGACGCCAGCTGCGAGGAGACCGGTACGCCCGGCGACGGCGGGGACGGGACCGAGGGCGAGAACTGACCACGGTCACCGTCGGCGATACCGTCCGCCGGTGACGCGCAGCAGATATGACGTGGTGGTCGTCGGCGGGGGCCACAACGGGCTGGTGGCCGCCGCCTACCTCGCCCGGGCCGGGCGCTCGGTCCTCGTCCTGGAGCGACTGGGCCAGATGGGCGGCGCCGCGGTCAGCCAGCAGGTGTTCGACGGGGTCGACGTCCGCCTGTCCGCCTACTCCTACCTCGTCAGCCTGCTGCCCGACCGGATCGTCGACGACCTCGGCCTCCGGGTCCGGCTGGCCGACCGGACCGTGGCCTCCTATACCGCGACCAGCCGTGGGGGCGCCTCTGCCGGGCTGCTCGTGGAGCGCGACGAGGGCCCGGCCACCGCGACGTCCTTCCGGCAGCTGACCGGCTCCGACGAGGAGTTCGCCTGCTGGCAGCGCTTCTACGCCCGCCTGTCCACCCTGGCCGAGGACCTCGCGCCGACGCTCACCGAGCCACTCCTCTCCTCCGACGACCTCGCCGTCAGGCTGCGCGACCCGGAGCTGTGGCACGACCTCCGCGAGCGCCCGCTGGCCGACCTGGTGGCCGACCACCTCTCCGACGACGTCGTCCGGGGCGTGGCGCTGACCGACGGGCTGATCGGCACCTTCGCCGACGTCCACGCCGCCGACGGCCTGGCCGGGCGGTGCTTCCTGTACCACCTCGTCGGCAACGGGACCGGCCGCTGGCGGGTGCCGGTCGGCGGCATGGGGGCGGTCACCGGGGCCATGGCCGCCGCCGCCCGCGGCGCCGGCGCCGAGCTGGTGACCCGGGCGACGGTCACCGCGCTGGAGACCCGGGCGGACGGCGTCACCGTCCACTGGACCGACGACGACGGCGGGACGGCGGCCACCGACGCCCGGCACGTGGTCTGCGGCGCCGCCCCGAGCGTGCTGGCAGAGCTGACCGGCGCCGACGGCGGGCGCCGGCCGTCGGGCTCGCAGCTGAAGGTGAACATGGTCCTGGCGCGGCTGCCGCGGCTGCGGTCCGGTACCGATCCGGCGACGGCCTTCGCGGGCACGTTCCACGTCGACGAGTCCGCCGCCCAGATCGACGCGGCATACGGCCAGGCGGTCGCGGGCCGGTTGCCCGACGCCATCCCCTTCGAGGTGTACTGCCACTCCTTGACCGACCCGTCCATCCTCGGCCCGGTCGAGCGGGCGACCGGGCACCACACCCTGACGCTCTTCGGCCTGCACACGCCGGCCGAGCTCTACCGCGACGACCCCGTGGGCACGCGGCGGGAGGCGGTGCGCCGCGTGGTGGCCCAGCTCGATGCCCACCTGGAGGAGCCGCTGCTGGACTGCCTGGCCCGCGATGCCCACGGCGAGCCCTGCCTGCAGGCCGCATCGCCGCTGGACGTCGAGGCCTCCCTCGCCATGCCCGGCGGCCACATCTTCCACGGCGACCTCGCCTGGCCGGTGGCGGCGACACGGGAGGACGTCGGCACCTGGGGCGTCGCGACGGAGCACCCGCGGATCCTGTCGGCGTCCTCCGGTGGCACCGTGCGCGGCGGGGCGGTCAGCGGTCTCGGCGGATACGCGGCAGCCCGGCACCTGCTGGACCCGCGCTGAGCTGGGCCCGGGAGCTGCTGGCGGGGATCCGCCGCCGCCTGGAGGGGCGCGACCTGGCGCTCATCGCCGCCGGGCTGACGTTCTACGCCGGGATCGCCGTCGTGCCCCTGCTGGTCCTGGCGTTCGCTCTCACCGCCCGGCTGACCTCGCCGGAGCGGGTCGAGGAACTCGGCGACAGCCTGGCCGGCCTGCTCCCGGAGGAGCTGGGCGCGCCCGACGCGGTGAGCCGCCTCGTCGAGGCCGGGATCGGCCTCTCGCCGCTGGGCGGGCTGCTGGCGCTGCTGCCGATGTCGCTCTACGGCGAGGGGCTGCGCCGCTCGCTGCTGCGCTTCAGCAGCCGCCGGGAGGGCCTGACCGGCTGGCGCGGCCGGCTCGCCGCCCTGCCCCTGCTGCTGGTCACCCCGGTGCTGCTCTACCCCCTGCTGCTCACGGTCCCGGTCATGGTCGACCTGGCGGAGACCGGTGGCCTCGCCGCCAACCTGGGCCGCGTCGCCGTCGGCTTCTACGGCGTGCTCGCAGCGCTCACGGTGCCCCTGGCGTGGGGTTTCCGGGTCGTCGGCGCGGGACGTGTGCGCTGGCCGGCCCTCGTCGCCGGCGCGCTGTTCACCGCCGCCTGCCTGTCGGGTTTCCTGCAGGGATTCGTGCTGTTCCTCGCTCTGCCGCTGGACCTGGGCGCGCCCTTCGGCGGGCTGGTGGTCGTCGGCGGCGTGGTCGCCGTCGGCCTGTGGATGTTCATGCTGCACCTGGTCGTTCTCTGCGGGTGGCTGGCCACCCAGTCGCTCGACGAGCTGCTGGAGCGCCGGTCAGCCGCCCGGGTCGGGATCGACCGGGGGCTCCTCCGGGGCGGGCGGCTCGGACGGCGGTGAGGGCGACGGCGACGGCGGCGGCGACGGCGGGGACGACGGCGCCGGCGTGGACGCGGGGTCGACGTAGTTCCGTCCGTTGCTGATCAGGATGCTGATGACCTGTCCGGGGACCGCCCGGGCACCGCGCCCCGGGCTGGTGCCGACGAGCTCGCCGGCGCGCTTGTCGCTGTTGACCCGCACGGTGACGCTCTCGAAGCCGGCGTCGGCCAGGGTGTCCCAGCAGTCGTCCATCGAACTGCAGCCCGGCACCGGCCGCGTGTTGCCCCGCACGACCGTGGGATCGGACGGCGGGAAGTCGGAGCTGCCGCGCGCGGCCAGGATCGGCGCCATCGCGTCGTGCCAGATCCGGGCGCCCTTGCCACCGCCGAAGCCGCCGACGTCCTCCTCGTCCTTGGGGTTGAAGACCATGACGCTCGCCGTGATCTCCGGCGTGTAGCCGACGAAGGCCACGGAGAAGTTGTTCTGCGTCGTCCCGGTCTTGCCGGCGATCTGGTGCCCCGGCACGTACGCGGCCGGCGCCGTCTGCCCCGCGTAGCCCGGCTCGACGTCCTTGCGCAGCATCTGGGTCAACGTGTCAGCCACTCCCGGGGGGATGGCCTCCGGTGTGCACCGGTCGCCGACCAGGGGCTCGCCGTCCTCGTCCTCCAGTTCCTCGCCGAACCGGTCCAGGATCGAGGTCACCGGGACGACGTCGCACTGCGTGCCGCTGGCCGCCAGGGTGGAGTAGGCGCTGGCCAGCCCCAGCGGGCTCGTGGCGTCGGGGCCGAACGTGAACGAGCCGCGGTTCTCGTCGATCGTCTTCTCGGCCAGACCGGGCTCGGCGAACTCGAACAGCCCCATGGCCTCGGCCATGCGCACCGGCTCCTCGACGCTGCCGAGCGCGTCCTCCAGGGCGAGGAAGTACGTGTTGGACGACTGGTACAGCGCCGTCGTCAGGTCCAGCGTCGACCGGTAGCGGCCCGCGTTGCGGACGTCGTACTTCCCGTCCTCGTCCGCCTCCTTGTAGACGCGGGAGACGTAGGGGCTGGGCGCGTTCAGCGTGTACTGCGCCGAGAAGCCGCGGGCGAGTGCGGCGGCGGCCACGAAGACCTTGTAGGTGGAGCCGGCGCCGCGGCTGGGCTTCTCGTTGAGGTTGAACGACTCCTGCGTCGGGTCGTTGACGTCGTAGCCGAAGATCCGGTTGACGCTCATCGCCAGCAGGTGGCCGGTGCCCGGCTCGACCGCGGTGAAGGTGCCCGCCCGGGTGTCGTCCAGGGCCAGGGTGTTCAGGACGGCGGAGTCGCCGGCCCGCTGCATCTCCGGGTCCAGCGTCGTCCGGATGACGTAGCCGTCGTTCTCCAGGTCGTCCTGGCTGATGCCCAGCGTCTGGGTGAGGTACTTCTGGACGAAGTCGCAGACGTAGGCACCCACGCTGGCCTCGACGCAGCCGCGGCGCGGAGCGGGGGCCGGGGCCAGCCCCAGCGGGGCGGCCGCCGCCTCGATCTCCTGCGCGGGGGTGATGTACCCCTGCTCGGCCATGCGGTCGAGCACCTGGTTGCGGCGGATCGTCGCGCCCTCGGGGTTGACGAAGGGGTTGTCGTCGGTCGGGCTCTGCACGAGACCGGCCAGCAGGGCGGCCTGCGTCAGGGTGAGCTGGGTGGCGTCCACGCCGAAGAAGGACCGTGCGGCGGGCTGGATGCCGTAGGCGTTCTGCCCGTAGTAGACGATGTTGAGGTAGCGGGTGAGCAGCTCGTCCTTGCTGTAGGTGTCCTCGAGCGCCAGCGCCAGCCGCGCCTCACGGATCTTCCGGCCGAGGGTCTGCTCGGTCGCCGCGACCCGCTCCGCGTCGGTGTCGGCCGACTGCAGCAGGGTCTGCTTGACCAGCTGCTGGGTGAGGGTCGAGCCGCCCTCCTGGACGCCGCCGGCGGCCACGTTCTTCACCAGCGCGCGCAGCGTGCCCTGGACGTCGAGGCCGCCGTGCTCGTAGAAGCGGGCGTCCTCGATGGCGACCATCGCCTCCTTCATCACCTCGGCGATGCCCTCGGCGGGAACCGGGTCGCGGTTCTCCTCGTAGAAGTGCGTGATCACCTCGCCGTCGGCGGCCAGCAGCACGCTGTTGCCGGCGGGCGGCTCGTCGGTCAGCTCGAGCGGCGGGTCGCCGAGGAAGCTGGTCGACTGCTGGGCCACGATGGCCGGACCGCCCACCCACGGCATGAGGAGCCCGGCGAGGAGGGCGCCGGCGACGACCACGGTGAGGGCGAGCACGAACAGCGTGCGGATGGTGCTGACGCGCCGGTCCATGGGCCCTCCCTCCTCGATGGCGGGAACCACCTCAACAGAGAACGCGTCGGCTTCCAACTCCCCGCGCCGTCCGTAGCCACCCCGTGACGCAACGCAATGGACGCATGTGATAGACGGGGTCAGAGCGCCAGCGGGGCGGGCAGGTCCCCGCCATGGAGCACCACGAGCGTGCTCACGGCCCGCGTGAGGACGACGTAGAGCCGGTGCAGACCACGCGGCTCGGCGGCCACGATGGCCGCCGGGTCGACGACCACGACCGCGTCGAACTCCAGTCCCTTCGCCAGGGATGCCGGGACGACGGCCAGCGCGGGCACGGTGTCGCTGTCGTCGGTCAGGACCTCGGCGGGCACCCCGGCGTCGGCGAGCGACGCCGCCACGTCGGCCACCGCGGCGTCGGCGCAGACGACCCCGATCGAGCCCGGCACCGCCCGCAGTTCCCGGAGGACGTCGGCCAGCGGCCAGGAAGCGGCCGTGCGCACGGTCAGCGCCCCGGGCTCCGATCGGACCGCCGTGG
>NZ_SPQM01000141.1 GCF_004570345.1 Blastococcus sp. CT_GayMR20 | reverse complement strand
GCCCAGGCGCCGCGCGCCGCCGGCTGGGCGGCGGCGGTCGGGGAGGCGCTGCTCGCCGGGCCCCTCGAGGTGGCGATCAGCGGCCCCGCCGGTCCCGAGCGGGACCAGCTCGCCACGGCTGCACGCGCGTCGGCGAGCCCGGGGGCCGTCGTCGTGGTGGGGGAGCCCGACGCTCCCGGCGTCCCCCTGCTGGCCGGTCGTCCCCTGGTGGCGGGGCGCGCGGCGGCCTACGTCTGTCGGGGATTCGTCTGCTCGGCGCCGGTCACCGATGTGTCCGCTCTCGGCGCAGCGATGCATGCTTCCTGAACACCCGAACAAGCGATTACGGTGTAACCGTGTAATCAACACGACCACGGGAGGTCGCCATGCACGGACACCGATTCGCCGACGCACCCTTCGGACCCGGCTTCGGACGAGGTCGCGGCCGCGGTCCGCGAGGCCGGGGACCCGAGGCGCCGCCGCCCGTGGAGCGGTCGGAGGTCGCGGGGTGGTTCGCCGGGCGGCTGCCCGACGACTGGTTCACCGGACCGGTCGAGCTCACGATCGACCGGGACGAGATCACCGTGGTCGGCACCCTGGCCGAGCCGTCGGCCGGCGAGGGCGATGCGGCGGCAGCTCGGGCCGGCCGGATCGCCCGCTTCCGCGAGGAGACCCGGCAGCAGCGCATGGCGATCGCCGACGCGGCGCAGGAGCGCTACGGCCGCTCCGTCGCCTGGGGGGCGCAGTGCGGCGACACCCGCGAGGTGTTCACCAACCTCTCCACGCCGGTCATGACGAGGCTCCGCCAGGCCGAGCGGCTCGTGCTCGACACCCTCGTCGACGCCGGGGTCGCGCGGTCCCGCTCGGAAGGGCTGGCGTGGGCGGTCCGGCTCGTGGGGCAGCACGCCGACGAGTGGCTGGCCGAGCTGCGCCGGGCGATGGAGGGAGTCGAGGAGGTCCGCCGGCGGGGTCCCGCGCCGGAGTGACGACTGACAGGCTGCAGGCGTGCCCGATCCGGTCAGCCTGCTCCGCCCAACGTACGGCGACGTCTCCGCCGTCCTCTCGTCGCTGACGGTCGCGGAGGGCTGGGAGCCGACCGGCTGCGCCGGCTGGACGCCCGTCGACCTCGGCTTCCACCTGCTCAGCGACGCCCGGCGGGCGCTGGTCACCCTGCACACCCCGGCCGACGGTCCGGCCGACACCACCGCCGTCGACTACTGGACGGCGTGGCGTCCGCCGGAACCGGGGGACGACGAGGAGCTGTGGAGCACGCGGATCGCGGCCAGCGTGCACGGCGGCCTGACCGGGATCGCCGGGCGCTACGCGGAGACCTCGGCGGCGGCCGTGGTGGCGGCGGGCCGGTCGGATCCCGAGGCCTTCGTGCACACCCAGGGCCGGGTGCTGACCGTGGCGGACTTCCTGTCCACGCTGGTCGTCGAGGCCGCCGTGCACCACCTCGACCTCGTGCTCCGGCTGGACCGCCCCGGGCCGGCGGCCGGACCGCTGCCCGACGCGCCACCGGACGGGAACCGCTGACCGACGACGACCGCGCCGAGCTGGGCGCCCGCACGCAGGCGTTCCCCCTGTTCGGCTGACCACCCCCGCCGACCTGGGACACTCGGCGTCGTGTCCACCGCCGGCGTCCCCACCGCCACCGACGTGCTCGTGGTCGGTGCCGGCCCGGCCGGTTCGGCCGCGGCCGCCTGGGCGGCCCTGGCAGGGCACGACGTCGTCCTCGCCGACGCCGCGGTCTTCCCCCGGGACAAGGCCTGCGGCGACGGGCTGACCCCCCGCGCGATCGCCGAGCTGGACCTCCTCGGGCTCGGCGACTGGGTGCGCGGGCACGCCCGCAACCGCGGGCTGCGTGCCGCGGGCTTCGGCCGCGAGTGGCAGCTGCCCTGGCCCGGCGGAGCGTTCCCCGACCACGGCAGCGCCGTGCCGCGCACGGAGCTCGACGCGCGGATCCGGGAGGTGGCCCTCGGGGCTGGCGCCACACCGCTCGACGGTGCCCGCGCCGTCGACGTCGAGCGGGACGACGACCGGGTGACCGCCGTGGTCTTCGAGCTCGCCGACGACAGCCGGGTCGCCATCGCCTGCCGCCGGCTGGTCGTGGCCGACGGTGTCCGGTCGCCGCTCGGCCGGGCCCTCGGCCGGGAGTGGCACCGCGACACCGCCTACGGGGTGGCCGCCCGCGGCTACGTGCGCTCCGGCCGCAGCGACGACGAGTGGATCTCCTCCCACCTCGAGCTGCGCGGCGACGACGGCGAACTGCTGTCGGGCTACGGCTGGGTGTTCCCGCTCGGAGCGGCCGCGGGCGAGGTGAACATCGGCGTCGGCACGCTGGCCACCGCCCGCCGTCCGGCCGGGGTGCAGCTGAAGTCCCTGCTCGAGACCTACACCGATGCCCGCCGCGACGAGTGGCGCATCGAAGGGCCGGTCCGCGCACCGGCGTCGGCGCTGCTGCCGATGGGCGGTGCGGTGTCGGGTGTCGCCGGCCGCAACTGGGCGCTGATCGGCGACGCCGCCGGGTGCGTGAACCCGCTCAACGGCGAGGGCATCGACTACGGCCTCGAGACCGGCCGCAGCGTGGTCGAGCTGTTCGGGACCGACGACTGGTCGCAGGCGTGGCCGGCCGTGCTCCGGCGCCACTACGGCGAGGCGTTCTCCATCGCCCGCCGGCTCGCGGGCCTGCTCACGCTGCCCCGCTTCCTGCCGGCGGCCGGTCCGGTCGGGATGCGGTCGCGAGGGCTGATGACCGTGGCGCTGCGGGTGATGGGCAACCTGGTGGACGACGCCGATCGCGACGCCGTCGCCCGCGCCTGGCGCACCGCCGGGAAGCTGTCCGTCAAGCTGGACGGGCGCCGGCCGTTCAGCTGAGCGGGGCCGCGGCTCCTGACCGCGGTCGTCGGCCGGAGGCCGGCATCAGAGATACGGCGAGTTGTAGACCGCGAAGTAGACGGCGATGTAGTGGCAGACGGCGGCCACGATCGTCATGGCGTGGAAGACCTCGTGGTAGCCGAAGGTCCCCGGCCAGGGGTTCGGCTTCCGGATGCCGTAGGCGATGCCTCCGACGGTGTACAGCACGCCACCGACGGCGAGCAGCACCATCGAGGTGACCCCGGCGATGTGCAGGATGTCGGTCAGGACGAAGACGGCGACCCAGCCCAGGCCGATGTAGAGCGGTACGCCGACCCAGCGCGGCGCCGTCGGCCAGGAGAGCTTGAGGACGACGCCGCCGAGCGCGGCCGCCCACACCACGGCGAGGATCCAGTAGCCGGTCGGCTGGTCGACCGCCAGCAGCGCGAACGGCGTGTAGGTGCCGGCGATGAACAGGAAGATCATGGAATGGTCGAGCCGTTTCATGATCCGCCAGCCGCGCGGTGACCACCGGCGACGGTGGTAGAGCGCGCTGATGCCGAACAGCCCGCAGATCGTCAGGCAGTAGATCGCGACCGAGTACCCGGCCCGCGCCCCCTCGACGGACGCCAGCGGGATGAGGACTGCGCCGGCGACGATCGCGCCGAAGAAGGCGAACAGGTGCAGCCAGCCGCGCAGGCGGGGACGCGTGTCGGGATGCTCCCAGTCGCCGTCGGCGAAGTCGGACGCGGTCCAGACCTGGTCGGGCCGGTCGCCCTCCTCGAGGACGGCGGTCATCGCTTCGCCGCGGGGGCCCTCGAGCTCGGCGTCGTCCGCCTCGACCCGCACGCGTTCGTTGTCGGGAGGGACGCTCATGCTCCGAGGTTACGGACCCGTAGGTTGTGCGGCATCCGGAGTGGCGGTGACTTCGGTGACGTGGTTGCCGCGACCTGTCCGCGCGTCCCTGCCGGGGATGGCGGTGGGGCCTAGGGTGACCGGCGTGGGGGCGCGCCAGAAGGTCCGCGATCTGCTCACCGTGGTCTACGAACGCCGGCTCGCCCGCGCTCTCGAGGGCGCCGAGCTTCCGCGCCACGTGGGCGTGCTGGCCGACGGCAACCGGCGGTGGGCGCGGGCCAGCGGGTTCGAGGACGTCAACGACGGCCACCGCCGCGGAGCGGCCACCATCGTCGACTTCCTGGGCTGGTGCGACGAGGCCGGCGTCGAGGTCGTGACGATCTTCCTGCTCTCCACCGACAACCTCTCCCGCCCCGAGCCGGAGCTCACGCCGCTGCTGCGGATCATCGAGGACGTCGCCACCGACCTCGCCGGCCCGGGTCGGCACTGGCAGCTCCGGGCGATGGGCGCGCTGGAGGTGCTGCCGCCGGAGACGGCCGCCGTCCTCAAGCAGGCCGAGGAGGACACCCGCGACCGGCTGGGGGCGACTGTCAACCTGGCCGTCGGCTACGGCGGACGGCGGGAGATCGCCGACGCCGTCCGTTCGCTGCTGGCCGAGCACGCCGCCTCCGGGACGACGATCGACGAGCTGGTCGACGCCCTCGAGCCCGACCACATCGCCGAGCACCTCTACACGCGCGGCCAGCCCGATCCCGACCTCGTCATCCGCACCAGCGGCGAGCAGCGCATGTCGGGGTTCCTGCTCTGGCAGACGGCGAACGCGGAGTTCCACTTCACCGACGTCTACTGGCCCGACTTCCGCCGCGTCGACTTCCTCCGCGCCCTGCGGGACTACGCCGCGCGGCACCGGCGGTTCGGCGCCTGATCGGACCGCCGGTTCCCGGACGAGTCGACCGGGCTGCGAAACTCCCGGTCATGGCTGGCCTCGATCTTCCCCTCGAGTACGTGCGGCTGGGGCTGCGGTTCGACCGGCTGGAGGCCGGCTTCGTCGACGCGTACACCGGCGATCCGCGGGTCCGTGCGCAGGTGGCCGACGAGACCGCGCCGACGCCGCAGGTCCTGCGCGACCAGGCCCGGGGACTGCTGCGCGAACTCGACGCCGCCGACCTCCCTGCCGACCGCGCCGACTACCTGCGCGGTCAGCTGACCGGCCTGGAGTGCACCGCGCGGAAGATGAACGGCGAGCCGGTCGGGTTCGTCGAGGAGGTCCGCAGCTACTTCCAGGTCGACGTCGTCCTCGGGGACGAGTCCGTCTACGCCGCCGCGCACGCCGACCTCGACGTCCTCCTGCCGGGCAGCGGGTCGCTGGCCGAGCGCTACGCCGCCCACCGGCGCCGCGAGGAGTGCCCGCCGGACCGGCTGGAGGCCGCCGTGCACGCGCTGTCGAGCGCGCTGCGCGACCGGGTGCGGGGTCAGTACGGCCTGCCCGAGGTGGAGACGGTGCACTACGAGGTGGTCACCGACAAGCCGTGGTCGGGCTTCAACTACTACGAGGGCGACTACCGCTCCCGGGTGGCCATCAACGCCGACCTGCCGCAGCGCCTCGGCCACCTGCCGCACCTCGTCGCCCACGAGGCCTACCCCGGTCACCACACCGAGCACTGCCGCAAGGAGCGGGGCCTGGTCGAGCGGGCCGCCCGCACCGAGCACACGGTCTTCCTCGTCAACACGCCCGAGTGCCTGATGGCCGAGGGGCTGGCCGACCTCGGCGTCCAGGCGTCGATCGGCGACGGATGGGGGCCGTGGGCGGCGGAGATCCTCGGCGACCTGGGCCTCCGCTTCGACGGGCACCTCGCCGAACGGGTCGCCGCGGCGGCCGCCCCGCTCAACCGCGTGCGGCAGGACGCCGCGATCCTGCTGCACGACCGCGGCGCCGACACCGCCGAGGTCGCGGCCTACCTCCAGCGCTGGTCGCTGGTCAGCGCCGAGCGGGCGGCCCAGCAGATCCGGTTCCTCACCGACCCCCTGTGGCGGGCCTACATCTCCACCTACGTCGAGGGCTACGACCTGCTCTCGCGCTGGCTGGCCGACCGGCCGGCGGACCAGCCGGTCGCCGACCGCTTCCTGCGGTTGCTCGACGAGCCCCTGACGCCGCGCGCCGTCACCGCCGAGCTCCGGGCCGCCTGACCCATGCCCCGCGACCGGACGCTCGGCCTGTGGACGGCGGGCTGGCTCGCGGTGTTCCTCCTGGCGGGGCTGGTGTGGCTCGGCGACCTGTCCCTGCAGTGGCCGGTGCTGCTGATCCCGCTGCTCTGGGCCCTGGTGGCCGCGCGGCCGCGCCGTCCCCCCGACCACCGGCGCGAGCCGCAGCTCGGGTACCGGACGGACACAGTGGAACGGCCGGCGCTGCGGCCGCCCGGCCGGCGGGACCGTCCCGACCGCCGATGACGCTCCCGGCGGGCTCCGCCCGAGCACCCTCGTCGAGGGCGCACGTGAATTCTTCGTGGGCGACCACGACGCCGATTCCGCCGCGGATCGAGTCGGGCGACGACTGGTACCGATGGGATCCGTCGGGCGATTGGTAACCACTTCGGGGGACACGCCGGGTCCCGATAGGGGTAGAGGACACGAAGTTGTCACCTGGGGGCTCTAGCGTCCGCAGTGGATGACGAGCTGCCCTCGCCATCCACGGGAGGCCCGGTTGGTGCTGACGTTCACGTCGACCAGAGGGGCCGGAACCCGGCCTCTGCGCCGGGGCCCGGCCACCTTCGAGCGGGGGCGCGCCGTGCGCCCCACGGGAGACGCCTCGTGACCACTCGCCGCACGTATGTCCTCGACACCTCCGTCCTGCTGTCCGACCCGGGCGCCCTCATGCGCTTCGGCGACTCCGACGTGGTGCTCCCGCTCGTCGTGATCGGGGAGCTGGAGGACAAGCGCAACCACCCGGAGCTCGGCTGGTTCGCCCGTCAGGCGCTGCGCATGCTCGACGACTTGCGGGTGACGCACGGGCGGCTGGACGCGCCGGTGCCGATCGGTGAGGACGGCGGCACGCTGCACGTCGAGCTCAACCACAGCGACCCGGGCGTGCTGCCGGCCGGCTTCCGCAACGACAGCAACGACAGCCGGATCATGGTCGTCGCGCTGAACCTGCGCGCCGAGGGCCGCGACGTCTGCCTGATCACCAAGGACGTCCCTCTCCGGGTGAAGGCCGCGGCGGTCGGCCTGAGCACCGACGAGTACCGGGTCATGGATGCCGTCGACGCGGGGTGGACCGGCATGGCCGAGCTCTCCCTGGACGACGCGGAGCTCGGTGAGCTGTACGACGCCGGCGAGGCCTTCATCCCGGCGGCGGCGGAGCTGCCCACCCACACGGGGCTCGTGCTGCTCTCCTCCCGGGGGTCGGCGCTCGGTCGGGTCATGCCCGACAAGCAGGTGCGGCTGGTCCGCGGCGACCGGGAGGCGTTCGGCCTGCACGGGCGCTCCGCCGAGCAGCGGATCGCCCTCGACCTGCTCCTCGACCCCGAGATCGGCATCGTCTCCCTCGGCGGCCGCGCCGGCACCGGCAAGTCCGCGCTGGCGCTGTGCGCCGGTCTGGAGTCGGTGATGGAGCGGCGGGCGCACAAGAAGGTCGTGATCTTCCGGCCGCTGTACGCCGTCGGTGGTCAGGAGCTCGGCTACCTGCCCGGCGGCGAGAACGAGAAGATGTCGCCGTGGGCCCAGGCGGTCTACGACACCCTCGGCGCGCTGGTCTCCCCGGCGGTCATCGACGAGATCGACTCGCGCGGGCTGATCGAGGTACTGCCGCTCACCCACATCCGCGGGCGGTCGCTGCACGACTCCTTCGTGATCGTCGACGAGGCGCAGTCCCTCGAGCGCGGGGTCCTGCTGACCGTGCTCTCCCGTCTCGGCAGCGGCTCGCGGGTCGTGCTCACGCATGACGTGGCGCAGCGCGACAACCTCCGGGTCGGCCGGCACGACGGCATCACCGCCGTCATCGAGGCGCTCAAGGGCCACCACCTGTTCAGCCACACCACGCTGACCCGGTCCGAGCGCTCGCCGATCGCCGCCCTGGTGACCGAGATGCTGGAGGACCTCCCTCTCTGACGTGGCCCCGCGCCTGCCACATTGCGGGTGTTGTTCCACCATGGCTGGTGCTGCAGCACCGGCAACCTGTGAACAACACCCGCAATGCGCGTCACCGTCGCCGTCGAGCGCCCCGCTCCCGGGCTGTCCGGACGCGCGCAGAGAGTCGTTCGCGGTTCCCCAGATCGGCCGAGGTCCAGCGGACGACCTCCCAGCCCTCGTCGCGGATCGCGTCCTCGCGACGCTTCTCCTCGAAGACGGCGTCCCCAGGGTCCTGCCCTGGGCGGAGCAGCCGCCCGTACTTGATGCGGCCGTCGAACTCGCCGACCACGCGTTCCGCCTCCCAGGCGAAGTCCGCGCGACCCACCAGTCGCCCGTCGGACGTCCGTATCTCGTGCTGCAGTGAGCTCGGCGCGAGGCCCAGCTCGTGCAGAGCCACGCGGCTCCGGCTCTCACCGACGCTCCCGCTCCGCCCATCGGCGAACGTGATCACCCGGGCCGCGTGCCGGCTGCCGCGGGTGCCGGCGATGTCGAACAGCCGGTGCTCGAGGAGCTCGCGGGTGATCAGCCCTTCGTTCAGGACTGCGTCCACCGCCGCGACGCCCGGCTCGAACGGGAGGCTCCGTGCGAGGTCGAGGGCGGTCCGCTCGACGTCGGTCACCGTGATCCCGCCGACGGTGGTCAGTTCGTCGTCCCGGAGCCGGGCGACGTGTACGCGAAGCGGCCCGGACGTCGAGGTCGACGCAGGTGGGCGGCGGGTGATGTGCACCTGGTCGAGACGGGCAGCCCACAGGGGCATCCCGAGCAGGACAGCTGCTGACTGGTGGCTCACCACGGCGGCGCGGCGGAGTCCTGCGATCGTGGCGGCCACCAGCAGGGCGTGCCGCGCGACGGCCGTGGGCGGCAGTTGACCGTCGAGGTACGCACCTCGACTGAGCCTGGTCCACTGCCCGCCGCGCGCGAGGCGGGCGAGTCCTCGTCGGACCAGCCATCCCGTACGGCGTCTCGCCGGAGAACCAGGTGGGCATCACTGCGTGGCGGCGGAGGCACGCGAGCACCGTGCCGTGGGATCGCCCAGCTCGGCGTCCCCGCAACGATCAGTGGACGGACGGCGAAGCTGTGGACGAGCGGGACGTCAGGCGGGGGAGCGCTCCGCGTCGGCGCCGGCCCCGCGGTCGGCCGCCGTCGGCCGCGTCGTCCTCGGCGGAGCCGACGGTCTCGGGGTGCTCGCCCAGCGCAGCAGCGCGACGGCCGCCCACCCGGCGCCCAGGCACCACAGCACGCGGTTCATGACTTCTTCGGCCGACAGGTCCCCGCGCAGCCCGAGC
Source organism: Blastococcus sp. CT_GayMR20 (assembly GCF_004570345.1). The sequence goes on along the minus strand of NZ_SPQM01000141.1, from coordinate 2,692 downwards.
GCGACCACGGGCACGGCCAGCACGAACCCGACGAGGAGCACGTCCCAGCGCAGGGGGCTCATGACTCGACGCTCTCCAGTCGCTCGCAGAGGAGGGACGCCCAGCGGTGCGGGGTCGCCGGGACGCCGTCGAGGAGGGCCACGGGGATGTCGACCCGACGGAGGACGGCGGCCGGGTCGGCGCTGAGGTCGGTGTCCTGCACGACCAGCGCGTCGACGCGCGGCAGCCCGTCGATCCACGGGAGGAGGTCCTCGGGCTTGCGGGTGGCCTCGACGACCGCCCAGACCGCGACCGGCGCCCAGATCGCGAGCATCTGCGACATCCAGTACGAGTCGGTGCGCAGCGGTGCATCCACGGCGACGATCGTGATCGTGCCGGCGTCCGCGGCGTCCTGACGCCGGTCGATGGCGGTCTCGACCGTCGTCATGCGGCTGCCCTTGGGCGCGAGCCCCGCCAGATCGCCGCGCGTGGCCCACTGCACGCGGTCCGGGTCGAGCCGCAGCGAGGCGGCCAGCGACTGCGCGGTGCGGAGGGTCTCGACACCGGGGCCGACGACGAAGAGGACCTCACCGGCGCCGTTCGGCAGTTCGGGGGCCTTCGGCAGCTTCAGGGCGAGCGCCCGCGTCAGAGCGGCGTAGGTGCCCTGGACGGCGACGTCGTCGGCGAAGCTGGCAGCCAGGAAACCGGCGGGCACGCCCAGCGCCTCGAGCCGGCCCGCGATGTCGCCGTGCACGGCCGGCCCGAACAGCGCGGTGGGAGCCGGTTCCGGCACTTCGATCTCGGCCGCAGGGGCGACGGGCTCGTCGACCTCGTCGGCCGGCTCGAGGGTAGCCATCTGGGGCGCGACGGGCAGGCGCGTGACCGTCGCGAGCAGCCGGGGGGCCGGTGCGGGCAGCGACGACGTCTCGACCACCGGCGGGCGGGGCGCCGAGGACTTCGCGGCGGGCGTCGTGACGGTGGGTGCGTCGTCGAACAGCCCCGCGTCGACGCGGGTGGACTCGGCCTGGACGGTGTCCGTACCCGAGGTCTCCTCGCGCATCTCGGCGGGGGTCGTCTCGGGCGCGACCGGTGCGGTCGACTCCGGAGCGGAGGCAGCCGGGGGAGCGGACGGCGGCGGGACGGCGGGCCGGGAGGAGCGCGACGGCGACATCGGGACCGGCGGGCGGCCGCGACGGCTCCCGCGCGAGGACGGCAGCGGGGGCAGCAGAGACAGCGGCGGCATGACCGTGGTGGTGTCGAGCGACATCATCGGAGCGGGGTCGCTGGCAGTGCGCGCCAGCACCGGCGCCAGCTCCTCGACCTCGGCGACCGTCGTGCTCACGAACTCCTCGACCTCGACCTCGACCTCGACCTCGACGGGCACGACCTCGTCCGTCGCGGTCTCGCTGTCCGTCTCGATGTGCTCATCAGCGCCCGCGACGGGCTCCTGCAGCGCGACCTCGGCCCAGATCGGGGCGTCGTCCACCGGGGTGAGGTCCGAGTCCGACACGACGGGACGCCAGATGGGCTCGTCGTCGGAGGACGGCGCCGCCGCGACGGGCTCGCCCCACAGCGGGACCTCGGCCAGCTCGATGCCCCACATCTCGAGGGACGGCTTGGCCGCGGGGGCGACGTCCCCGAACAGACCCGTCGCGTCGTAGGAGGAGTAGTACGTCGGCTCGTACACCGGGGCGGCCGGCTCGGCGGCGAACTCGTCCTCGGCGACGACGTCCTCGGCCACGACCTCGACCGGGTCGTCGTGCACGAACAGGTCCGCGACGGGCTCCGCGACATCGACCAGCGCGACGGTCTCCGGAGCGGTCTCCACGACGAGGTCCCGGGGGAGTTCGTCCACCGGCGCCTCGTCCGCGAGCACGATGTCCGTCAGCGCGATGTCCGTCAGCGGGATGTCCGCGAGCGCGATGTCCGCCAGCGCCACCTGCGGCGCGGGGAGCGGCGCAGGCAGCTCGGGCTCGGTCAGCGCCGTCTGCGGGGACGCGCCGGCCAGCACCTTGCGGAGGATCCCGGCGAGCGCCTCGTCGGAGTGGCCCTGGGCGAGGGCTCCGCGCAGCAGGTCGGCGATGGCCTCCTCGCGGGGGGACACCGACGCGGCCGTCACCTCGGGCTCGGCCGCCCACGTGGGCACCTCCACCGGGTGCTCGACGACTGCCTGTTCGACGACCGGGTGCTCCACGACCGGGTGCTCCATGACCGGGTGCTCCATGACCGGAGAGGGCGGTGCGACGACCTGATCTCCCACCGTTTCCTCCTCCTGGGGCGCCGCGGGCGGCGTCACCGATGACTGTGCGATGGGTGCCGGCCGGGCCGGCGAGGGTGCCGCGACGGCTCGCGCGAACGCGCCTGACGGCTGGTCGAGGGCCTCCTTGACGGCCTGACGGACGTCCTGGTCCCCGGCGACCATCCGCGCGAGCGCAGCGGTGAAGGGGGACGGTGCGCTGGGGGCCGGAAGGCCGTCGGCCGGCTCGTCCTCGTCGTCGACGAGCGGTCCGCCGGCGCGGACCTGCGGACCCGTGCGCGGGAAAGAGGCGCGCGGGAACGCCGTCCGGGTGTACGCGGGGGCCGGTGCCTCGGCCTGCTGGGCGGCCAGCAGGCCGGCGAACTCGCTGACCCGCTCGTCGTCCTGGGGGGCGGCCGCCGGGTGGGCCGGGGTCGCGCTCCACGCCGGAGTCACCGGACGCGCCGGCGTGGCGGC
>NZ_SPQM01000140.1 GCF_004570345.1 Blastococcus sp. CT_GayMR20 | reverse complement strand
AGTCGAGCAGCCCCGTGCGGGGGTCGGTGCCGTAGGAGGACTGCTCGAACATCTTGCCGCTGATGTTCGGGCGGAAGCCGTGGGTCAGGTGGCCGCCGGCGTCCAGGGACATGCCGAGCATCCGCTGGTCGCCCAGCGCGTGGCGCAGCGTGCGCCAGTCGTCGTCGGTGAGGTCGTTGACGTGCTTCGCCCCGGCCTTCTGGAGCGCCGGCAGCTCCACCCGCTGGGCGAGGACGGCCCAGAAGGCGACGAGGTTGGCGTCGATGCCCGAGTGCGGCTGCACGTAGGCGTGGGGGGCGCCGAACAGCTCGCGGGCGTGCTCGGCGGCCAGCGCCTCCACGGTGTCGACGTTCTGGCAGCCGGCGTAGAAGCGGTGGCCGACGGTGCCCTCGGCGTACTTGTCGCTGAACCAGTTGCCCATCGTCAGCAGCACGGCGGGGCTGGCGTAGTTCTCGCTCGCGATCAGCTTCAGCGAGGCCCGCTGGTCGGCCAGCTCCGCCCCGATCGCCTCGGCCACGCGCGGCTCGACCGCGCCGATGACCTGCAGGGCGTTGCGGTAGGCGGCCGACGCGGCAGCGGCGTCGAAGCGGTGGGTGGGCACTGATCCGGTCATGTGGGGCTCCTGCGCGAGACGTCGGGAAGGTGCCCAGGCGCACGGCGGGAGTCCGGCAGGCCGCTCCCCGGTGGTCGTCCACCTCGATGCGCCAGTCACGGCCCCGCGGACAGGTTAGCGGGCAGGGGTCACCGTGTCCCGCGGCACCGACCGGACGTCGGACAGGCCGCACAGCGCCATCGTGTGGGCGAGCTGCGCGCCGAGCCCGTCGAGCACCGCAGCCACCCCGGCTGAGCCGCCCGTCGCGAGGCCCCAGATCGCCGGACGGCCCACGAACACCGCGGTCGCACCCAGGGCCAGGGCGGTGAGGACGTGCCAGCCGGCCCGGATGCCCCCGTCGACGTAGACCTCCGCCTCGTCGCCGACGGCGTCGACGACCTCGGGGAGCGCCTGCGCGCTGGCGACGACGGGATCGGCCTGCCGGCCGCCGTGCGTGGACACCCACACCGCGGCGGCGCCGGCCCGCACGCAGCGGGCCGCGTCGTCCCCGCGCAGCACGCCCTTCACCACGACCGGCAGCCCGGACAGCTCGGCGAAGCGGCCTACGTCGTCGAAGGTCCACGGCGGGTGCGCGGCCGTCGCCGCAGCGGCGTCGGCGGGGTGGTTGGGGAGCGGGAGGTCGGCCGGCAGGGCGAAGTCGTTGGTCAGGTCGCGAAGGCGCCGGCCCAGCACCGGCAGGTCGACGGTGAGGACGAGCGCGCGGTAGCCCGCCTCCCCGGCGCGGCGGGCGAGGTCGTCGGTGTGCGCGGGGGAGTGCAGGCGGTAGAGCTGGAACCATCTCGGGAACGAGGGCTCGGCCGCGGCGACGTCCTCCAGCGACGTGCTGGCCGACGTCGACACGGTCATCAGGGCCCCGGCCGCCGCGGCACCGCGGGCTGTCGCGCGTTCGGCGTTCGGGTGCGCCATCGCCTGGTGGGCCCACGGGGCGATCCCGATGGGCGTCGCGACCTCCGTGCCGAGCAGCGAGGCGCGCAGGTCCACCCCGATCGTTCCGCGCAGCACCTTCGGGCGCAGCCGCCAGGCACCCCACGCGGCGGTGGCCTCGCCGAGGGTGATCTCGCTGCCGGCGCCGCCGGCGTAGTAGTCGGCCACGTCGCGGGGGAGCGCGGCCAGCGCCTCCGCCTCGACCGCGGCCAGGTCCAGCTCCCCCGGCTGCCCGTCCGGGCCGGCGCCCCGTCGTCGCTGCCCCAGCGGGCCGCTGCCCAGCGGAGCGGGACCGGGCGGGGGAGGACCGCCGTCGTCGGGAGCCATAGGCTGGCACCCTATGGACACGCTCACTCCCACGGAGGTGGCCCAGATCCTGGGGACCTCGCCCAACCGGGTCCGCCAGCTCCTCCGCGACCGCAAGCTCATGGCCGTGCCCGGGAGCGGCAACGGCAAGATCCCTGCCGACTTCCTCCAGGACGGCGCGGTCCTCAAGCACCTCCCCGGGCTCCTGACCGTGCTCAAGGACGGCGGGTTCAGCGACGAGGAGGCCTTCGGCTGGCTCTTCCGCGACGACGACTCGTTGCCGGGCACCCCGGTCCAGGCGCTGCGCGACGACCGGCACACCGAGGTCACCCGCCGGGCGCAGGCGCTCGCGCTCTGACGGTGCGCATCCAGCCGGACCGCCCGGCCGGAAGGTGATCGCGTGGGCTCCCTGACCTATCTCGCGCTGCTCGCCGGCTGCCTCCTGGTGACCGCCCCGCTGGAGCTGGTCCTGCGCGTCCGGGTCTACGCCCGGTGGCGCCGGCTCCTGCTCGCGGTGCTCCCGGAGTTCGTCGTCTTCGTCGCCTGGGTGCTGTACGCGATCGCGCAGGGGCACTGGCAGTACGACGGCGACCTGACCCTCGGCCTACGGCTGCCCGGCGGCATCCCGGTCGAGGAGGTGCTGTTCTTCCTCGTCGTCCCGCTCTGCTCGGTGCTGGCGCTCGAGGCGGTGCGCACGGTGACCGGCTGGGACGCCGGCTATCCCGCCGAGGAGGCCGACGCGTGAGCTACTCGGCGCTGGCGGTGCTCGCGGTGGTGGGCGTCCTCGTCGTCGACCTGGCCGTGTACCGCACGCGGATGGTGACGCGCCCCGTGTTCTGGGCGGCCTACGCGATCATCGTCGTCTTCCAGCTGCTGATGAACGGCGTGCTCACCGGCCTGGGCGTCGTCACCTACGACCCCGGCGCGATCTGGGGCCCGCGGATCGCCTACGCGCCGGTGGAGGACCTGCTCTTCGGCTTCGCCATGGTGACGCTCACCCTGGCCAGCTGGGCCGCGGTCAACCGCCGGGCGAACACCGCCAGGCGCCGCGGCTTGGACACCGACACCCGCCCGTCGAGCACGCGGTAGTCCGCCAGCTCGATCTCGCGCAGGATCCCGCCGTAGAGGTCGGTCGCGGCGCGGACGCAGTCGCGCGACTCCGGCGCCAGCAGCGGCGTGCCGGGAGCGGCGTCGTCGTAGCGGCGACGGACGACGGCGACCATGTCCCGCATCAGCGCGGCGAACCTCGCGTCGTGCCGCTTCTCGGCCAGCTGCTCGCGGGTGACCCCGTACGCGGCCATCGCGTCGGCGGGCAGGTAGACCCGGCCGCGGTCGACGTCCTCGGCGACGTCGCGCAGGAAGTTGGTCAGCTGGAACGCCTCGCCCAGCGCGATCGCGTGCGGCGCCGCCTCCTCGCGCGCCACGCCGGGGACCGTGCCGAGGACGGGCAGCACCTGCAGGCCGATCACCGACGCCGAGCCCCACATGTACCGGTCGAGGGCGGCCATGTCCGGATAGGAGTCGACGTCGAGGTCGCTGCTCATCGCGGCCAGGAAGTCGACGAGGTGCTCGACCGGGATGTCGTAGCGGCGGTAGGTGTGCACGAGGGCGAGGCGAACCGGGTCGTCGGACCAGCCCGTCTCCAGCTCGGCGAGGGCCGCCCGCGACCAGTCGGCCAGGTCACCCGCGGGGTCCTCGCCCGGGAGGTCGACGAGGTCGTCGGCGGTGCGGGCGGCGGCGTAGAGGGCGTGCACGGCGGGACGGCGATCCGGCGTCAGCAGCCGGGTGGCCAGGTGGTAGCTCTTGCCGTGCCGCGCGGCGATGGCCGCGCAGTGCCGGTACGCGGCGTCGAGCTGCTCCTGCCGGCCCGCGACCGTCGTCATCGCGGGACCGGCCCGGTGATGCGCTCGGCGGCGAGCCGCCCGCTGAGCAGGACCATCGGCACACCCACACCCGGCTGCACCGACGACCCCGCGAGGACGACGTTCTCCGGACCCCGGCGCGGGAGCGTGGAGGGGCGGAACGGCCCCGTCTGCCCGAACGTGTGCGCCAGCGCGAACGGCGTGCCGGCCGCCATGCCCTGGGCCGCCCAGTCCAGCGGCGTGGCCATCTCCTCGACCTCGATCGCACCGGTCAGGCCGGTCCAGCCGCGGTCCTCCAGGGTGCCCAGGACCTCGTCGCGGTAGCGGGGACCCAGCGTCGTCCAGTCGAGGTCCGGATTGCCGCCGCTGCGCCGGTCCAGATTGGGCGTGGGGGCGACGATGCTCAACACCTGGCAGCGTCGCCCGTCCACGGGATCCGGCACCAGGCTTCGGTCGGTGTGCGACGGCATGCTGACCAGCAGGCTCGGGTCGGTCATCGGCCGCCCGTCGCGGGTGAGCTCGTCGAACACGCCCTCCCACGCCGCGCCGAAGCTGATCGTGTGGTGCTCCTGCCCGGGCAGCTCGTCGCGGACGCCGAGGTGGAGGGCGACGCAGGACGGCGAGTACACCGGGCGCCGCGGGCCGCGCAGTCCCGGCACCATCCTCCACGGCTGGTCGGTGGTGACGACGACGGCGTCCGCGGGCAGCCGCTCGCCGCCGTCGATCCGGACTGCCGAGACCCGCCGTCCCGACGTCTCGAGCTCCTCGACGGTCGTGCCGTACCGGAAGCGAACCCCGGCGTCGACCGCCGCGGCGGCCAGCGCGCGGGGCACGGCGGCGATGCCGCCGACCGGGTGCCAGACGCCGGCGCCGATGTCGAGCTGGGCGATGACGGCGTAGGCGGCGACCGCCCGGTACGGCGAGACCCCCGCGTAGAGCGCCTGGAAGCTGAAGAGACGGCGCAGCCGGTCGTCGGCGAAGAACTTCCCGACGTGGCTGGACAACCGGCCGAACCCGCCGTGACGGGCGAGCGCGACCAGCTCGGGACCCAGCAGGTCCAGCGGTGAGTCGAGGTTGCGGTCGATGAACGTGCCCAGCTGCAGCCGGTACAGCACCGCGAGGTCGGCCAGGTAGCGGCGCACTGCGTCGGCCTCCGCCGCGCCGCAGAGCTGCGCGACCTCGGTGGCGAAGGCGTCGGGGTCCGCGTGCACGTCCAGGTGCGAGCCGTCGGCGAACTGCGCCCGGTAGGTCGTCTCCAGCGGGAGCAGCGTCAGTCGCTCCTCGAGCTTCTCGCCGACCGCGGCGAGGGTGTCGGCCACGATCTCCGGCCCGGTGAACACCGAGGGCCCGGTGTCCAGCGCATAGCCGTCGCGCTCGATCCGCCCGGCGCGGCCCCCGGGTCCGGGACCGCGCTCGACCACGGTGACCTCGCGGCCGGCGCCGCGCAGGTGCAGCGCGGTGGCGAGCCCGGCCAGGCCGGCGCCGACGACGACGACGCGGTCGGTGCGGCCGGGAACGGTGCGCACGTCAGGCGGTGCGGGTGGTGGCCGCGACGGCGAGGGCGTCCAGGGCGGCGCGGGCGTCGTCGCCGATGGGAGCCGCCGCGATGGCGGTGCGGGCGAGGGCGGTGCGTTCGGCGATCCGCTCCTCGACGCGGGCCAGGGCGCCGGTCGACTCCAGGAGCCCGCGCAGGGCGTCGAACTGCTCGGGGCTGCAGTCGGCGTTGCCGAGGCAGTCGTCCAGCAGCCGGCGCCCGGCCGCGTCGGCCTCCTGCGCGGCGAGTGCGATGAGCAGCGTCTGCTTGCCCTCGCGCAGGTCGTCGTCGGCGGACTTGCCGGTGACCGCCGGGTCGCCGAACACCCCGAGGACGTCGTCACGCAGCTGGAACGCCTCGCCCAGCGGCAGTCCGATCGAGGTGCAGGCGTCGACGATCTCGGGACCGGCGCCGGCGATCGCCGCGCCCAGCTGCAGCGGCCGCTGGACGGTGTATCCGGCGCTCTTGTAGCGGGCGACCTTCAGGGCGCCGTCCGGGCCGGGCAGGCCGCCCGCGGCGCGCAGCAGGTCGAGGTACTGGCCGGCGGTGACCTCGGTCCGCATCGTGTCCCAGACACCCCGCGCACGGCTGAGTGCCTGGGCCGAGATGCCCGAGCGGCGGAGGAGCTCGTCGGACCAGACCAGGGCCAGGTCGCCGACCAGGATCGCCGCACCCGTGCCGAACAGTTCGCGGTCGCCGCTGAGCGACTCGTCGTTGTGCCGGGCGGCGAAGCCGATGTGGGTGGCGGGCCGGCCGCGGCGGGTGGCGGCGCCGTCCATCACGTCGTCGTGGACGAGCGCGCTGGCGTGCACGAACTCCAGGGCGGCGACGGCGCGCAGGACGGCCGCCTCGTTCTCGGCGGGCTCCGGGGTGGTCGCGCGGGCACCGCGCCAACCCCAGTAGGCGAAGGCCGGGCGCAGCCGCTTGCCGCCCTCGGCGAGCGCGCAGACCTCGTCCACGACGGGAGCGAGGCTGGGGTCCATGGCGGCGAGCGTCGCCCGCTGCCGGTCCAGGAAGCCGGTGAGGGCGTCGGTCACCGCGGCGCGCAGCCGGTCCAGCTCCGCCGCGGCCAGCGGCGCGGCAGGGGGACGGGCGGCGGGTCCACGCTGCTGCGTCCCGGCGGTCACTGACTCAGTATTGCCCAACCCGGCGGGGCGCGATCGCGCCAGCAGGGCAGGTCCCGGGCTCCGGCTCATCGTCTCTCCACGCTGCTCGCACCTGTCGACGGGGCGTCCTCCAGCGACGTCCCCGGCTTGCCCCCGTTCTTCTGTGCCGCGTCCGCTCCCGGATGCGGGCGCGGAAAGAAAATCTCCGCTGCGCGGGGACAGGGGTGCCCCGGGCCACACGTACCCTGGATGTCCGTGAACGCGACCGTGCGCGAACTCCTCGCCACCGACCAGCCGACGTGGTCGTTCGAGTTCTTCCCGACGAAGACGCCCCAGGGCGAGGCGCAGCTGTGGATGGCGCTGCGGGAGCTGGAGCGGCTGCAGCCCTCCTTCGTCTCCGTGACGTACGGGGCCGGTGGATCGACGCGCGAGGGCACCCTCGCGGTGACCGAGCGGATCGCCCACGAGACGACGATGACGCCGCTGGCCCACCTGACCGCGGTCGACCACAGCGTGGCCGAACTCCGGCACGTGGTGAGCCGCCTCGCGGCCGCCGGGGTCCGCAACATGCTCGCGCTGCGCGGCGATCCTCCGGGCGCCGACCCGCAGGCGGAGTGGGTTCCCCACCCGGAGGGCCTGGAGTTCGCCTCGGAACTGGTCGAGCTGATCAAGACGATGGGCGACTTCTGCGTCGGCGTGGCGGCCTTCCCGGAACGGCACCCGCGGTCACCGGACTTCGAGACCGACGTCGAGATGTTCGTGAACAAGTGCCGGTCCGGCGCGGACTTCGCCATCACCCAGATGTTCTTCCGCGCCGAGGACTACCTCCGGCTGCGTGATCGCGTCGCCGAGCACGGCTGCGACGTGCCGATCCTCGCCGGCGTCATGCCGGTGACCAACGCCCGGCAGATCACCCGGATCGTGGAGCTGTCGGGCCAGGCGTTCCCGACCGAGCTGGCCGACCGCTTCGCCGAACTCGACGGGGAGACGCCGGAGGCCAAGGCGGCCGTCCACGCCTACGGGGTCGAGGTCGCCACCGAGCTCTGCCGGACGCTGCTGGACGAGGGCGTCCCGGGCATCCACTTCATCACCATGAACCGGTCCACGGCCACGCGTGAGGTCCACGCGAACCTCGCGCAGCTGCCCGCTACGTCCTGACCGGGCCGTTCTCCAGCACCGCGGCCGCCTGGGCCGCGGCCCGCCGCAGCCCCTCGCGCTCGGCGAGGTAGCCGCCGGCCACGCCGACGACCGGCAGGTTGGACAGCAGACGGTGCCGGCGCTTGCCCTTGGGTCGGTTGTCGAGGGCGTCGTCGATCCGTCCGAGCAGGCCGGCCACCCGCCAGAGGGTTCGGATGTTGCCCCACACCCCACCGCGCTCCTCGCGGGCGCCGAGCGCCTCCTCGCGATAGGTCCCCTTCGCCTTCTGGAGCAGCGGCTCCACCTGCTCGGGGGTGAGGTCGCGGCGCAGCAGCACCCGCGTGAGCAGGGAGATCCGCTCGGCGGGGTCCTTCACCCCGTGCTCGCCGGCGACCCCGAGGACGACGACCGACTGGACAGCCGTGCCCACGGTGTTCTGCAGCGGGAGCAGGTCGGCCAGCTTGCCGGCGAAGCGCGGCGCCGCCGACACGCCGGCCACGACCCGGGACACCTGGTCGGCCCACCACTCGACGCGCTCCGCCGCCGGCAGCGCCGGTGGCCGGCCGAGCCGACGCACGAGGGGGGCGGTCAGCCGGTCGACCCGGCGGAGGACGTCGACGACGACGGCGTCACTGATCGGTGCCATGCCCGTTTCCTGCCCGCGCGCGGCAAGATCAACACACGGTGGCGGGGCCGCTAGCGTCCACCTGTGATCGCAGCCGCCGCCGTCGCCGTGTCCGTGCTGCTCGCGGGGCTGGCGGTCTTCCAGGTCGCGCTCGTCGCGGGCGCGCCCCTGGGCCGCTTCGCCTGGGGCGGGCAGGCCGACGTGCTGCCGACCGCACTGCGCATCGGGAGCGTGGTGTCCGTCGTGCTGTACGGCGTCATCGCCTGGGTCGTCTGGCGGGCGGTGGGCCGGCCCGGCGACGGCTGGATCTGGGTGGTCACGGCGTACTTCGCCCTGGGCGTCGTGCTGAACGCCATCTCCCGGAGCCGTCCGGAACGGCTGGTCATGACCCCGGTGGTGCTGGTGCTGGCCGGTCTCTGCCTGCTGATCGCGCTCGGACAGGACGCCGCGAGCTGAGCTCAGCCGCCGAGGCGGGTGCAGTCGTCCGGGCCGAACGGCACGGGATCGTCCGACATCAGCTCGGCCACGACCATCGCGGGCACCGGGTCGACGTAGGGCAGGTCCTCGTGCGTCACGCGCGCGTCGGGGCACACGGACTGCACGGTCATGTTGAGCGCGCCCTCGAGCCGGGCCGAGTCGGGTGGGGTGACCGTCTCGTCCTGGGTCGTCCAGATCGAGACGAAGCTGACGCCCGCCGGCACCTCGGCCTCGGCGTTCAGCCGGGTGATCACGTCGCTGTCGGTCGCCATCTGGCGGCAGGCGAGGGTGCAGGAGGGATCGTCGATCGCCGTTCCGTAGTCGGCGGTCGTGCTCCCGTGGTGAGGGGAGCCGAGGGTCACGACCCGGCGGGCGACGGCCGCGCCGCCCTCGGCGAGCCAGAGCCGCGTGACGATGCCGCCGGCGGAGTAGCCGACGACGTCGACGCTGTCCTCACCGGTCCGGGCCAGCGCATCGTCGACAGCCTCGCCGAGTACGTCCGCGGAGGCGGTGAGATCGCCGGTGTTGCGGTCGGGGAAGTCCACCACGGTGGCGTCACGACCTTCGTCGATCAGCCGGTCGGCGAGGTCCTGGAGCGCGTCGGGACCACCTCCGTAGCCCGGGACGAGGACCACCGGGCCCGGGCGCTTGTCGGGGGCCGCCTCGACAGCCGGTGCCTCCGCCGAACGTGAGACGAGGACGACGACGAGCACGGTGACCGCGACGACGGCCAGGGCCACGACGACGAGGAGCAGACGTCGGCGGGCGGGAGCGAGACCGGCGAGCATGGCTCCACTGTCCCTGGTGTCGCCCGGCGCGTCATCGGCTGGTGGACTGGCGCCATGGCGGAGGAGGTGATGCTGAGCCGGGAGGAGTACCTGGCCGCGTGGTCCCGTTGGCACGGAGGCACCGGCACGGAGAGCCGGCTGGTGCGTGGGTGGCTCTCGGCCGCGTACGCGCTGGCCCGCCCGCTGGCGGGCCTGCCACCGGTCGCCGCGACCGCCCTGGGGCTGGGCGTCGCCGCGCTCGCGGTGTGGCCGGCCGCCGCCGGTGGGTTCTGGCTCATCGGCGCGGGCGTCCTGGTGGGGCTGTCCGGACTGCTGGACTCGCTCGACGGCGCCCTGGCGATCGGGACCGGTCGCGCCTCGCGCCGTGGCTTCGTCCTCGACTCCGTCGTCGACCGGCTCAGCGAGGTCGCGTACGCCGGAGCGCTCTGGGTCGCCGGCGCCCCCGGCTGGCTGGCCGTCGGCTTCGGTGCGCTCTGCTGGCTGCCCGACTACCTGCGCGCCCGAGCCGGGCAGGCCGGGGTCTCCGAGACGGGGGCGATCTCGGTCTGGGAGCGGCCCACGCGGGTGGCGATGACCGGTATGACGCTGGTCGGCGCCGGGGTGGTCAGCGGGCTGGGGGAGGCGGACCTGGTCGTGACGGCCGGGACGGCGGTCGGCCTGCTGCTGGGGGCGGTCGGCATGGCGCAGCTGGGTGTGTCGATGCGCCGGATGCTGGGCGACTGACGGATGCGATTGGGCACCGCGGCGGCCGCTTCCTTAGGCTGTCGGGCGCGCTCTGCTCCGCACAGCGCGCCCGATCTCGTGCGGCCGTTCCGCCGGACCAGCGTTGAAGGAGCGACCCGTGCCCGTCGTCGTCACCGGCTCCATCGCCACCGACCATCTGATGACCTTCCCGGGGAAGTTCACCGAGCAGTTCGTCGAGGGGCAGATGGAGAACGTCTCCCTCTCCTTCCTCGTCGACGACCTCGTGCAGCACCGGGGTGGGGCGGGCGCGAACATGGCGTTCGGTCTCGGGCTGCTCGGCCTGCAGCCGGTGCTCGTCGGCGCGGTCGGCAACGACTTCGCCGAGTACGAGTCGTGGCTGACCCGCCACGGCGTCGACACCGCCAGCGTGCACTGGTCGGAGCTGAAGCACACCGCCCGGTTCGTGTGCACCACCGACGCCTCGAACAACCAGATCGCGTCGTTCTACTCGGGCGCGATGTCCGAGGCAGGGACCATCGAGCTCGGCCCGGTGGCCGCCCGCGTCGGCGAGCCCGACCTCGTGGTGGTCGGTCCCAACGACCCGACGGCGATGGTGCGGCACACCGAGGAGTGCCGGCAGCGCGGTTTCCGCTTCGCGGCCGACCCCAGCCAGCAGCTGGCCTGGGCCGACGGCGAGATGATCCGCGGCCTGGTCGACGGCGCCGACCTGCTGTTCACCAACGAGTACGAGTCGCACCTGCTCCAGCAGAAGACCGGCTGGGACTCCGACGAGGTGCTCGGCCGCGTCGGCACCTGGATCACCACCCGCGCCGCCGAAGGCGTCCTGGTCCGCCAGGCCGGCGCCGAGCCGATCTCGGTCATCGCCGTCCCGGAGACCAAACCGGTCGAGCCGACCGGTGGCGGTGACGCCCTCCGTGCGGGTTTCATCGCCGGGCGCATGTGGGGTCTCGGCCTGGAGCGCGCCACCCAGCTCGGCTCCGCCGTCGCCACGGCCGCCGTCGAGGTCATCGGCACGCAGGAGTACGACCTGCCGAAGGACAGCTTCCTCGCCCGCTTCGCCGACGCGTTCGGCGATGACGCCGCCCGCGAGGTCGCCGACCACTTCCCGGCCTAGGTCACTCCCCGCGCAGCTGCTCCCCGATCGAGGGGTCGTCGGTCCACTGCGTGTAGGGGATCCGCGCGATCTCCTTGACCTGGCCGATCGTGGACCACTCGTTGCCGCCGAGACGGGCCAGCGGGCGCAGCGCCTCGATGCGGGGGCGGCCGTCCCGGACGGCGCTGGCCCACGCGGTGATGGCCAGCACCCGACCGAAGACGACCGTGCTGTCGCCGAGCCTGACGGTGGAGTGCAGCGTGCACTCGACGGAGACCGGCGACTCCGCCACCCGGGGCACGCCGACCCGCTCGCTCGGCTCCAGTCGCACCCCGACGTGGTGGGCCTCGCTCTCCCCGGCGGGGAAGTTGGTGCCGGTGGCGTTGATCTGCTCGAACAGGGCCTCCGGCGTGAGGCTCACGGTGAACTCACCGGTCGCCTCGACGTTGCGCAGCGAGTCCTTGCGGCCGACCGAGGTGAACTGGACGACGGGTGGGTCCACGCAGGCCACCGTGTAGAAGGAGTGCGGCGCGAGATTGACCACGCCCTCGGCCGAGCGGCTGCAGACCCAGGCGATCGGCCGGGGGACGACCACCGAGTTGAGCACGCGGTAGAACGCGCGCGCCTCCATGTCGGCGGGGTCGAAGAGCACGCGTTCGGCGGGGCTGGTCACCGGCCCATCGTCACAGCCTCCGTCCGCGCCAGCTCAGGGTGCCCTGCCGCTGCCCGACGACGGAGCGGACCATCAGCACGTCGAACACGACGACCGACACCGGGTGCGCCAGCGCATCGGGCCAGATCCGGCTGCCGGTCGCCGCGGCCACCACCGCGCGGCCGGCGGCGCCGGCCAGCCAGCCGACGAGCCCGGCACGGGAGCCCCGCAG
>NZ_SPQM01000013.1 GCF_004570345.1 Blastococcus sp. CT_GayMR20 | reverse complement strand
GACCCGGGCGGCCCGCGAGGCGCTGGGACGCAGGCTGGGTCAGCGACTGCAGCCGGCCGAGCGCAGGCGGGTCCGCAACCAGCTCGACCAGCTGAAGGCGCGCACCAGCCGCGAGGCCGACTCGCGTGCGGCACGCGCCGAGCAGGGGTACCGCGACCAGCCGCTCCTGCAGGCCACCCGTCGGGAGACCGTGCTCGACGCGGGGTCCGACAACGCCCGCCTCATGAACGACATCTCCCGGATGCAGCGGGAGTTCCCGCACGCCGACGTCCTTGCCGCGGGGCAGGGGGCCGGCACGGGCCTGCGTCTCGCCCAGTCCGGCCATCGGCTGGGCGTGGTGAGCGACACCGGATCGGCGCTCGCCGGCCAGAGCGAGCTGTTCCCGGGCAAGCCCTACTCGCACGAGTTCGAGGATTTCAAGAAGAGCTGGGACCCGCTTCGGTGAGCGGCTCCGTATCGAGGACCTCGGCGGCGCGGGCTCGGCGGCGCGGGCAGCAGACCATGACCGGCAGCACGCCGACCGTCCGCGAGGCGACGGGCTACTCGCTCGTCCTGCCGCCGGGGTGGGTGCAGATCCCCCTCGACGAGGACGCCGCCCCGGCGGTGCGGCGGCTGCTCGACCGCGCGTTCAGCGACGTGCCGCCCGACATCCCGCCGGACACGATCGCCTCGCTCCGCCGACGACTGGAGGGCCGGTTGACGGCGACCCTCGCCGCCGCACGCCGCACCGGGGGCACCGAGCTCTACCTGCCGACAAAGCGGATGGGCGGCGTCCTGGTGCCGGCCTCGTTCGTCGTGGGTGACGTCGCCCCCTGGACCGGTGACGGGCGCGGCGATCCCCGCGAGCTGGTACCCCGCGTCCTGACGCGCATGCTCGCGGACGACGACGACGCGCGGGCCGTCGAGGTGGACGGCGCGCCGGGCGTGCGCACCGAATCGACGGTGGCCCCCGACGCCGACGGCGAGGCGGCCCTGTCGGCCGCGTCCCGGCGGGTCGACTACGTCGTCGCCGTCCCCGGACGGGCCGGGCGGTGGCTGTCGGCCTCCTGCACGGTCCTCGAGGCCGCGGACGACGAGCACGACCTCACCGGCCTGCTCGTCGAACTGTTCGACGCCGTCATGACCACCTTCCGGTGGGCTGCGCCGTGAGGACGGTGGACGTCCACCTGCCGACCGACACCTGGATCGGGATGCCGGGCGAGTGGTCGGAGGAGACCTGGCCGGACCCCCGTGACTGGGCACGCGAGGTGGCCGAGATCGTGTGGGCCGATGCCGCGCCCACCGACGGGCTGGGACCGGACCACCTGGCACTCGGGCTGGCGATGCTGGCCGAGGGCCCGTTCGCGACCGACCCCGCGCGGCGGACGTTCCTCTGGCTGCCCGGGCCGACGAGCGCGCTCCTGCCCGTCCACCTGGAGGCCTGCGCCGCGGATGGCGACCGCGACGACGCCCTGCGCGAGCTGACCCGGGCCGATGCAGCGGGGGCCGTCGAGCGGCCGATCGTCGAGCCCTTCCTGTCTGGCCACCTGGGCGAGGGGCTCCGGGTGCTCCGCTACGCCGTCGACCCCAGGGACGGCGCGGTGGTCCTGACGCTGTCCTACGCCTGGCGCGCCGACGGACTCGACGTGCTGCTCTGGCTCTCCACCTTCGACACCTCGCTCGCCTTCCGGGCCATGGACGACGTCGACGACCTCGCCCGGTCCGTCCACCTCGTCGACGACTGAACGGGTCAGGCCGTCACGCGGTCGGAAGCTCGGGTACCGCCACCGTGAGCAGCCGGCTGTCGCCCAGGTGTAGGAGCCCGCGGCCCGGCTGCACGGGCTGACCCACGGCGCTGCGCGGGATCCGGACGCCGATGAGATCGCCGTCGGTCCCGCCCTGCGGGGAGAGGAGCAGGCCCTGCCGGGACTTCTTGGCCTCCACCTGCCAGCCGGACAGCCCGGTGCAGATGCTCTCGGCGTTGCCCGCCAGGACCAGCGCCCGCCCTGGCCCGGCGCCGCCCCTGAGGACGTCCCGGAACACCTCGGCGGCCGGGACGTCGCGCAGCACGTCACCGTCGTCGAGCAGGACGACGAGCGGCCGGCCGGGCTCGGCGGCCAGCAGCTCCCGCCACAGCTGGGCCGGGGCCGACGCCTCCTCCAGCACCGCCAGCACCCCGGGGCGGCCGGCGAACCTCCGCAGCGGTGAGGGCCTGGGCGCGCCGAGGACGACGGCCGCGCCCTGGCGGAGCAGGGACTCGGCCATCACGGCCAGCGCCGTGCTCTTGCCCGACCGGCCCGGGCCGGCCACCACGAACGCCGGTCCCGGCCCGCTGCTGAGGTCGGGACCGACGCCCGCGAGCTCGTCGCCGCCGATGCCGACCAGAGCCAAGGATCGGCCGGACTGCCCGGGCCGCATCTCCCACGCCTGCTCGAACGAGACGCGGGCGGGCAGGACGTCGACCCGGAACGGGCGACCGGTGCCCGGCAGCTGCGCCTCGCGGAGCTGGGCGGCGCGCGCGATCTCCGCGATCGCGGCCGCCTGTCCCTGCCCCGAGTCGTCATCCGAGAGCAGCGCGACCTGCGTCTCCACGGCGCCGTCCACGGTGAGACCGCGGCCCGGCGGCACCGAGGCGGGCACCTGCCGGGCGCTGATGCCCACGAGGGGATAGTCGCCCCGGTCGGCCAGCCGCAGGACCAGCTTGTTGTCGGTGAGCGAGGCCAGGCGCGAGGTGCCCAGCGACCGGTCCCCGGTGATCACCACCGACAGACCGACCGAGGCGCCCTCCCGGACGATCGCCATCAGGATGTCGGTCAGCCGGCCGCCGTCGATCTCCCCGAGGGTCGCCGTGAAACCCTCCCACCGGTCGAGCAGCAGGACGATGCGGGGCAGGCGGCACTCCGGCGGCGACTCCCGGCGCTGCTCGACGACATCGGTGAACCCGCCCTCGGCGAGGACCTGCTGACGGCGGTCCAGTTCAGCCTTCAACCGGTCGAGCAGCCGCACCGCCCGCTCGGTCTGCGTCCGCTGCACGACCGCTCCGCAGTGCGGCAGGTCCTGCAGCGGCAGGAGCGCACCATTCCCGCAGTCGAGGCCGTACAGGTGCAGGTCGCGCACCGGGCACCGCGCCCCGGCCGCGCCGGCCAGCGTGCGGAGCACCTGGGACCGGCCGCTCGTGGGCGAGCCGATGACCAGCAGGTGGCCGTCGGTCGAGGGGTCGAAGGCGGCGACCCGCCGCTCCTGCTGTGCCGGGAGGTCCTGCAGGCCGAAGGGCAGCCGGATCGGTCCGCCCGGCGGCTCGGGGAGGTCCGCCGCCAGCAGCCGCTCGGGCAGCGCCGCAAGCCAGGGACTGCGCTGGGCGGGCACGCCGTCGGCGACGGCGGCGTCGCGCACCGCCGACACGAGGACCGAGAGATCGGTGACCTCGACATCGGAGACCCCGGCGGCTCGCACCGGCCTGATCGGGGCCGGATGGCCCAGCCGCTGCCAGCCCAGCGCAACGACGAACGGCACCGCGGCGGCGATCGCGCCCTGTCCCGGCCGGCGGCCGCCGATCCGCCCCGCCTGGAAGGGCACCAACCCGCCGTGCCCGAGCCGGGCGAGGCCGCGCCCCGGCGCCGACTTCGGGATGCGGGCGGCGTCCGGGGCGTCGAGGACGTCGCTGCTGTCGGCCGCGTCGGTCACCCGCAGCGAGATCCGCAGGTTCGTGTTGGCGCGGATCTCCGGGGAGACGACGCCGCTCGGCCGCTGCGTGGCCAGCACCAGGTGGATGCCCAGGGAGCGCCCCCGCTGGGCGATGTCGACGAGCCCGGTCACGAAGTCCGGGAGCTCGCGTGCCAGCGAGGCGAACTCGTCGATCACGATCAGGAGCCGGGGCAGCGGAGCGTGCTGCGCGGGGTCGCGGACCTGCAGCTCGAGGTGGTCGTCGATGTCCTTCACCCCCGCGGCCGCGAGCCGGTGCTCGCGGTAGCGCAGCTCGGCGCTCAGCGAGGTCAGTGCGCGCTCGACGAGGTGGCTGTCGAGGTCGGTGACCATGCCGACCGTGTGCGGGAGGTCGCTGCAGTCCTTGAACGCGCTGCCGCCCTTGTAGTCGACCAGCACGAAGTTCAGCGCATCGGGCCGGTTCGTCACCGCGAGCGAGGCGATCATCGTCTGCAGCAGTTCGGACTTCCCGGCGCCGGTCGTCCCCGCCACGAGCGCGTGGGGTCCGTCGGTGCGCAGGTCCAGCCCAAGCGGCCCGTCCAGGCCGGCCCCGACGATCATCCGCGTCGTCCGCCCCCTGAGCTGCCAGCGGGCGCGGACGGCGTCCACGGTGGGGGGCTCCAGACCGAGGAGGTCCAGCAGCCGGACGCTGTCGGGCAGGACGGCGTCGTCGTCCTCGACGCTGACGTCCCGCAGCGGGGCGAGGGCCCGGGCCGCGGTCCCGGCCAGCTCCGCCGACACCGGCTCCGCCAGCACGCCACGCACCGGGTCGTGTCCGCTGCGGCGGACGTCGACCACCGCGTCGTCGTCCGGGTCGAAGACGGCCGTCGCCGTGCAGGCTTCGGGAAGGAAGCGCTCCTCCTCGTCGGCGCAGACGGCGTAGACCCCGACCGCCGGGCCGTCCTGCAGCACCTGGGCCAGGCCGGGGGTTGCCCGGAGCGTGCGGAACCCGTGGACGACGAGCACGTGGGCGGGGAACGACTCCGGCTCGATCCGCCCGACTCCCGACCTGGCGGCCTCGCGGCGGGCGCGCACGAGCGCGGTCAGCTCGGCGACCCTGGCGGTCACCGTCTCGGCGTCGTTCCCGACGAACGCGACCGGGCCGTCGCCGTCGGCCGGGCGGGCGTGCGGCAGCCAGCGGACCCAGTTCCAGTCCGCGCGTCCCCGGGGTGCCAGGACGGTGAGCGCGAGGTCGCGCGGCGGATGGTGGACGGCGAGCTGGAGCACCACCCAGCGCAGCAGGCCGGACAGCTGGTCGGCAGGCCCGGAGAGCCCCAGCACGCCTGCCTCGCGCAGGGGGACGACCGCCGGTACCGCCCGGACCGTCCGCTCCCCCTCGTCGGCGACGCCGTGCCGGCTCGTCACCTCCACCTCGGCGGGCAGGTCGGCCGTGCCGAGGCGCAGGTCGAGCGCGTCCGGATCGGTCCGCCGGCGTTCCCACAGCCGCCTGCCCGGCAGCACGGCGGTGAACATCGCAGCCGCCGGGTCGGGGTGGGCCGCCCTCCGCCGCTCGGTCTCGTCGGCCACGGCGGCCGCGATCCTCTCCTGGGCGGTCGCCAGGTCGCGCTCGTAGCGCTCGCGTGCCAGCCGGTTCTCCCGCGCGGTCTGCCGGCGGTCGGACACCGCGTTGCCGATCATCATCAGCGGGCTGGCGATCGCGAACATCAGGTACAGCGGCGACCGCATCACCAGCGCCAGCACCACGCCGAGGGCCAACGGCGCGAGCACCATGATCATCGGGATCCGGCGGGGCTCCCGGGCGTGCGGCTCGTCGGGCAGCGGGATGCGCACCGGCCGGTCCGACGGCAGCAGCCGGGGTGCGCGGACGAACGCCCGCGTGCCCGGGCCGGCCGGCTCGATCGCCGCGTCCGAGGCCGGCGCCGGGCGCAGCACCAGCGCGGTGTCGCCCAGGCGGACCACCTGCCCCGGCTGAACGGGCACCGGCTCGTCGCCCACCTCGACGCCCTCGAAGGTCGTGCCGTTCGAGGACCCCAGGTCGGCGAGGGCCGCGCCGTCGGCGGTGACCCGGAGGACCGCGTGCCGGCGGGACATCGACCGGTCGGAGAACCCGACGGTGCTGCTGCGACCCAGCTCGTGCGTGCCCACCGGCAGCTCGGCGACCAGCCCGCTGCCCGGACCGCTGACCACGTGCAGCTGCCAGCCCCGGCCTGGTCCCCGCCGGCACTCCTCCCCCGCGGCGGCCTCCGACAACGCGACGACGCTGCCGTCGACCAGGGCGCTCTCACCGACCGGCAAGTCGTCCGGGAGCCGCTCGCCGGCGAGGAAGAGGCCCTCGACGGGCACGCCGGCCGTCTGCCCGAGAGCAGCGGCGACCGCGGCCACCGGGACGTCGTCGTCGACGTCGATCCCCACGTCGAGCAGGCCGTCGTCGGGCAGCGCGACGCTCAGCTGCACCCGCACGCGCCGTCCCCCGCTCGTTCCTGGCCTGCTCCGTTCCGTCCGACTCTGCGCCACGGCGGCCGCTCCCGGCAGCCGTACGAGGTCTCATCCAACCGATCGTGTCGACGCACCGGGCACCGTCGTGACGTCATATGGCTTGCAAATGACGTCATAGTGATGTCACAGTGTCGCCATGGACCTCTCCCCCTACGTCGATCAGCTCCGCCGGGAGCTGGTCGCGGCCGCCGAGGTCGGTGGCGACGAGGCGCGCGCACTCGCCGAGCGGCTCACCGCACCGCTCGAGGCCTCGCTCCGACTGGCTCTGCTGAGCGCGCTGTCGACCGCCGCCGAGGAACTGACGACCCAGCTGGCCCCCGGCGCCGTCGACGTCCGGTTGCGGGGCGGGGACATCAGCTTCGTCGTCAGCCTCCCGCCGCCGGACGAGTTCGCCGACCGACCCGTCACGGAGGAACCGCCTCCCGCGCCCGACGGGGACGAGGGGGCCACGTCGCGGATCACCCTCCGCCTGCCCGAGCAGCTCAAGTCCCGCATCGAGGACGCCGCCGGGCGCGAGGGCTTCTCAGTGAACACCTGGCTGGTCCGCGCCGTCACCCGCGCCCTGACCCCCGGCGAGGGCCCCTCGGACCGACGGCGCAGCCGGTGGTCCGGTCAGCAGTACTCCGGCTGGGTCCGCTGACCCTCGCCGCGCCCCTTCTCCCCGGGAGATCAGCCATGCCGACGTTCGCCACCCCGTCCCCCGTCCACACCCGCGTCGAGGTCGGCGGCGGCTCGCTCCGCGTCCGCGCCACCGACCGTCCCGACACCGTCGTGCAGGTGCGCCCGGGCAACCCCCAGAGCTCGGCCGACGTCTCGGCCGCCGAGCAGACGCGCGTCGAGTACGCCGACGGGCAGCTCCGGATCAGCGCGCCCCGGCGGCCGCGCCTGCACTTCTTCGGCGGCATGCCGACGGTCGACATCGAGGTGTCCCTGCCCGAGGGGTCCCGCGTGGAGGTCACCTCCACCGCCGGCGACGTCGACTGCGAGGGCCGCCTCGGCGACGTCCGGATCGACACGAAGTACGGCGACATCCACATCGAGCGGACGGCGTCCCTGCACGCCCGCACGACCGCCGGCGACATCTCCGTCACCGCGGTGGACGGCGACGGCGACGCCGGCACGGCCTACGGCGGGATCCGCGTGCGGGAGGCCGGCGGCGATCTCCGGCTCGACTCCGCGTGCGGGGACATCGACGTCGACCGCGCCCTGGCCTCGGTCTCCGCCTCGACCAAGTACGGCGAGGTCCGCATCGGCCAGGCCGTCCGCGGCTCGCTGGTCCTCGAGACCGCCTACGGCGCGGTCGAGGCGGGGATCCGGGAGGGCACCGCCGCCTGGCTCGACGTCGAGGCCGGGTCCGGCCGCGTCCGCAACCTGCTGACGGCGACCGAGGGCCCCGAGGGAGCCCAGGAGACCGTCGAGATCCGCGCCCGCACGTCCTACGGCGACATCGTCATCCGCCGGGCCTGAGAGGACCAGACCATGAACCCCACCCCCGCCATCGCCGTCACCGGCCTGCGCAAGTCCTTCGGCCCAAAGGTGGTTCTCGACGGCCTCGACCTCACGGTGCCGGAAGGGACGGTCTTCGCCCTCCTCGGCCCGAACGGGGCCGGCAAGACGACCACAGTCGACATCCTGTCCACCCTCACCCCCGCCGACGGCGGGGAGGTCTCCATCGCCGGGCACGACCTCCGCCGCGAACCGGAGGCGGTGCGTGCCTCGATCGCCCTGACCGGCCAGTTCTCCGCGGTCGACGACCTGCTGACCGGTCGTGAGAACCTCAAGCTCATGGCCGACCTGCTGCACGTCGGCCGCCGGGAAGGGCAGCTCCGGGCCACCGACCTGCTGGCGCGGTTCGAGCTCGTCGACGCCGCCGACCGGGTGCCGAGCACCTACTCCGGCGGCATGCGCCGGCGGCTGGACCTCGCGATGGGACTCATGGGCGACCCCCGGGTGGTCTTCCTCGACGAGCCCACCACGGGTCTCGATCCGCGCAGCCGCCGGGCCATGTGGGACGTCGTCCGCGGGCTCGTCGCCGACGGCGTCACCATCCTGCTCACGACCCAGTACCTGGACGAGGCCGACCAGCTGGCCGACCGCATCGGCGTCCTGGACGCCGGCCGGCTGGTGGCCGAGGGCACCGCGGACGAGCTCAAGCGGATGGTGCCCGGCGGCCACGTCCGGCTCGACTTCGCCGGGCCGGAGCCGCTCGACCGGGCGGCCTCCGTCCTCGGGCTGCCGCCGGCCGACGAGGGGGCACTCGCCCTCGAGGTCCCCGGCGACGGCAGCGTGGCCGCCCTGAAGTCCCTGCTCGCCCGCCTCGACGACGCCGGCGTCGAGGTCGCCGGACTCACCGTGCACACCCCTGACCTGGACGACGTCTTCCTGGCCCTCACCGGCCGCCCGACCCCCGCAGAGGTGACCTCGTGACCACGCTCGGAGTCACCGTTAACGACTCGGCGACGATGCTGCGCCGCAACCTCAAGCGCGCCGTGCGCTACCCCGGGCTGACCGTGATCGTCGCCGCGATGCCCATCGTGTTCCTGCTGCTGTTCGTCTTCGTCTTCGGCGGGACCCTCGGCGCCGGCCTGGGCGCCCCCTCCGGCGGCCGGGCCGAGTACGTCGCCTACGTCGTCCCCGGCATCCTGGTCCTCGCCATCACCGGCGGCGCCCAGGGGACGGCGATCGCGATCGCGATGGACATGACGGAGGGCATCATCGCCCGGTTCCGCACCATGTCCATCGCCCGCGCGTCGGTGCTCACCGGGCACGTCGTGGGAGCCGTGATCCAGACGCTGGTCGGGCTGGCCCTCGTCGTCGCCGTCGCCCTTCTCGTGGGCTTCCGGCCCGACGCGAACCCCGTCGAGTGGCTGGCCGCGATCGGGGTGCTGGCCATGACCAGCTTCGCGCTGTCCTGGCTGTCGGTGGCCATGGGCCTGTCGACGAAGACCGTCGAGGCGGCGAGCAACCTCCCGATGCCGCTCATGCTCCTGCCGTTCTTCGGCAGCGGCTTCGTCCCGGTGGAGTCGATGCCGGCCGGTCTGCGCTGGTTCGCCGAGAACCAGCCGTTCACGCCGATCATCGAGACGATGCGCGGCCTGCTCACCGGGACGGCGATCGGCTCCAGCGGTCTGGTGGCGACGGCGTGGTGCGCCGGCATCGCACTGGTCGGCTACCTCTGGGCGCGCCGGAACTACGAGCGCCGTCCCGCCCGCTGACAGCCGACGGCGTGTCGGGAATGGGCGGGGCTCCCGGGTGGCTGCACCCGGTGAGCACCGCCCCCTCCCCCTGTCCTGGCCCGAGAGGTCGCGCATGCCCACGTTGCTGTCGTCCCGCCCCGTCCCCGACGTCCGGACGGCCCCGCGTCCCCGTCGCCGCGTCCCCCTCCGCCTCCTGGCGGCCGGGGCCGGCCTGGCCGTGCTCGTGCCGGTCGGGATGAAGGTCGCGAGCTGGCTGCCCGACGAGCCGTTCGGGCAGGAGGTCGTCGACAGGAGCACGACGCCGCTGGTGCTCGCCCTCCAGGACCTGCACGAGTACCACGCGGCGACCGGCACCTTCCAGGTCGTGGTCGACCGGGAGCTGGACACCCGCTACGTGCCGGCGGTCATCAGCGGCGAGCGCGTCGAGTTCCTCGCCACGGGGACGGCTGACGCCTCGGTCGACTTCACGGGCCTGGACGCCGGCCGGGTCGCCCTCTCCGCCGACGGCACGTCGGCCACCATCGAGCTCCCCGCGCCGCGGGTCGGCGAGGTCCGGATCGATCCGGAGCAGAGCCACGTCCTCGACCGCGACCGGGGGCTGGTCGAGCGGCTCGGCGACGCGCTCGGCGACAACCCCGTCGACGACAGCGAGCTCTATGCGCTGGCCGAGGACCGGCTCGCCGCAGCGGCCGAGGAGAGCGACCTGCGGGAGCGGGCCGAGACGAACACCCGCGCCATGCTGACCGGCCTGGCCCGGTCGCTCGGCGTCGACGAGGTCGAGGTCAGCTTCGCCGAACCGGACGGGAGTGCCGGCTGAACCGGTGAACACCGGAGGCCCGGAACCGACTCGGTTCTGGGCCTCCCGCGTTCACTGCCTCAGGGCGTAGGTCTTCAGCAGGCCGCGGCTGATGATCGTCTTCTGGATCTCGCTGGTGCCCTCGCCGATGAGCAGGAACGGCGCCTCGCGCATGAGGCGCTCGATCTCGTACTCCTTGGAGTAGCCGTAGCCGCCGTGGATCCGGAAGGACTGGGTGGTCACCTCGGCGCAGTACTCGCTGGCCAGCAGCTTGGCCATGCCGGCCTCGACGTCGTTGCGCGAGCCTGCGTCCTTCAGGCGGGCGGCCTTGACCATCAGCGCGTGCGAGGCCTCCACCTTGGTGGCCATCTCGGCGAGCTGGAAGGCGATCGCCTGGTGCTGGGCGATCGGCTTGCCGAAGGTCTCTCGCTGCTGCGCGTAGGCGATGGCGAGCTCGAAGGCCCGGATGGAGATGCCGCAGGCGCGGGCGGCGACGTTGACCCGCCCGACCTCGACGCCGTCCATCATCTGGGCGAACCCGCGGCCGGGGACACCCCCGAGGATGTCGGTGGCCTTGGCCTGGTAGCCGTCGAAGACCAGCTCGGTGGTGTCGACGCCCTTGTAGCCCATCTTGTCGATCTTCCCGGGGATGGTGACGCCGGGAACGACCTCGCCGAAGCCCTCCGGCTTCTCGACCAGGAACGTCGTGAGGTTCTGGTGGGCCTTCTCGGCGCCCTCGTCGGTGCGCACGAGCGCGGCGACCAGGGTGGAGCTGCCGCCGTTGGTCAGCCACATCTTCTGGCCGTCGATGACATAGGTGCCGTCGGCCTGCTTCGTCGCCTTGGTACGGATGCCGGCGACGTCGGACCCCAGGCCCGGCTCGGACATGGAGAACGCGCCGCGCACCTCACCGGTCGCCATGCGCGGGAGGAAGCGCTCCTTCTGCTCGTCCGTGCCGTGCTGGATGAGCATGTAGGCGACGATGAAGTGGGTGTTGATGACACCCGAGACGCTCATCCAGCCGCGGGCGATCTCCTCGACGACCAGCGCGTACGTCAGCAGCGACTCACCGAGACCGCCGTACTCCTCGGGGATCATCAGCCCGAAGATCCCGAGCTCCTTGAGCCCGTCGACGATCTTCTGCGGGTAGATGTCGCCGTGCTCGAGCTCCTGCGCGTTCGGAATGATCTCGCGGTCGACGAACGTCCTGACCGTGGACAGGATCTCCTGCTGGATGTCGGTCAGGTCGGCGGTCTGGGCCAAGCGGGTCAACTGTCGCTCCATTCGGGACGGCGGTGTCCGAGTTACCGGTGAGTATGGGCCACGTCCGGGGGACTCCCGGCGTGTGCCTGCTCACGCTCCAGGCCTGCGCGTGGTGGAGTACCGCGACCGGCGCCGCCGGGCAGGAAGGACGTCATGCCGAGCTCCGACGACAACCTCTACCGAGGCGATCCGCCGTCCGCGCCTCCGCAGTACGCTCCGCAGCCGGCCTACGGCCCGCCGCCCGGCTACGGCCCGCCGCCCGGCTACGGCCCGCCGCCCGGCTACGGGCCGCCCCCGGGCTACGGGCCGCCGGGCTATCCGCCGGTGTACGTCCGCCCCACGAACACGATGGCGATCCTGTCGCTGGTCATGGCGTTCGTCTTCGCCCCCGCCGGCCTGGTCCTGGGGATCGTGGCGCGCAAGCAGATCCGCCGGACCGGCGAGGACGGCGACGGCCTCGCCCTGGCCGGCATCATCGTCGGTGGCATCATCACCGG
This sequence comes from Blastococcus sp. CT_GayMR20, assembly GCF_004570345.1. Next base: position 53,803 of record NZ_SPQM01000013.1, on the reverse strand, counting down.
GATCTACGTGCTGCTGATCCTGTTCTGGATCATCGCCTTCGCCTCGCTGACCAACGGCTCCTTCGGGCCGTAGCTCATTCCTCGGGCGGGGTGAAGGACGACGTCCGCTCCATGCCGGCCGCGCGGCCCTTGCCGGCGATGACCAGGGCCATCTTGCGGCTGGCCTCGTCGATCATCTCGTCGCCGAGCATGGCCGAGCCCTTCTTCCCGCCGGCCTCCGACGTCGCCCAGTCGTAGGCGTCGAGGATCAGCTCGGCGTGGTCGTAGTCCTCCTGGGACGGCGCGTAGATCTCGTTGGCCGCGTCGATCTGCCCGGGGTGCAGCACCCACTTGCCGTCGAAGCCGAGCATCGCCGAGCGCTTGGCGACCTCCTCGAAGGCCGGCACGTCGCGCACCTGCAGGAACGGTCCGTCGATGGCCTGCACGCCACGGGCCCGGGCGGCCATCAGGATCTGCATGAGGATGTAGTGGAACGGGTCGCCCGGATAGTCCGGGTGCAGGGCGCCGACCACGAGCGACTTCATGTTGATGCTGGCCATGAAGTCGGCCGGGCCGAAGATGATCGTCTCGATCCGCTCGCTGGCGAAGGCGATGTCGTTGACGTTGATCAGGCCCTGCGCGGTCTCGATCTGCGCCTCGATGCCGATCCGGCCGACCTCCAGGCCGTTGGCCTTCTCGATCTGGCTGAGCAGCAGGTCCAGCGCCTTGACCTGGGCGGCGTCGGCGACCTTCGGCAGCATGATGCAGTCGAGGTTCGCGCCGGCTCCGCCGACCACCTCGAGCACGTCCTGGAACGTCCACTCCGTCGTCCAGTCGTTGACGCGGACGGTGCGGATCTTGTCGCCCCAGCCGCCCTCGTTCAGCGCCGCGACGATGTTCTTGCGGGCACCGGGCTTGGCCAGCGGCGCGCACGCGTCCTCGAGGTCGAGGAAGACCTGGTCGGCGGGCAGGCCCTTCGCCTTCTCCAGGAACCGGGGGTTGCTGCCGGGGACGGCGAGGTTGGAACGACGGGAACGAAGCTCGGCCACGGGTCCTCCGGGATGGTGGGTGGGTCGGAGACAGGGCTTGTCAGGTGGTCTGTCAGCTACCGGAGAGTAGCCAGGGCCCTTCCCGGTCGCTGACCGCCCGGACCGGTCGCCTGCCGACTTGTGGTCGATGACACGCACCGACTCGCCGGTTCGGGCGACAACAGGTCAGCAGTCGGCGCTCAGGTGGCCGGCTCCACCAGGGTCGTCGGCCGGCTCGCGCGCACGACGAGCGCCACGCCGGCGACGACGAGGGCCACCCCGGGAAGAGCCAGCAGCGGCGGTACCTGCCCGAGCAGCGCGAGGGCGAACAGCAGCGCACCCGGCACCTCGAGCAGGACGGCGAGGCTCACGACCGTCGGCCCGACCGACGACAACACCAGGTTGAGCAAGGTGTGCCCGAACAGCTGCGCGGCCACGGTGATGGCAGCGATCAACCACCAGTCGCGCCCGGTGAACCCACCGAGCGGCGCGCCGACGACCAGCGCCGACACCGCGATCACGACCGCGCAGACCGAGTAGCAGACGACTGCGTACGCGGACGTGGCGAGCCGCTGCCGGGCTCGCGCACCGGAGAGCACGTACCCACCCGCGCAGATCGCGCCCAGCAGGGCGAGTCCGTCGCCGGCGAGCGCCTCGAGGCTCACCGTCACGTCGACGCCGACGATCAGGACGACGCCGACGAAGGCGAGCAGCAGCCCCCACCACACGGCCGCTGGCAGGCGCACGCCCGAGATGCGTGCGGCGAGCGCCGTCCAGATCGGGGTGGTCGTGACCAGCGCGACCGAGGCGGCCACGGTCGTCATCGACAGGCTCGGCAGCCAGGTGGCGAAGTGCGCGGCGAGGAAGAGCCCGGCCACCACGGAACTGCGCAGGTCGCGCCACCGCAGGCAGGTCAGGGTGGCCCGCTCGCGGGTGAGCAGCACCGGGACGAGGGCGGCCGCGCCGGCCGCATTGCGCCAGAACGCCAGCGCCAGCATCGGCGCGGTGACCATCGCGGTCAGCGGCGCCGACAGCGAGACCCCCACGACGGCGAGCGACAGCAGTCCGACGTCCCGGGGCCCCGGCCGGTGCAGCGCCCAGGCCTGCGCAGCCGCGGGGCGGCTCACGCGGGTACGCGGATGCGGCCACCGGCCACGGGGACGACGGACCCGCGGACGGTCGCCGCGATCGCCGTGCCCCCGGAGGCGGTCACCGTGCAGGAGAGCACCGACGGGCGCCCCAGCTTGTCGCCCTGGCGGACCGTGTAGGACGACGTCCCCTCCCCGGCTAGCAGGCCGCTCTCGACCAGCCAGACGCCCGTGCCCAGGGCGGCCGACCCGGTCGCGGGGTCCTCCCCCCAGCGCAGGTCGTTCGCGAAGACGCGCGCGTAGGCGGTGGAGGTCGCCGCGTCCCAGGAGAGGACGGAGACGCCCTCCCCCACGCCCAGCGCGTCGAGCGCTGCCTGGTCCGGCACGGCGGCGTCGACCAGGTGCGGCGCGACGGAGAGGTACGCGAAGGGGAGGCCGCAGCCGGCGACGTCGGCCGGCAGGCCCGTGGCGTCGGCGGGGCTCAGCCCGACCGCCCGGGCCAGCTCGGCCGCGGCCGGCCCGTCCTCCAGGGTCGGGCGGCCGCCGGTGAGCTGCGCGCCGTCGTCGTCGACGACCAGGTCGAGGACGCCGAGGCCGCACTCCTGCCGCAGCGTGCCGGCGCCGAGCCGGCCGGTGCGCACCAGCGTGTGGGCGGCACCGACGCTCGGGTGCCCGGCGAACGGCAGCTCGGCGAAGGGCGTGAAGATCCGCACGCGGTAGTCGGCGCCCGGCTCGGTCGGTGCGCAGACGAACGACGTCTCGGAGAGGTGGAACTCGAAGGCGAGCGCCTGGCACTGCTCGGTGCTCAGCGCGTCGGCGTCGAAGACCACGGCCAGCGGATTGCCCGCGAACGCGCGCGGGGCGAAGACGTCGACGATCTCGTAGTCGAGAACCTCCGGGGACGACACGCCCCGACGGTAACCTCACCGATCGTGACCTCCGCGAGCAGGGCGTACGTCTCCCGGCTCGCCGGGCTGACCGTGTTCGACCCCAACGGCGACCGCGTCGGCAAGGTGCGGGACGTCGTCGTGGCGCTCCGGGTCGGATCGGCCGCGCCCCGCGTGCTGGGCCTCGTCGTCGAGGTGGTCGCCCGCCGGCGCATCTTCGTCCCGATGGGCCGGGTGACCGCGGTCGACCCCGGCGCGGTGATGCTCGCGTCGGGCACGCTCAACCTCAAGCGCTTCGAGCAGCGGGCCGGCGAGACGCTGGTGCTCGGCGAGCTGCTGGACCGGACGGTGCGCATCCTCGAGTCGGGCCGTCCCGCTCACGTGGTGGACGCCGGCATCGAGCAGACGCGCACCGGCGACTGGGTGCTCTCACGGCTCGCCGTGCAGGAGCCGGGCCGCCTCGGCCGCCGCGGGCAGCTGCACCAGGTGTCGTGGGACGAGGTCGAGGGGCTGGCGCTGCCGCAGACCGGCCAGGGGGCCGAGACCCTGATCGCCACCTACCGCGACCTCAACCCCGCCGACGTCGCGCACGCGCTGCAGGAGCTGCCGATCAAGCGACGGCACGAGGTCGCCGAGGCGATGGACGACGAGCGGCTGGCCGACGTCCTGGGCGAGCTGCCCGAGGCCGAACAGATCGTCATCCTGGGGACTCTGGAGGAGCGCCGGGCCGCCGACGTGCTCGAGGCCATGGACCCGGACGACGCCGCCGACCTGCTGGCCGAGCTCTCCAACGTCGACCGCAACCGGCTGCTGGAACTCATGGAGCCCGACGAGGCCGAGCCGGTGCGCCAGCTGCTCAAGTACTCCGAGGACACCGCCGGCGGCATGATGACCAGCGAGCCGGTGATCCTCACGCCCGACGCGACGATCGCCGAGGCGCTCGCGCGGGTGCGCGAACCGGAGCTGACGCCGTCCCTGGCCAGTCAGGTGTACGTCTGCCGGCCGCCGGCGGCGACACCCACCGGCCGCTACCTCGGCCTCGCCCACATCCAGCGGCTGCTGCGCGAGCCTCCGTCGAGCCTGGTGAGCGGCGTCCTCGACGACCTCGAGCCGCTCAAGCCGGAGGCACCGCTGGCGGAGGTGACGCGCTACTTCGCGACGTACAACCTCGTCGCCGCCCCGGTGGTCGACGCGCAGGGCCGGTTGGTGGGCGCCGTCAGCGTGGACGACGTGCTCGACCACCTGCTGCCCGACGACTGGCGCGAGCGGGCACGTCGTGGCTGACGCGCCCCGGCTCGACATACCCCGCAGCAGGACCCGCAGCCTCACCGGGTTCCTGCGGCTCAACCCGGACGCCGTCGGCAACTTCGCCGAGGGCATCGCCCGGTTCCTGGGCACCGGCCGGTTCCTCGCCGTCCAGACGATCATCGTGATCGTCTGGATCACGCTGAACGTGGCCGCCGTCCGGCTGCGCTGGGACCCGTACCCGTTCATCCTGCTCAACCTGGCGTTCTCGACCCAGGCCGCCTACGCCGCGCCGCTGATCCTCCTCGCGCAGAACCGGCAGGCCGACCGCGACCGGGTGCAGGCCGAGGAGGACCGCGCGCGGGCCGCCTCCGTCCGCGCCGACACCGAGTACCTCGCCCGCGAGCTCGCCTCGCTGCGCGTGGCGGTCGGCGAGCTGGCCACCCGTGACTTCATCCGCAGCGAGCTGAGCCGGGTGTTCACCGAGGACGAGGACGCCGAGAAGCGCGAGAAGAAGTCGAAGAAGAAGCGCGACCAGGGGGCGCTGACGAGCGCCGATCCCACGGGGTAGGAACGCCCCCTCCGCTGCGCACTCCGCGTCCGCCCTCGAGCCGCTGCGCGTGGAGCACGCCGCCGAGGCCGGGCTGTCCCCCCGAGCACCCCCGTCGACGGCGAGATCCGCTGGGTCGACGGCTGGGAACTGTCGGAACCCGGCGTTACGGTCGGGCCGTGCGATCACCCGGCAGGACGCACGCCGTGGTGCCGTCCCCGATCGGCCCGCTGACCGTCGTCGGTGCGGACGGCACGCTGCTCCGCGTCGCCATGTCGCCGCCGGCCGCCCTCGACCCGGAGGTGCTCGGAGAGCGGAGCGACGAGGAGATCGCCGACGCCGCCCGCCAGCTCGGCGAGTACTTCGCCGGCGACCGGGCGACGTTCGACCTGCCCCTCCGACCGGTCGGCAGCGACTTCGAGCTGGCCGTGTGGCACCAGCTGACCCTGATCCCCTACGGCGAGACCCGGTCCTACGGCTACGTCGCCAGGGCGGTCGGCGAACCCGGCGGCGCACAGGCCGTCGGGGCCGCCAACGGGCGCAACCCGCTGGCCGTCGTCGTCCCCTGCCACCGGGTGATCGGGGCGGACGGCAGCCTCATCGGCTTCGGCGGCGGACTGCCGCGCAAGCGGTTCCTGCTCGACCTCGAGCAGCGCGCCGACCGCCTGTTCTGACCCGGGCCGTCAGGACACGACCGCGGCGAGGAGGTCCAGGCCGCGCCCGCCGAGCCACGCCATCGGCAGTGTCAGGACGAGCGCCCACACCCGTGTGCTGCCGTGGCGGGGCAGCAGCAGGACGAGCACCACCGCCACGACGACGTCCACGACGAGCTGGATGCCTGCTCCGCGCCCCGCGAGGACGATGCCCGCGGCTGCGGCCATCAGCGCCCCTGGCAGCGGACCTGGCCGGCGGGTGCCCCACCACGCCGCCACCGCGGCGCAGGCGACAGCGGTCGCGGACAGCAACAGCCACACCGGCAGCAGCCGGTTCCACCCGAACCCGAGCACCCAGGCGGCATAGGCGTAGTAGGCCACCGTCATCGCCGCGAAGAAGACCGCGGCCCGGACGGCGGCGGTCCGCCAGGCGGGGGCGGCCCGCCCGATCAGCGCCACGGCGAGCACCCACGCGGCCGGATAGGAGCCGAGGTCGCCCGCCCAGCTCCAGCCGGACTCGTCGCCGACCTTGGCCGCGATCCCGGCGAGCAGGCCGAAGGCGGCGAACCCGCCGACGACGCGTCGATCCACCCGGACGCCGGACCGCTGGTCGAGCGTCATCCGGCGATGACGTGCACGAGCGCCCCCGCGGCACCCGCCAGCAGCAGGACGACGATGAACGGCGCGCGGAACGCCAGCGCGACCGCGGCCACCAGGAGCCCGGCCAGGCGGCCGTCCACCACGAGGGACTGCCCGCTGGCGAACGCCTGCACCGCGACGAGGGCGGCCAGCAGCGCGGCCGGCACGAAGTCGACGATCCGCGCGATCCACGGCTGCTCCACCCAGGCGGCCGGCACCGCCAGGCCGGCGAGCTTCAGCAGGTAGCAGCCCAGCGACGCGGCCAGGACCGCCGCCCACAGCGCCGCCCCGCTCACGTCTGCACCTCCCGGGTCCGCGGTCGCCCGGCGAGGCCCACTGCGACGACGGCCGCGACGACCTGCACTCCGGCCGGCACGAACGGCGTGAGCGCGAGGGCGACGGCGGCGCCGCCGATGGCGACCCGCAGCTGGACGCCGGCCTCCGGGAACCCCTTCCTCAGTCGGGGCCAGAGCAGCGCGAGGAAGGCGGCCGGGACGACGGCGTCGAGCGCGGCGAGCGCCGGCCCGGTGAGGGCGGCCGCACCGAGCGCGCCGATCACCGTCGTCGCGTTCCACATCAGGAAGATCGAGGCGCCGCCGGCGAGGAAGGCCAGTCGCGCCAGCGCCCGGTCGGGGGCCGCGATGGACAGCGCCGTCGTCTCGTCGATGACCCAGTGCGCCGTGCCCAGCCGGCGGAGGACGCCGCGCGGCTGCAGCAGCGGCAGCAGGCGCACGCCGTAGACCGAGTTCCGGGTGCCCAGCAGCAGGGCGCTGCCGACGGCGGCGAGCGCGCTCCCCCCGGCCCCCAGGACGCCGACCAGCGCGAACTGCGAGGCACCGGTGAACATCAGCGCCGAGAGGGTCATCGCCTGCCACAGGTCCAGCCCCGCCGCATCGGCCGCGGCGCCGAACGCCGCGCCGTAGAGCCCCACCGCCAACCCCAGACCGATCGCGTCGCGGAGGACCGACGATCGGGTGGGGGCGGACATGTCTGGCGACCCTAACGAGCCGCCGTGGCGCTCAGGTCACGCCACCTCGGGCAGCTGCCGGGAGCCGGCTCCTGCGGCGGCCTCGTCCAGCAGGTGGGCGGCTGCGGCCAGCTCGCGGAGCACCACGATTCCCGGACCGGCGACGAGCGGTACCCCGCCGTCCGCACCGAGGGCGGCGGCGGCCCGCCGGGCCTGTGCGGCGAGGGAGAGAAGGCGTCGACCGGCGGACGTGTGGCTGGACCAGCGTTCGACGGCGTCGTCCTGGGCAGCGGCCGACAGGGCGTCGTCGATCTGAGCGCGGAGGTCGTCCGTGCGGGAGGCGGAGGGGCTGAGGAGCGATGTCGTGGTCATGGCGACGACCCTCGTTCTGAGGGGTGCCTCCGGGCATCGGTCGACCGCGCAGTCCCCGGGTCGCCGCGGTCCCTAGGCGAAGCGCCCGCCGGTCTGAGGTACCTCAGACCACGAGTGCGCAGCAGATCACTCCGCCCCGGGCGGCGCTGTGGGCGTCCCGCCGTACAGTTGCAGGCGACCCGATCGTGCAGGTCGTCGCGTTCTCGCCGACCGCCGACCGGGGCCCCCGTCGAAGGAGACACACGCAACGATGTCCGACACGCTGACCGGCTCGCCGGCGCTCGACGCCGTCAACGCCGCTCTGGCCACCGTCCAGGACCCGGAGATCAACCGCCCGCTGACCGAACTGGGCATGGTCAAGGACGTGCAGATCGGCGCCGACGGCTCCGTCCGCGTCGACGTCTACCTGACCGTCTCCGGCTGCCCGATGCGCGAGACGATCACCAACCGCGTGACCCAGGCCGTGTCCGCCGTCCCCGGTGTCACGTCGGTGTCGGTCGTCCTCGACGTGATGAGCGACGAGCAGCGCGCCGAGCTGCGCCGCACCGTCCGCGGTTCCGACGCTGCCGAGCCGGTCATCCCGTTCGCCCAGCCGGGGTCGCTGACCCGCGTCTACGCGGTCGCCTCGGGCAAGGGTGGGGTCGGCAAGTCGTCGGTCACGGTGAACCTGGCCGCGGCGCTGGCCAAGCGGGGGCTGTCGGTCGGGGTCGTGGACGCCGACATCTACGGGCACTCGGTGCCGCGCATGCTGGGCGTCGACGACAAGCCGACCCAGGTCGACAACATGATCATGCCGCCGCAGTCCTACGGCGTGAAGGTCATCTCGATCGGCATGTTCACGCCGGGCAACACCCCGGTCGTGTGGCGCGGGCCGATGCTGCACCGGGCGCTGCAGCAGTTCCTCGCCGACGTGTGGTGGGGCGACCTCGACGTCCTGCTCATGGACCTCCCGCCCGGCACCGGTGACGTCGCGATCTCGGTCGCCCAGCTGGTGCCGAACGCCGAGATCCTCGTCGTGACGACGCCGCAGCTCGCCGCGGCCGAGGTGGCCGAGCGGGCGGGCGCGATCGCCACCCAGACCCACCAGCAGGTGGTCGGCGTGGTCGAGAACATGTCCTGGCTGGAGCTGCCCACCGGCGAGCGCATGGAGATCTTCGGCTCCGGCGGCGGCGAGGCCGTCTCCGACGCGCTGACCCGCACCCTCGGTGCCCGGGTGCCGCTGCTCGGCCAGATCCCGCTGGACACGCGGTTGCGCGAGGCCGGCGACGCCGGTGCGCCGATCGTCCTGGCCCAGCCCGACTCCCCGGCCGCGCAGGCGCTGGAGAAGATCGCCGACGGTCTCGCCGTGCGTCAGCGCGGGCTGTCCGGGATGTCGCTCGGCCTCACGCCGGTCCGGAAGTAGCGCTCAGGCGGCGTCGGCCTCGGCGGCCTTCTTCAGCCGCTCCAGCGTCGCGACGATGCCCTCCCGGTTGCGCTCGTAGAACTTCGCCCGGCGGACGACGGCGTCGGTGAGCGTGTTGGCGCGCGTGGTGTCGAACGTCTCGGTGACCGTCGTCCCGCCGTCGGCGGTCGGTTCGAGCTCGTAGCGCCAGCGGTTGGCGGTGAAGTGCCGCCAGGCGATCCGGCGGTCGGCCTCGTACTCCACGACCCGGTTCATGATCACGTACGGGACGTGGAAGAGCTTCATGCGGACGGTGAAGGTCTGGCCCTTCGCCGTGATCCGCTCGGGTCCTGAGATGACCGAGCCGACCGAGCCGGACCCGTCGATGCGGTTGTGCTGACGGGGGTCGGCGAGGATCCCGAAGACCACGGCCGGCGGCGCGTCGACGGTGATGCTCTCGGAGATCAGCTGGTCGGTCACGGTCCCGACCGTAGGCGGCGGCACCGGAACGTGCTGGTCGAGGGCCTATGTCGCGTCGGGGTCGAACGGCGGCGGGGTCGCGTGGTCGCGGGGGCGCGACACCGGCGTGGCGGCGGCCGCGGGGCGCACCACCGGCTTGTCGTCCTCGTCGTCAGCCAGCAGCTGGCTGCGGATGAACGTCTTCGGGTGGTACTTGCGCAGGTCCAGGTCGCGCAGCTCGGGCAGGTCGTCGCCGAAGGACTCGTTCACCTGCTGCCGGACGCCGGTGATCGCCGAGCGCACCCGCTTGAGCCCGGTCGCGGCGTCCTTGGCCAGCCCCGGCAGCCGCTCGGGGCCGAAGATGAAGAGCGCGGCGAGGGCCAGGACGATGATCTCCGGCCAGCCGATCGAGTCGAACACCGCCGCTCCCGTCGTCCCGGACCGCCCGCTGCGGTCCCCCTCAGTATGGCCCCGTCCCGGGCACCGCCCTGAGCGTGCGAAGGGTGGGGAGGACGGGGTCCTCTGTCAGGCGCGGTCGAGCGTCGCCCGGAACTCCTGCGAGCTGCCGCTGCGGACCACCTCGACGGTGATCGTGTCCCCGGGGTCGTGGGCGTCGACGGCGACGACGAGCTCCTCGGAGCTGCCGACGGGCTCGCCCTCGACCGCGATGACGACGTCCTCCTCCTCGAGGCCCGCGGCGGCGGCCGCGCTGCCCGGCTCCACGTTGAGCACGAGGGCGCCGTCGCGGGTGCCGTCGGTGACCGAGCGGGTGTTCACACCGAGGGAGGCGTGCACCGCCTCGCCGGTGGAGATGAGCTGCTCGGAGATGTCGCGGACGGTGTCCATCGGGATGGCGAAGCCGAGACCCACGCTGCCGCCGCCCACCGAGGCGATCGCGGTGTTGATGCCGATCACGGCGCCGCTGGCGTCGACGAGCGCGCCGCCGGAGTTGCCCGGGTTGATCGGGGCGTCGGTCTGCACAGCGCTGATCACCGCGTTGGTGTCGCTGCCCTCGCCGGCCAGCCGCACCGGCCGGTCGAGTGCGCTGACGATGCCGCTCGTCACCGTGCCCGCCAGGCCGAGGGGCGAGCCGATGGCGACCACGGGGTCGCCGACGACGACGTCCTCGGAATCGCCGAGCGCGGCGGGCACGAGGCCCGGCTTCTCCACCTTGAGGACGGCGATGTCGCTGGCCGGGTCGCGACCGACGATGCGGGCCGCCGAGCCGCTGCCGTCGAAGAACACCGCCCGGATCTCGGCCCCGTCGACGTCGTCGGCGCCGGAGACCACGTGGTTGTTGGTGACGATGTAGCCCTGGTCGGCGTCGATGACGACGCCCGAGCCGGTCGCCCCGGCCTGCCCCACGCGGACCTCGATGGAGACGACGGCCGGGGTCACGCTCTCGGCGATGTCGGACACCGAACCCGGTTCCCGCGAGACGCCGGGGTCGACCTCCGGCAACTGCATGCCGGGCGAGAGGAGCGGCGTCTCGTCGTTGGTCTTCGTCAGGTACCAGCCGGCGCCGCCACCGATGGCGGCGACCAGCAGGACCGCCACCAGGCCGAGCACCCAGAGCCGGACCGAGAGGTCGCGCAGCCGGAGCTTCTTCCGCCCCTTCGGGTCGACGACGATCGGACCCGGCTGGGTCTCCTCGTCGTACACCGCGGGCGCTCCGAGGCCGGCGGGCGCGTACGGGTCACGCCACGGGTCGCTCCGCGCGTCGGGCTTCCACCACGGTCCGGTGGCGGTGCGCCGCCGTCCCGGGCGCCCGCCGGGCGGTTCCTGCAGGCCGCGCTGCCCGGTGCCGGCCGGACCGAAGGCCCGCAGCAGCGCCTCTGCCGGGGGCGGCGGGGTCGGCCGCGGGGGCGCGGTCGGCCGGCCGTCGGCGAACGGACCGTCGACCGTCGCCGGGCGCCCGAAGGCCGCCTGCTGGCCCGGGGAAGGGAGGGACGCCGTCACCGGACGCGGACCGAGCCGGGGGACGTCGTCGAACGCGCCCGCCCCTGCGGGCCGGGCGAAGGCCCCGTCGGAGGGCGACCCCGCGCCGTCCGGACCCGGCTCGTGTCCGTCGGAGGTGCTCAGGGGGTCCCGCCCTGGCCGGGAGTCGCGGAGCGGGTGCCGACGGAGAGCGTGCGGACCACCGGCGGGACGACCTCGGTGTGCCGGTCGGGCGAGGAGTCGGCGACCGGCGTGGCCGGGGGCCGCGTGGTGCCGGGGACGTGGTCGGCCGGGAGGTTGAGCGCCAGCGCCGTGACCCCGGCGCCGAGGCCGATGAGCGTGCCCGCGAGGCCACGGCGGAGCCAGCGGGCGTGATCGGGCCGCTGCGGCCGCTCCTGCGGCTGGAGGTCCACTGACCAGGAGCCCGAGGAGCCGGTCACGGTCAGCCCGCCGGGACCGGCAGCCAGCGTGCCTCCGCCGGAGCCCGGCACGTCGGTGGTGAAGGGGATGGCGCACAGCCGCGACATGAGGTCACCGGGGACGGCGACGTCGCGGGACTCGTGCAGCGCCTCCTTGGCCTCGCGCTGGGCCTCCACCGCGAGCCGGCACTGGACGCAGCCGGCCAGGTGGCGGGCGGCGCGGGTGGCGGGGCCGGCGGCCAGCTCGCCGTCCACGAGCGCCGCGATGGCCTCCTGCGCGAGGTGGCTCTCGGGAATGCTCATGCCGGGGCTCCCCCGGCTTCCGCCGGACGACGGGGTGCGAGGTGGGCGAGGGCCTGGCGCAGCTGGACGCGGCCGCGGTGGATCCGGCTGCGGACCGTCCCGAGCTTGATGCCCAGGGTCGCCGCGATCTCCTCGTAGGTCAGACCCTCGATGTCGCAGAGGACGACGGCCACGCGGAACTCCGGCGAGAGCGCGTCGAGGGCCGCCTGAACCTGCGGGTCGAGGTGGGTGTCGGCGTAGACCTGCTCGGGGCTGGGCGACGCGCCGGGCAGCCGCTCGGTGTCCTCGGGCAGCGCGTCGAAGCGGATCCGCTGACGGCGCCGGACCATGTCGAGGAACAGGTTGGTCGTGATGCGGTGCAGCCAGCCCTCGAAGGTGCCGGGCGAGAAGTCCGCGAGCGAGCGGAAGACCCGGACGAAGGTCTCCTGGGTCAGGTCCTCGGCGTCCTGCGGGTTGCCCGAGAGCCGGTAGGCCAGCCGGTACACCCGTGCGGAGTGGTCGCGCACGACCTGCTCCCACGTCGGGGCCACCCAGGCCACCTCGGGCGCCGGGGCCTCGGGTCGGACGACGGGCTCGGACACCCCCTCAGGATCGCAGACGCGGGCGCCCTCGGTCCCCCCGGCGTCGACCGGGCGGACGGAGGCAGCGGGCTTGAGGCGCACGAACTGATCAACGGCCGGTGGCGGCACCCGTGTTCCCGGGCACACCCGTTCGCAGCAAACCCACAGGTTCACCGGTTCGGCAGGCGCGGCCACTACCCTCGCCCGGTGACGAGCGCCCGGCAACCGCCGCCCGGTGGTGGCTCTGCAGAGGGCGCCGCGTACGCCGACCGGTTCGCCGTCGAGAGCCCCGAGATGGAGGCGGCGAGGGCCCGTGCCGCGATCCTGGCCGGGTCCCCACCCGTGCAGCCGGCCGTCGGCGCCACCCTCGCCCTGCTCGCGGCCGGCGTCGAGGCCCGCTCCGTGGTGTCGATCGGCAGCGGCGGCGGCCTCGCGGGGCTGTGGCTGATGCGCGGGATGCGGACCGACGGCGTGCTGACGGCCCTGGACGGCGACCCGGAGCAGCTGCGGGCCACCCGCAAGGCGTTCGCCGATGCGGGGGTCGCTCCCAGCCGCGCGCGGATGATCTTCGGCACCCCGGCCGAGGTGCTCCCCCGGCTGTCCCCGGGCGCCTACGACATGGTGGTCTGCGACGGCCCGCCGCGTGAGTACTCCGGCCACCTGGGCGCACTGAGGGACCTGGTCCGGGTGGGCGGCACGCTGACCTGCCACGGCCTGCTGGACGGCGGCCGCATCGCCGACCGCACCGCCCGCGCTCCGCAGACCGTCGCCTGGCGCGAGATCGCGCGGACGATCCGCGAGGACGAGACGCTGCTGTCGGCGGTGCTGCCGATCGGCACCGGTCTGCTCGTCGCCACCAAGCGCGCCTAGAACGGGTGCTCGGCGACGGGCTCCCAGGGCCCGCCGAGGTAGCGCCACACCCCGAGACCGCGGGCCCCGACCCTGTACGGCGCGAAGTCCGCGGACAGCCGGTCGTGCAGGGCACGGGCGACCGCGGGATCCACCTTGTTCTGCACCGTGACGTGCGGGACGTGCCGCTGCCGGTCCTGGGGGGTCAGCCACGGCTCCCACGCAGCGGCCAGGCCGTCACGGAGGTCGACGAGCTCCGCCGACCGCAGGGTGTAGGCCACTCCGCGGCCGAGGAACCGGAGCCCGGTGACCTCGAGGTCGAACGGCTTCCGGTCGGCGGCCGCCCGCAGGCCGGCGGACACCTCGTCGAGGTGCTCCCCCGGCAGGGCGTGGAACAGCGTCAGGTGCGCGGCGAGGTGGTTGCGCTCCGGCGGGAAGTGCTCGGCGCGCAGCCGGTCGAACTCCCGCTGCGCGTCGTCGTCCAGCAGCAGGGTCACCACCAACGCCTGCGACGGCCCCGTCGCAGGGGCCCGCCGCGAGCTTGCGAGCGGTGGGGGGCGACGGGGTCCTCTTTCAGACGATCGCGCGGGCACCCTTGCCCAGCACGGTCACGCCGCCCTCGCTGACGTGGTAGTGCTGCTTGTCGGCGGCGGTGTCGACCCCGATGCGGGCCCACGGGGGCACGACGACGTTCTTGTCCAGGATCGCCCGGCGCACATAGGCGCCCTCGCCGATGTACACGCCGTCCATCAGCACGCTGTCCTCGACCCGCGCGCCGCGCTCGACGCGCACGCCGGGTGAGACCACGCAGTTGTGCAGCGAGCCGCCGCCGATGATCGCGCCGGCGCTGACCATGGACTCCTCCGCGCGGCCGCCGAGGACGAACTTCGCCGGCGGCAGCTGCGGCGGCAGGGTGAAGATCGGCCACCGGTCGTTGTAGAGGTTGAACACCGGCGTGACCGAGACCAGGTCCATGTGCGCGTCGAAGTAGGCGTCGATGGTCCCGACGTCGCGCCAGTAGCCGTGGTCGCGCTCGGAGGCGCCCGGGACGATGTTGGTGGAGAAGTCGTAGACCCACGCGTCACCGGCGTCGGCGAGCATCGGCATGATCGAGCCGCCCATGTCGTGGACCGAGTCCTCGTCCTCGGCATCGGTGCGCAGTGCCTCGAGCAGCGCGTCGGTGGTGAAGACGTAGTTGCCCATGGAGGCGAAGCTCTCCTCGGGCGAGTCCGGCAGACCCGGCGGCTCCGCCGGCTTCTCCAGGAATCCGCGCACCTTGCCCTCGGCGGTGGAGTCGATGACGCCGAACTCCGTCGCGTCCTTCCGCGGCACGCGCAGGCCGGCGATCGTGACCCCGGCACCGGTCTGCAGGTGCTGGTCCACCATCTGACCCGGATCCATGCGGTAGACGTGGTCGGCGCCGAAGACGACCACGATCTCCGGACGCTCGTCGTAGATCAGGTTGAGGCTCTGGAAGATCGCGTCCGCGCTGCCGGTGTACCACCGCGGGCCGAGCCGCTGCTGCGCCGGCACCGGCGTGATGTAGTTGCCCAGCAGCTGCGACATCCGCCAGGTCTGCGTGATGTGCCGGTCCAGGCTGTGGCTCTTGTACTGCGTGAGGACGGCGATCTGCCGGATCTCGGCGTTCACCAGGTTCGACAGCACGAAGTCGATGAGCCGGTAGTTCCCGCCGAACGGCACCGCCGGCTTGGCGCGGTCCGCCGTCAGGGGGGACAGGCGCTTGCCCTCGCCGCCCGCCAGGACGATGCCGAGAACCCGAGGACCGCCACGCATGTTCCGCAACGTAGCTGTTGCGCCGGGGGTTCGCCCGACCTACCTGCACGAAGCCGCCCCCTAGGGTGACGCCGTGCGCATCGGCATCGTGACGCGGGAGTGGCCGCCGGACGTCTACGGCGGCGCGGGAGTACACATCGAGCACCTGGTGGCGGCCCTGCGGTCGCTGCCGTCAGGCCCGGAGATCGACGTGCACTGCTTCGGCGGACCGCGCCCGGACGCGACGGCCCACGCCGTCCCGGCCGGCCTGCGGGAGGCCAACGGAGCGTTGCAGGCGGTCGGGGTCGACGTCGAGATCGCCGCGGCGCTCGGCGGTGCCGACCTGCTGCACACCCACACCTGGTACGCCAACGGCGCCGGGCTGCTCGGCTCGCTGGTGCACGGCGTGCCGCACGTGGTGACGGCGCACTCGCTGGAGCCGCGCCGACCGTGGAAGGCCGACCAGCTGGGCGGCGGCTACCGCCTGTCCTCGTGGATCGAGCGCACCTCCTACCTGGGCGCCGACGCCGTCATCGCGGTCAGTCACGGCATGAAGGACGACGTCCTCGACGCCTACCCCGACCTCGACCCCGCCCGCGTGCACGTCGTGGGCAACGGCGTGGACGCCGAGGCGTACCGGCCGGTCGAGGCACCGGACGTGGTGCGCGCCCAGGGCGTGGACCCCGACCGCCCGTACGCGCTCTTCGTCGGCCGGATCACGCGGCAGAAGGGAGTGATGCACCTCCTGCGCGCGGCCGACCAGCTGCCCGAGGAGTACGGGCTGGTGCTGTGCGCCGGAGCCGCCGACACCCCCGGCGAGCGCCAGCAGGTCGCCGACGCCGTCGAGGAGCTGCAGCGCCGTCGCAGCGGCGTGGTCTGGATCGAGGCCATGCTGCCGCGCGACCAGCTGGTGCCGCTGATCACCGGCGCCACGGTCTTCGTCGTCCCCTCGGTCTACGAGCCGCTCGGCATCGTGAACCTCGAGGCGGCGGCCTGTGGGACGGCCGTCGTCGCCAGCGCCGTGGGTGGCATCCCCGAGGTGGTCGCCGACGGCCGCACCGGCCTGCTCGTGCCGTACGACCCGGCCGACGAGGCCGGCTTCGAGAGCGGTCTCGCGGCCCGCATGAGCGAGCTGCTCGCCGACCCCGGCCGCGCCGCCGCGATGGGCGCGGCAGGGCGGGAGCGGGTGCTGGCGGAGTTCGGCTGGCCGGCGATCGCCCAGCAGACGGTGGAGGTCTACTCCGCCGTCCTCGCCGCACGGGCCTGAGCCGGGCGCTGGTACCTTTCCCCCGCCGGCCCGTGTGCCGGTGACGCAACGGCCGCGAAGTCCGGTGCAATCCCGGCGCTGTCCCGCAACTGTGATGGCCACCCGCGTGGCCTGAGCCAGATCGCCTGCCCTGCGTCTTGTCACCGACCCTCGCGGTAAGGGTCGCGCATCGAGCGTCGGGCAGCTCATGGGCGACGCTGCCGCCTCCACCGGAGGCCCGCTGTGCCCAGTTCCCTCTCCCGGACGCGGACGACGTCCCGGGACGCGCGGCGGCTGACGCCCCCCGCGCTGCTCGCTCTCCTCCTCGCGCTGCCCGTCGCCCTGACGGGCTGCGGCAGCGACGCCGACGCAGGGTCCGGCGCCACTGCCGAGACCTCCGGCAGGAGCTTTCCCGTGACCGTCACCGGCGCGGACGGCGACCTGACGATCGAGGAGCGGCCGGAGGCCATCGTGTCGCTGTCGGCCACCAGCACCGAGATGCTCTTCGCCATCGGCGCGGGCGACCAGGTGACCGCCGTCGACGACACCTCGAACTACCCGGACGACGCCCCGGTCACCGACCTGTCGGCGTTCACCCCCAACGCCGAGGCGATCGCGGGCTACGAGCCCGACCTGGTCATCCTCAGCAACGACCTCAACGGCATCGTCGACTCCCTGGACGCGCTCGCCGTGCCCACGCTGCTGCTCGAGGCGGCCACCACCGTCGACGACACCTACGCTCAGCTCGAGGTGCTCGGGGACGCGACCGGCCACGTCGAGGAGGCCGACGAGGTGATCGCCGACGTGCAGGACCGCATCGCGACCGCAGTGGCCTCGGTCGCCGACGTCGAGGGCATGCGGGTCTACCACGAGCTCGACCCGAGTTTCTTCTCCGCCGACAGCACCACGTTCATCGGCAGCATCTACGCCCTGTTCGGGCTGGAGAACATCGCCGACGGCGCCGACGCGTCCGCCGGTGGCTATCCGCAGCTGTCCGCGGAGTACGTCGTCGGCCAGGCCCCGGACCTGATCGTGCTGGCCGACACCAGGTGCTGCGAGCAGTCCGCCGAGACCGTGGCCCAGCGGCCCGCGTTCGACACGGTGCCGGCGGTGAAGGAGGGCCGCATCCTCGAGGGGGACGACGACGTCGCATCCCGCTGGGGTCCGCGCATCGCCGAGTTCGCCGAGTCCGTCGCCGAGACGCTGCAGGGCTGAGGAACACGATGACGGCGACGGCGGGCAGCGGCACCCGCTCCGGGCAACCGTCGGCGGCGCACCCGCGCCGCCGACGGCCCGGGGTGGTGCTGGCCGGCGCCGGGCTGACGCTCGTCGCGGCCCTGCTCGCCGGGGTCTGGGTGGGTGCGCTCCCCCTGGCACCCGGCGCCGTCGTCGCCACCCTGCTCGACCGCCTGCTGGGGCCGCTGGGCATCGACGTGCCCGGCGGCCTCAGCGGCACCGAGGAGGCGGTGCTGCTGCAGCTGCGGCTGCCCCGTGTCCTGCTCGCCGCCCTCATCGGCGCCGGTCTCGCCATCGCCGGAGCGGCCTACCAGGGCGTGTTCCGGAACCCGCTGGCCGACCCCTACCTGCTCGGGGCCGCCGCCGGCGCGGGACTCGGCGCCACGCTCGCGATCGCCTACTCCCCCGTGCAGTCGATCGGCCCCGTCGGGATCGTGCCGCTGGCCGCGTTCGCCGGCGCCCTGGTGGGCGTCGGCAGCGCCCTGGCCCTCGGCACGCTGGCCGGCGGCTCGCACAGCCCCACCCTGCTGCTCGCCGGGATCGCCGTCGCCGCATTCCTGGCCGCCGCCCAGACCCTGGTCCAGCAGCAGAACACCGACGACCTGCGCGAGATCTACGGCTGGCTGCTCGGCCAGCTCGGCAAGGCCCAGTGGTCCGACGTCCTCGTCGTCCTCCCCTACCTCGGCGCGGCCTGCGTCGTGCTGCTGCTGTGCGGCCGCGCCCTGGACGTGCTCGCCGTCGGCGACGACGAGGCGTCCTCCCTGGGTGTGCACCCCGGCCGGCTGCGGCTGATGGTCATCGTCGCCGCCTCGCTGGCGACCGCCTGCGCGGTGGCGGTCAGCGGGCTCATCGGCTTCGTCGGCCTGGTCGTGCCGCACATCGCCCGCCGGTTCGTCGGCGGCGCGAACGCGCGGGTGCTGCCGGTGTCGCTGCTGATCGGTGGCGCCTTCCTGGTCCTCACCGACATCGTCGCGCGCGTGGTGCTGGCCCCGGCCGAGCTGCCGATCGGCGTCGTCACGGCCTTCGTCGGCGCCCCGTTCTTCGCGGGCCTGTTGTGGGTGGGGGCCCGGCGATGAGGAGCCGGCCGGCCCGCGACGCCGCTCCCCGTCGCGACGGCGGCGCCCGCCTCGAGGTCGTCGGGCTGACCGCGGGGTACGGCCGCACGCGCGTGCTGGACGCCGTCCGGCTGACCGTCGAGCCCGGCGGCTGGCTGGCGATCATCGGCCCCAACGGCTCGGGCAAGTCCACGCTGCTGCGCTCGGTCCTCGGGTTCCACCGGCACGAGGGCATCGTCCGCATCGACGGCCTCCCCACGACCGGGATGCACCGCCGCGACCGGGCCCGCTGCCTCGCCTACGCCCCGCAGACGCCGGTGCTGCCGGAGGGCGTGACCACCCGCGACTACGTCGGCCTCGGCCGGACGCCGCACCGCCCGCTCCTGGCCGCCCCGCGCGGGGTGGACCGGCAGATCGTCGAGGACGTGATGACCCGCCTCGAGCTCGACCTGCTGGCCGAGCGGCCGCTGGCGACGCTGTCCGGTGGCGAGCAGCAGCGCGCCGTCCTCGCGCGGGCGCTGGCGCAGCAGCCGCGGGTGCTGCTGCTCGACGAGCCGACGGCCGCGCTCGACCTCGGGCACGCCCAGCAGGTCCTGGACCTCGTCGACCGGCTCCGCCGCCAGGACGGGCTCACGGTGCTCAGCACGCTGCACGACCTGACGCTGGCCGGCCAGTACGCCGACCGGCTGGCGCTGCTGTCCCAGGGCCGGGTGGTCGCCGAGGGCGCGCCGCACGACGTCCTCACCGCCGCGGTGCTGCACACCCACTACGGGGCGCGGGCCGAGGTCGTCCACGGGCCGTCGGGGCCCGCCGTCCTCCCGGTGCGCGCGGCGAACTAGCGCGCGACGCGGAACCGCACCGTGTCCCCCGGCCGCAGCTGGGCCGCGGCCGGCAGGTCCGCCGAGGTCACGACGGCCAGCACCGGATAGCCGCCGGTGACCGGGTGGTCGGCCAGGAAGAGCACTGGCGAACCGTCCGGGGGCACCTGGACGGCGCCCGGCACCAGCCCCTCGCTCGGCAGCTCGTCGTCCCGGCTGCGCGCCAGCCGGGGTCCGGACAGCCGCAGTCCCACCCGGTTGCTGTCGGCGGTGACGGCCCAGTCGCGGCTGACCAGGACGTCCCACGCGGCGGGCTGCAGCCAGTCCCGCCGGGGGCCGGGCAGCACGGAGAGCACGGGTCGTCCGGACGGCGGGCGGACCGCCGCCACGTCGACCGACGGCTCGTCCCCCGCCAGCGTGCCGACCGGCAGCCGGTCACCGGCGCGCAGCGGAGCGGGGCCGAGCCCCGAGAGCGTGTCGGTGCTGCGGGAACCGAGCACCGGCGGGACGTCGACGCCGCCGCGGACCGCGAGGTAGGAGCGGAGCCCCACCGGGGGCGTCCCCAGCTCGAGAACCTGCCCCGCGCCCACCGTCAGCGGCGCGTCGAACGGGGCGGGGCGGCCGCCGAGCGACACGGCGGCGGGTGCCCCGGTGACGGCGACGAGGAGCGTCCGCTCGGCCCGCACCCGCAGCCCGCCCGCGGTCACCTCGAGGACGGCGGCCCGGGCGTCGTTGCCGACGAGCCGGTTGGCCAGGCCGGCGGAGGCCTGGTCGGCCGCGCCGGACGTGGTCACGCCGATCCCGGCCCAGCCGCGGCGGCCGCGGTCCTGCACCGTGGCGAGGGGACCGCTCGCCAGGACCGTGAGCACTCAGCCCACCTCCCGGAGCCGCACCCGGGTGCCGGGGACCAGCAGCGCGGGTGGGTCGCGGTCGACGTCGAACAGGACGGCGTCGGTCCGGCCGACGAGCTGCCAGCCGCCGGGCGACGCACGCGGATAGGCGCCCGCGAACGGACCCGCCAGGCCGACCGAGCCGGCCGGCACGCGGGTGCGCGGCGTGGACCGGCGCGGCACGTGCAGCTCCTGCGGCAGACCGGTCAGGTAGCCGAAGCCGGGGGCGAACCCGCCGAAGGCGACGGTGAACTCGATCGCGGTCAGGGCGGCGACGAGGTCCGGCACGGGCCGGCCCACCAGGTCGGCGACCTCGGCGAGGTCCGGCCCGTCGAAGACCACCGTCAGCTCGACCCGGTCGACGGCTGCGTCGTCGCCCGGGTCCTGCGGGGAGAGCCGGCGCAGGGCGGCGAGGTCGAGATCGGTGGGCCGGCGGTCGAGGACGACGAGGACCGTGCGCGCCGCGGGGACCAGGTCGCACTGCCCGGGCAGCGGTGACCGCTCGAGCGCGGCGCGGACCGCGGCCACCGCCGCGAGATCGTCCAGCTCGACGAGCAGCGCGCGGTCCCCGTACGGCAGCACCCGGTCCACCCGCACATGATCTCCGGTCCTGACAGGTATTCCGTCGGCCGCGGCCGGACAATCGGGTGTGACCATCGCCGGCCGCTTCGAGGCCGCGCTCGACGACGTCCACGAGCCCGATCTCGCCGGGCCCGAGTTGCTGCCCGTCCGCCTCTCCCGTGCGTGTGCACGGATGCTGCGGGTGGACGGCGCCGGGCTGAGCCTGCTCGACGCCTCGCAGCAGCGCATCCCCCTCGGGGCCAGCTCGGTCGAGGCCGAGATCGCCGAGCGGCTGCAGTTCACCGTGGGCGCCGGCCCGTGCATGGCAGCCGCCGACACCCGTCAGCCCGTCTTCGCCGTCGAGGAGGACCTGCGGCGCCGGTGGCCGGTGTTCAGCGACCTCCTCTTCGGGGCCACGAGGTACCGCGCCGTCGTCGCCCTGCCGCTGCAGCCGGCGCTCACCGGTTTCGGCGCGCTCGACCTGTTCTTCGAGCGCGCCGACGACGTGCCCGAGCTCGACGTCTTCGAGGCCCTCGCCGTGGGCGAGCTGGTGACCTCGGCGCTGAGCGACGCCGCGGTCTGGTCGTCGTGGTCGGCCGCGGACGGCCCGGACTGGCTGCACGGTCCCGCACCGCTGCGGCGGGCGGCGGTCTGGGAGGCGATGGGCAAGCTGGGCGTGGACCTCGAGATCGGCGCACCCGCCGCCCTCGCCCTGCTGCGGTCGCGCGCCTACGGGTCCGGCCAGTCGGTGGACGACGTGGCCGCGGACCTGCTGTCCGGCCGGCTGCGCGCCGCGGACCTCACGGGCGCCCCGGACTCCGCCGACTGAGCCGTCAGCCGGCGAAGGGCCGCAGGGCGAGTCCGGCGTCGGCGAGCGCCGTCCGCACCGCCCGGGCGATGTCCACCGCACCGGGGGTGTCCCCGTGCACGCAGACGGACTGGACCGGCATCAGCAAGCGGGTGCCGTCCACCGCGACCACGATGCCGTCCGCGGCCATCCGCACCGACCGCTCGGCGATCTCGGCCGGGTCGTCCACGAGGGCACCCGGCCGGTTGCGCGGCACCAGCGTCCCGGCCGCGGTGTAGCCACGGTCGGCGAACCCCTCCGCCACCGGGCGCATCCCCGCCGCCTCGGCCTCGCGCAGCAACGCAGACCCGGGCAGGCCGAGCACCGGCAGCCGGCGGTCGTAGGCGAGGACGGCGTCGACGACCGCCTGGGCGTGCCCTTCGTGCGCGACCACGGCGTTGTAGAGCGCGCCGTGCGGCTTCACGTAGGACACCCGGGTGCCGGCGACGCGGGCCATGCCGTCCAGGGCGGCGAGCTGGTACAGGACGTCGTCGGTGAGCTCGGCCGGGTCGACGTCGAGGAACCGGCGACCGAAGCCGGCCAGGTCCCGGTAGGACACCTGCGCGCCCACGGTCACTCCGCGCGCGGCGGCCCGGGCACAGACGCGGCGCATCGTGGCGGGGTCCCCGGCGTGGAATCCGCACGCGACGTTCGCGCTGGTCACGACGTCGATCAGGGCGTCGTCGTCGGTCAGGCGCCAGACGCCGAAGCCCTCGCCGAGGTCGGCGTTGAGATCCATCCTGCGCTCAGGCGATGTGCTCACCGGCGCAGTCTGACACCGCCGTGATCACCCGGATCGACGTGTCATCGTGGCGACATGTCGACAATCAGTGCTCTGGAAGACACGCTCCGTATGGGATCGTTGGCTTCGGCAGTACGGTCGACGGAGGGAGACGACGCCTGTGCCCACCTCACTGGTCGCCGCTCCCGCACTCCTGGAAGCGCTTCCGGACGTCGTCGTGGTCGTGGACCGGGACGGCCGCATCATCTACGCCAACCCGGCGCTGCGCTCCCTGCTCGGGCAGGAACCCGCCGAGATGCGGGGACGCCCGCTGACCGTGCTCCTCCCCGAGCGGCTGCGCGACGCCTACGCCGCGGGGTTCGCCCGGATCCTCGGCGAGAGGTCCGAGCTGTCGGGCCCCCGGACGAGCCAGATCCCGGTGCTGCACACCGACGGGTCCGAGGTGACGGTCGAGATCACGCTCTCCCGGCTCGACGACCCGGGCGACGGGAACGGCACGGTCGTCGGCGGCGCGATGGTCGGCGTCCTGCGCGACGTCAGCACCTCGGTCCGGCTGGAGCGTCAACTCGACGTGGCCCGCCACCTGAACGCCACCCTCCGTGTCACGACGGCACTGACCGATGCCCCCGACGCCGACGTCGCCTTCGAGCGGCTGCTCCCCACGCTGTGCGCGGAACTGGACTGGGACGCGGCCACCCTCTGGGAGCCGGAAGCCTGCGGGGGCCGGCTCGGGCACACCAGCACCTGGACGTCGCCGGGCCGCACCGTCCCGGCCCTGCAGGAGGACACGCGGATCCGTACGTTCGTCCGGGGCGAAGGACTTCCCGGTCTCGTCTGGAAGACCCACGAGCCGGTCGTCGTCGAGGACCTGTGGCGGGACGGGCGCTTCCTCCGCCGCGCAGCCGCCCGGGGCGACGGGCTGCGCACGGCGGTCGCGTTCCCCATCCTGCGCGGGAACACCCTGCTCGGCGTCTGCGAGCTCTACTCCCGCGAGGCGCGCTCGGTGCCGCCCGAACTGCTCGGCGTCCTCGCCAGTGCCGGCCGCCAGATCGGCCAGTTCCTCGCCCGGTTGCGCGCCGAGTCCCAGCTGCGGGAGCTGGCCGACACCCTGCAGCGGAGCCTGTTGCCGGCGCACCTGCCCGACATCCCCGGCGTGCAGCTGGCCGCCCGGTACCGCGCGGGGGCCGACGGCGTCTTCGTCGGCGGTGACACCTACGACGTCCTGCCGCTGCCCGGAGACCGGTGGATGGTGCTGATCGCCGACGTCTGCGGAACCGGCGCGGAGGCCGCCGCGATCACCTCGCTCACGCGGCACACCGCCCGCGCCTGCGCACTCACCGGCGCCGGTCCGGCCGACGTCCTTGCCGCGGTCAACACCGCGCTGCTGCACGAGCAGCAGACGGGAGGGCCGCTGCGCTTCGTCACGGCCTGCTGCCTGGTCATCGAGCCGCACGCCGCCGGGGTGCACGCCCGGGTCAGCGTGGCCGGGCACCCGCTGCCCCTGCTGCGCTGCGCCGACGGAAGCGTGACCGAGGTCGGCACGCCAGGGCAGCCCCTCGGCATCGACGCCGGCGCCCGCTCCGGGGACCTGCGCGTCGAGCTGTCGGCCGGCTCGACCCTCGTCCTCTACACCGACGGCGTCACCGAGGCCCGAGACGACACCGGCGCGCAGTTCGGGGAGGACGCGCTGCTGCGGGTCGTGGGTGGTCCCGACTGCCTGACCGCGGGCGGGGCCGTCGCGGCCGTGCACGACGCGGTCGCGTCCCATCTGCGCGGTTCACGGCACGGAGCCGACGACCTCGCGGTGCTGGCGCTCCGCTGTTGACAGAGGATCCCCTTGCCGCCCACCACTCGCAGGCTCGCGGCGGGCCCCTGCACGGGGGCCTATCCGGTCTGGCCGGTGTCGGCGTGGGCCACCCCGACCGGCTTGGACTCCGGCGAACCCCGCTGACGCAGGTAGACGGAGAAGACGGCCATCGAGCCGACCGCCAGCATCTCCGACTGCCAGTTCTGGAAGGACCGGTTCCAGAAGTCGGCCTCCCCGAGGTAGCCGAGATAGCCCACGGCGTCCTGCCGCTGACCGAGCTGCTCGCTGTTGAAGGCGGCCCAGCCGGCCACGGACGAGGCCGCCCAGGTGAGCAGGAAGAGCGCGCCCATGAGCAGGCCGAGGGAGCGGGAGAACAGCGCCGTCCGCCAGCCTCCGGTGCGGGCCCACTCCGGCGAGTCCTCGGTCGCGTGGCGGCCGATCCGCTGCTCCTTGTCGGACTCGGTGCCCTCCTGGCCCGGCTTCTTCGACTCCGACGAGCCGCGCTGGACCAGCCACACCGTGGCGAAGATGTAGAGGAAGAACTGCAGGTACTCCGACTGCCAGTTCTCCATGACGTCGACGCCGAAGGAGGACGAGGTCACGTACTCCCCGAGCGACACCGGCTCCAGCCCCTCGGCGATCTGCTGGGCGTTGTAGTCGGCCACGCCGGAGAGCGCCTGCCCCACGAGTGCGATCAGGAAGGCCGCGCCGAACGCCAGGCTCAGGGCGTTCGCGCGCAGGAAGCCGTAGCGGGGAGCTGTCATCGGCCCATCAACCCCAGGGCAAGGACGTAGGCGATGCCGAGCAGGATCACGACCAGGTAGCCGGCGAACACGGCGCGGACGCCTCTCATGACCCCTCCACCTCGCAGTCGTAGGGCGCGTCGCCCCGGGCCTGGCAGGCCGCCGCGACCACCCGCCACCCCGCACTGGTCTCGGTCAGGAAGACGGTGTCCCCGTCGAAGCGGACCTGCGCCTCACCGCCCCAGATCTCCACCGCGATCACCTCGCCACCGTCGAGCGACAACTGCTCGACCGCCTCCGTGCACGACCCGTCCTTCTCCATCGCCGCGAGCGTCTTCGGGGCCAGCAGGTCGCAGCGGGTCTCGGGATCGGCGGCCGGGTCCTCGAACGTCGTCGCCACGTCCTCGACCGTCGGCTGCTGCGCAGCGGAACAGCCCGTCAGCAGGACGACGGCGCCACCGGCGGCGATCGCGAGCGCGCGACGCCGGCCTGTCGTCGGAGCAGCGCTGGTCACAGCGGCCTCCTGTCGGGGAGGAAGGGCACGCCCTTCGGCCTGCACCGGGGACCTACCCGACCCGGATCACAGGGCAAACGATCTTCACCCGGAAGGCCGACAGCCGCCGGTTACCGTGGCGGCGTGGCACGGGTAGCGGTCGTCGGCGCCGGACTGGGCGGCCTCGCCGCGGCGGCCCGGCTCTCGGCGGCCGGTCACCGGGTCACCGTCCTCGAGCAGGCCGAGCACGTGGGCGGGAAGCTCGGCTGGTACGCCCGGGACGGTCACGCCTTCGACACCGGCCCCAGCCTGGTCACGCTCCCGCAGGTCTACCGCGACCTCTTCGCGGCCACCGGCGGAAGGCTGGAGGAAGCCGTCGACCTCGTGCGACTGGACCCCGCTGTGGCGTACCGGTTCGCCGACGGCACGCGGCTCGCCGTCCCGGGGACTCCCGACGCGATCCCGGCGGCGCTGGACGGCACGCTCGGTGCGGGCGCCGGCACCCAGTGGACCGCCCTGCTGGAGCGGGCGGCCCGGATGTGGCGGATCAGCGAGCAACCTTTCCTCCGAACCCCCCTCGACGGCGCGGCGACCCTGGCCCGGCTGGCCCGCCGTCCGGCGGACGTGGCGGCCATCGCCCCCTGGCAGACGCTGCGCGGCCTCGGCACGGCCTACCTGCAGGACCCGCGCCTGCGCGCCCTGCTCGACCGCTACGCCACCTACTCCGGATCGGATCCACGGCGGGCGCCGGCGGTGCTCGCGACGGTGCCGTACGTGGAGCAGGCGTTCGGTTCCTGGTACGTGCGCGGCGGGCTGCACCGGCTCGGACTCGCCGTGACGGAGCGCGCGGTCGAGCGCGGCGCGGTCGTGCGCACCGGCTGCGCGGTGCGCCGGGTGCTCGTCGAGGGCGGCCGGGCGAGCGGGGTCGAGCTGGCGGACGGCGAGCGGGTGGCCGCCGACGTGGTCGTGTCGGCGGTCGACGCCGCCGCGCTCTACGCCGACCTGCTGCCCGGTGATCCGCGGACGCGGCGGGCCCGCCGCGACCTGGACCGGGCGACGCCCTCGCTGTCCGGCTTCGTGCTCCTGCTGGCACTGCGCGGCCGGACGCCCGGGCTCGCCCACCACACGGTGCTGTTCCCCGACGACTACGACGCGGAGTTCGACGCCGTCTTCGGCACCGGCCCGTCCGCCGGCGCGCCCCGTCCGGTGGCCGACCCGACCGTCTACGTGAGCGCGCCCGACGACCCGGCGCTGCGACCGGACGGCGACAGCGAGTCGTGGTTCGTGCTGGTCAACGCCCCGCGGCACGACCCGGCCGGCGGCGTCGACTGGGACGCGCCGGGGCTGGCCGACCGCTACGCGTCGGACCTCCTCGACGTGCTGGCCCGGCGCGGCCTGGACGTGCGCGACCGCGTGCGCTGGCGCGTCGTCCGCACGCCGGCAGACCTCGAGCGCGACACCGGCAGCGTCGGCGGCTCCATCTACGGGACGTCCAGCAACGGCACCCGCGCGGCCTTCCTCCGCCCGGCGAACGCCTCCCCCGTCCCGGGATTGTTCCTCGTCGGCGGCTCGTCGCATCCCGGCGGCGGGCTTCCGCTGGTCGGCCTCTCCGCCGAGATCGTCGCGAGGCTCGTCGGACCCGCCTGAGCTCGAGCCGCTCTCCTCAGCCGGGACGGGTCGCGAGCACGGTGACCACCGGCGCACCCGGAGCGAGGGCCCGGGGCGGTGCGGGGCGCAGGCCGGCGTCCGTCAGCTGCGTGACGAGGGTGTCGGCGTCCGAGAGCTCCATCCGCCCCTCCTGGGCCCGCAGCAGCAGGTCGAAGTGCCGGCTGAACAGCTGCGGCGTCGCCACGGTCGTCACCACCAGCAGCACCCCGCCGGGGGTCAGCAGACCGGCCACGGTGCGGAGCAGGGCGACGCGCTCCGCCATCGGCACGTAGTAGATGACGTTGGCGAGCACGGCCACGTCGAACGGCTGCTCGAGCGGACCGGTGCGTCCGTCGCGGATGTCGGCCTGCACCACCTGCGACCGGGCCGCCAGTCCCTGCCCGGCCAGCGTCCGCTCGGCCAGCGCCACGGCACCGGCGTCCAGGTCGACGCCGACGCCGACGGCGTCCGGAGCGGCCGCCAGCATGGCGGCCAGCTGCAGCCCGGAGCCGCAGCCGACGTCGAGCACCCGGCTCGGCCGCCGCCCCGCGACCACGCGGGTGAGCTCGTCGAGGACGAAGGGCTCGAAGCCCGCCGAGATGCGGGCGATGAGCGCACCCTGCTCGGCGACGTCCCGCCGTCCCGGGCCGCCGGCCAGCAGGGGGCCGATCTCCCGGTACAGCGCGGTGTGGAAGCCGGGGAAGGCCTCGTAGGCGGCGCGCACCAGGTCGTCGCCGACGACCGCCCGCCCGCGCGCGGTCAGGCGCCACGGACCGTCGGTCCCGCCGTCGACGAACCCCGCCGCCGCCACGACACGCACGAACGCCCCGAGCAGCGCGGTGTCGGCGACGCCCATGCGCCGGGCCAGCTCGGCGGTCGGCGCAGGGCCCTCGGCGAGGACGTCGAGCAGTCCGGTGCCCACCGCGGCCCCCGCGAGGTGCAGCCGGATGGCCGCCGTCCCCTCCCGGTTCGCCCGCACGCGGGCCCGGAGATCACCTGCGCGGACGAGGGTCCACAGCGCCCTCGCGCTGATCAACTGGGACATGCCGGAACACTGTGGCGTCTCGGCGGCCCCGATGCCAGGGTCTTCGGGGTGCGCACCGATCCCCCGGACTCCGGCCCCGAGCTCGTCCAGCTGACCGCCTTCCTCGACTACCAGCGCGAGACGATGCTGCTGAAGACCGACGGGTTGACCGGCGAGCAGCTCGCCCGGCCGCTGCCGCCCGCCTCGCTCACCCTGGCCGGCCTGCTCAACCACCTCGCGAAGGTCGAGGACACCTGGTTCCGGGTCCGGTTCGCCGGGCTGCCGGAGGCGGCGTGGCGGGCGGATGCCGCCGGCCCCGCCGAACCCGACTGGGACTTCGACACCGCCACGTCGGTGGCCCCGGAGGAATTGCGCGAGCGCTACCGGACGGCGTGCGCCGCCAGCCGGGAGATCGTCGCGCGGTCTCCCGACCTCGACCGGCTGTCGGCCCGACCCCGGCGCGACGGGCCGCACGTCGACCTGCGCTGGATCCTCATCCACATGATCGAGGAGACCGCGCGGCACGCCGGGCACGCCGACCTCCTCCGCGAGGCGATCGACGGCGTCGTCGGGGAGTGATCAGCGGGGATCGGTGGCCAGTACCGACATGAGCAGCGCGTCGTACCGGACGCCGTCCCACAGCAGGGCCTCCCGGCGCCGGCCCTCGAGCCGGAAGCCGCACTTCTCGTAGACCCGCTGCGCTCGCGGGTTGTGCGCGTAGACCTCCAGCTCGACGCGGTGCAGCCGCACCGTGCCGAAGGCGTGGTCGAGCACCAGCCGGGTCATCTCGGTGCCGTACCCGCGCCCGTACACGTGCGGGCCGGCCAGCCCGATGCGGAAGCCGACCGACTCGTTGGCCGGGTCCAGGTCGTTGAGCACGACCTCGCCGACGAACTCCCCCGACCCGACGGCCGTCGCGGCCCAGTCGGCCCGGTCGTGCTGGTCGCCGCGCGACCGCAGCCACGTCTCGGTCTGCTCGTGGGTGAACTCGGCGTGGGTGCCGGTCAGCCGCCGTCCCTCGGGGTCCTGGAGCGTCCGCCAGTACGCGGGCAGGACGGCGGGACCCAGCGGCTCCAGGCGGACCAGCTCCCCGGCGAGCACGGGCTGGTCCCGGAACGCGTCGGCGGCGACCATCAGTCGAGCACGGTCTCCGGCGGGTCCACCGGCGCGCCCGCCTCCAGCCAGCGCAGCAGCGTCCGCGCCCCGAAGCCGGTGCCGCCCTTGACCACCTCGGCGTCGTCGGCGCCGGCGCGAGCCGGGCCGGCGACGTCCAGGTGCGCCCAGGGCAGATCGCCGGCGAACGGCTCCAGGAACAGGGCGGCCGTCGAGCCGCCGGGGTTGCCGGGCGCGTTGTTGGCGTCGGCGGTGGCGCTGTCCAGGAGGTCGCGGTGCTCCTCCAGCAGCGGCATGCGCCACAGCTGCTCACCCGCGCGCACGCCCGCGGTGCCCAGCGCCATGGCCAGCCCGTCGGTGGTGGCGAACAGGCCGGCGGTCCGCGTTCCCAGGGCCACCTTCATCGCGCCGGTGAGCGTCGCGACGTCGACCAGCACGGTCGCACCCAGCTCCAGCCGGGCGTAGGCCAGCCCGTCGGCGAGCACCATCCGGCCCTCCGCGTCGGTGTTCAGCACCTCGGTGGTCCGGCCCCCGACGTGCCGGACGACGTCCGCCGGCCGGTACGAGGACCCGGAGACGGCGTTCTCGGCGGCCGGGACCACGGCGGTGACCGTGACCGGCAGGCCCAGCCGGGCCGCGGCATCGACCGCCGCGAGCACCGCGGCCCCACCGGCCATGTCGGTCTTCATCTCCCGCATGCCCGCGTTCGGCTTGATCGAGATGCCGCCGGTGTCGAACGTGATCCCCTTGCCGACGAGCACGGGGTGCGCCGGCCCGGCGCCAGGCGGGCGGTAGGTCGCGACGACGACACGCGGGGGCGTGGCCGAGCCGCCGCCGACCGCCAGCACGCCCCCGAAGCCCCCGGCGACGAGCTCGTCCGGGCCGAGGACCGCGACGGTGACGTGCGGGAGCCCGGACAGCCGCTCGACCGCCTGGTCCGCCAGCCACGCCGGGTTCTTGACGTTGCTGGGGGTGTTGATCAGGTCGCGGGCCCAGGAGACGGCCGCCGCGGAGATCTCCCCCGCCCGGCCGGCCGCGCTCACCACCGGGTCTTCCGCGTCGGCGGCCACCACGGTGATCGTGTCGAGCCGTGCGGGATGGGGCGTGGACGTGTCCCGGAAGCGGTAGCCGGCCAGCAGGGCGGCCTCGACGGCGGCGCGCACCTCCTCCGATCCCGCGGGGGCGGCGGGGCCGTCGACCGGCAGCACCAGCCGCCGTGCGCCGTGCTCGGCCAGCGTCTGCCCCCGGCGGACCGCGGTCGCGACGTACGTGCGCAGGTCGGGGAGCGTGGCCTCGCCGACGCCGACCGCTGCGACACTGCGCGGCCGCCGGCCGGCGATCGGCACGGCCGTCAGCGTGCCCGCCCGGCCCTTGTTGCCCGTGTCGGCCAGCGCCCCGCGCAGCAGCTCGGGACTCACCGGCGGGGCGGACGAGGCGTCGAGCCAGGACGGGAGCCCGCCGCCGGATCCCACGGGCACGGCCAGGACGTCGTCCGGCCCGAGCGGGGGCAGGGAGTCCACGACCTCGACCCGCGGCAACGGCGCGGCCCCGGTCGCCGGCGTGCTGCCGGCGGCCGGGGCCGTGTCGTGCGCGGGGCTGCCCGGAGGCAGGCTCGCGGGGGTGTTCAGCTGGTCGCGCCCTTCAGTGCCTCCGACAGCGCTGCCGCCTCGTCGGGCGACAGCTCGACGACCAGGCGACCGCCTCCCTCGAGCGGTACGCGCATGACCAGGCCTCGCCCCTCCTTGGTGACCTCGAGGGGACCTTCACCCGTGCGCGGCTTCATGGCCGCCATGCGTGCCTCCTTCGCCGGCCGCACCCCGCCTGCCGAGGCAGGAGGCGATGCAGCGTCCGTCGATGCTGTGCTCTGCGACCAATGATCCCGTATGACCGGCTGAGGTCCAACATCAGCCCCTCGCAGGCTCGGAACGCCGGTGTGCTCGGAAGCAGTCGGCCACGTGGTCGTCGACCATGCCGGTGGCCTGCATCAGCGCGTACGCGGTGGTCGGGCCGACGAAGACGAAGCCCCGGAGCTTCAGCTCCTTGGCCATCGCCACCGACTCCGGGCTGGTCGCCGGCACGTCGGCGAGCGTGGCCGGCCGGGGCCGCGGACCGCTGGGCGCGAAGGACCACAGGAGCGCCGACAACCCCTCGGGGAGCTGCTGGGCGGCCCGGGCGTTGCGGACGGCGGCAGCGATCTTGGCCCGGTTGCGGACGATGCCCGCGTCGGCCATCAGCCGCTCCTCGTCGTCCGGACCGAAGTCCGCGACGGCGTCGATCTCGAACCCGGCGAACGCCTCCCGGAAGGCGCGGCGCTTGCGCAGGATGGTGATCCAGGAGAGCCCGGACTGGAACGCCTCGAGGCAGAGCCGTTCGAAGAGGGCGTCGTCCCCGTGGAGGGGAGTGCCCCACTCGTCGTCGTGGTACTCCGCGTACTCCGGCGCACTGTTCGCCCAGCCGCACCGCGGCCTGTCCTCGTCCACGGCGGCGACGCTAGCGGCCGCCGGGGACAGAACCGTCAGGCCAGCGGCGAGCGCACGAATCCGGTGACGAGGTCCTTGAGGTAGAGGTCCCGGGCCCGGTTGGTGTCGACGGACACGAGGGCCTGCGAGGTCGTGACGAGCACCTGGTCGGCCGTGATCGCCGTGAGCCGGCCGTACTCCGAGGGGTCGACCGAGCCGATCGGCCCGGCGGTGGCGCGCCCGTCGGCGTCGGAGGTCACGAGCAGGAGCGGCCCCGCGATCCCGCCGCCCAGGTCCCGCCGGTAGTGGTCGGTGTGCCCGTTCGTGTCGCCCGCCAGCTGCCCGGAGGACGTGGCGAAGAAGGCGTACCGACCGGTCGGGTCCAGTTCGACCTGGTGCTCCCAGACCGTCAGCTGACCGCTGCCGAGCGCGAGCACGCTCCCGGTGGCCGTGTCGAGGCGGTAGGCGAGGCCGGCGCTGCTGGTGGCGCCCGGAGTGGCGGTCGCGATCCGCGCGGTGGTCACCAGCGCGACGTAGCGGCCGTCGTCGCTGATCGCGACGTCCCCGGCGTCACGGAACACGCCGAACGGGGTGGCGCCGGCACCCTGGCCGACCGTGGAGACGAGCAGGAGGTCACCTGCGCCTGCGCCGGACAGCGTCTTGCGGTAGAGCAGCACGGTGCCGCTGCCCGACGTCACCGGGAACAGCGCGAACCGGCCGTCGGGCGTCACCGCCAGCGCCGGGCCCGTGGCCGCGCCGCCGATGTTGCCGCCGGCAGTCGTGGTCGAGACCCGCGTGACCGCGCCGGTGGAGATGCGCTTGGCGAAGAGGTCCACCACGGCGTTCGTGTCGCTTGCGACGAGGTCGGTCCGCGCCGAGTAGAAGAGCACCAGGTCGCCGTCGGCGGAGAGCGCGACCGGCGGGCTGGTCGAGTACACCGACCCGCCGGTCTGCAGTACGGCGCCGGCCGTGGTCGCGTTCGTGCCGCCGCCGGCCGGCACACTGACCAGGCTCCACACGCGGGCGGCGGTGTCGAACCGGTAGACGTCGGCCAGCCCGTTCGTGTCGCCGGGGACGAGCGCGGCGGTGGTGGCCAGGGCCAGCGCGCCCCCGTTCGCGCTGATCACCGGCGCGCTGGTGTTGGTCGGGTCGGTGGCACCCGTGGCGCCGGCGGACAGCGGGGCGATGCGGGTGGCCGTGCCGGCCGTCCGGTCGACCAGGTACAGCTCGTAGGCGGTGTTGGTGTCGGCCGCCTCCAGACGCGCCCGCGTGCCGACGACGACGTAGCGGCCGTCCTCGCTCACCGCGAGCCCGCCGCTCTCCCCGGCCCCGGAGGCCGGCATCGGCGGCGACGCAGGGATCACAACCACCACGTCCGAGGGCACCGAGACGTGCCCGCCGGCGTCCACGGCGACGACCGTGAACCGGTAGGTGGTCCCGTTGACCAGGTCGGGGACCGCCACCTGGGTGGTCGGTGCCGGGACGGAGGCGACGGTGCTCCCGTCCTGGGCGAGCACCCGGTAGGAGACGACGTCGGGGTCGGCGGGCGCGGTCCAGGCGAGGAGGGCCCGCCGGTCGCCGGCCGTCGCCGTGACCCCGGTCGGCGCCGCGGGCGCCATGTCGCGCGGGGTGGCTGCGGAGCCGCCGGACGGCGCCGAGCGGTTGCCGTGGGTGTCGACCGCCACGAGGGCGTACGTGTAGGCGACGTCGTTGGTCAGGCCGGTGTCGGTGTAGCCGGTCCCGGTGACCGTCGCGATCTCGACGCCGCCCCGCAGCACCCGGTAGCCGGCCAGGTCCGGCTCGCCGTTCGCCGTCCAGGACAGGGTCACGCGGTTCTCGCCCGCGGTGGCCACCAGGCCGGTGGGGACGGCGGGCGGGGTGAGGTCGGTCGGCGTCGCCGGCACCGGCGCCGACGGCGCCGAGCGGTTCCCCGCATCGTCGACCGCGACCAGCGTGTAGGTGTAGGTGACGTCGTTGGTCAGCCCGGTGTCCACGTAGGTCCGAGCGGTGAGGGTGGCGATCTCGACGCCGTCGCGCAGCACCCGGTAGGTCGCGAAGTCCGGCTCGTTGTTCTTGGCCCAGGAGAGGCTCACCTGGCCGTCGCCCCGGGTGGCCAGCAGTCCGGTCGGCACGTCCGGTGGCGTGACGTCCGCGGCCGCCGTGGCCGACGTCGACGGCGCCGAGCGGTTCCCGTGGCCGTCCACGGCGACGAGGGAGTACGAGCGGGGTGCACCGTTGGCCTGCGTGTCGGTGTAGGTGGTGGTCCCCGTGACGGTGTCGATCTCCACGCCGTCGCGGAGGACCCGGTAGGAGGCGAGGTCCGGCTCCACGTTCGCCGTCCAGTCCAGGACCGACTTGCCGTTGACCCGGGTCACGACCAGGCCCGCGGGGGTCGCGGGCGCCGTCAGGTCCGTGGGTGTCGCGGAGACCGGCCCCGACTCCAGGGACCGGTTGCCCGAGCTGTCGACCGCGGCGAGCCGGTAGCCGTAGGTGGTGTCGTTGACCACGCCGGAGTCGACCCAGGTGGTGCCGGTGACGGCGGCGACCTCGGACCCGTTCCGCAGCACGCGGTAGGTCGCGAGGTCCGCCTCGGGGTTCGCCGTCCAGGTCAGCGTCACCCGGCCGTCGCCGCGGAGCGCGGCCAGACCGGTCGGCGCCCCCGGCGGGACGACGTCCGCCGGGGTCGCCGGCACGGCCGACGCGGGCAGGGACCGGTTGCCGTGGCCGTCGACGGCGACCAGCGTGTAGCTGTAGGTCGTGCCGTTGGCCAGGCCGCTGTCGACGTACCCGGGACCGGTCACCGTGGCCACCTCGACCCCGTCGCGCAGCACCCGGTAGCTCGCCAGGTCCGGCTCGGTGTTCGCGGCCCAGGACAGGGTGACCTGGCGGTCGTCGGGCGCGGCGGCCAGCCCGGTCGGCACCGCGGGCGCCCCGAGGTCGGTGGGTGTCGCGAAGACCGGGGACGACGAGAGCGAGTGGTTGCCGTGGGTGTCGACGGCGGCCAGCGTGTAGCGGTACGTCGTGTCGTTGGCGACCGCGAGATCGGCGTGGGCGGTGACCCCGCTGAGCACGGCGATCTCGGCGCCGTCGCGCAGCAGCCGGTAGCTCGCCAGGTCGGCTTCGGGGCTGGCCGACCACGAGAGGTCCACGCGGCCGTCACCCCGGACGGCGACCAGCCCTGCGGGCGCGCCGGGCGGGGTGAGGTCCGTCGGGGTGACGGGTACGGGGGCCGACTGCGCGGACCGGTTCCCGTGGGTGTCGACGGCGGCCAGCGTGTAGCTGTACGTGGTGTCGTTGGTCAGCCCGCTGTCGAGGTGGTCGGTGTCGGTGACGGTGGCGATCTCCACGCCGTCGCGGAGGACCCGGTAGGAGGCGAGGTCCGGCTCGCTGTTCGGGTTCCACGCGAGCCCCGCCGTCCCGTCGCCGCGACCGCCGACGATGCCGGTCGGCACGGCGGGGGCGGTCAGGTCGGTCGGGGTGGCCACGGCGGCGGGCGCCGACGGCGCCGACCAGTTGCCCGAGGTGTCGTGGGTCTCGACGGTGAAGCCGTAGGTGACGTCGTTGGTCACCGCGGTGTCGGCGTAGGCGGCAGTGGCCCCCCCGGCGAGGAGTCCGGTGACGGGCGTGCCGTCCCGGAGCACCCGGTAGCCGTCGGCGTCGTAGTCGCCGGTGTTCGCGACC
The DNA here is from genome assembly GCF_004570345.1 of Blastococcus sp. CT_GayMR20. The sequence goes on along the minus strand of NZ_SPQM01000013.1, from coordinate 18,351 downwards.
CAGGACAGATCGACCCGGCCGTCGCCGCGCACCGCGGTCACGGCCGTGGGTGCGGCGGGCGGCACGGCGTCGCGCGGGATGCCGGTGACGGGAGTGCTGGCCGTCGACCCCTCGGTGGGCAGGCCGAGGAAGGAGGAGCGGGTGACGACCGTGACGACGTAGCCGCGGCCGTTGACGAGCCCGGGAACCGTCACCGACGTCGTCGTGGGACTGGCGACGAGCTCGCCGTCCAGGTACACCCGGTACCCCGTGACGGTGCCCTCGGCGGCCGCCGTCCAGGTGAGCTCGAGCGCCCGGTCGGCGCCGGTCGCCACGACGTCCGTCGGCGGCACCGGGTTGGTGGAGCTGGCGAGCTCGATCTGCGGCGCCGGCTGCCCGGTGCCGGCCAGGGGGACGGTCGCGAGGACGAGGAAGGACGCGAGAGCGCGGACGATCCACGCCCGTCGTCGGGCGCCTGCGACGTCCGTTCGGGGCACGGTGTCCTTGTCGGCATCCGCCACGGTCCGCTTGAGCTGGACCAGCCACGACGGGTGGCCGGCCGCACCGGTGCGTCAGCGCACCGACGCGTCGCAGGCGGCCTCGGTGCTCGGTTCCGGCCGGGGCGCCGCACTGCGCCGGGTGGCCAGGACGCAGCCGACGAGCACGAGCGGCAGGCCGATCGCGATGCCGAGGGTGAACGGCTCGTCGAGCAGCAGGACGCCGAGCAGCACCGCCACCGCCGGGTTCACGAAGGTGATGACCAGCGCCCGTTGCGGTCCGACCTCCCGGATCAGCGAGAAGAACAGCGCCAGGGCCAGCGCCGTGCAGACCACACCGAGGCCGACGAGGGAGAGCCAGGCCGGGGTCGAGACGTCCGCGAGCTCACCGAACTCGGACGCCGCGAACGGCGCGTAGGCGACCGCGGTGACGAAGAGTGCGATCGAGCTGGCGGCCACCCCGGACACGTCGGGCAGCGCGCGCGTGACGACCAGCGGGCCGGTCGCGTACCCGACCAGGACGAGCGCGATGGCCAGCAGCGGCAGGAGCTGGGCGCCGTCGATGTCCAGCCCGAGCAGGACGGCGATGCCGACGACGCCGATCGCCATGCCGAGGATGCGGACGGGCGTCAGCCGCTCCTCCTCCCCCGCCAGGCGCGCCGCGAGCGCGGCCACGAAGGGGACGCCGGCGACCAGGAGCCCGGTCAGCGAGCTGGACAGCGTTCCCTCGGCGTAGGCGATGAGGAACCACGGGCCGGCCATCTCGAGCACGGTGAAGAGCAGCAGGGCGCGCCAGTGCCGCAGCGCCGGCCGCAACTGCCCCGTGGCGACCGTCCAGGGCAGGAGCAGGGCGGCCCCGATCACGCAGCGGACGAAGACGAGCATCACCGGCGACACCTCGCCGACGGCGACCTTGATCAGCAGGTACGGCACGCCCCAGATGACCGACATCGTCAGGAACAGCACCCAGCCGCGACGGCTCATCCCCACTCCCCTGCGTCGGTCATCCCTCCATCCTCGCCGACGGCATTGTGCGGCTGAGTCCGGGCCGCTGGGATGGCGTGCATGGACACCGGACGACGGTTCGCCGCCCTGGTCGACGCCTTCGACGGGACGCCGGGCGTCACGCTGCCCGGGGAGCCCGGCGGCCGCGGGTTCGGCTCCGGGGCGCTGAAGGTCGACGGCTCGATCTTCGCCATGGCGGTGCAGGGCGCCGTGGTGCTGAAGCTGCCGGAGGCCCGGGTCGCCGAGCTCGTCGGCTCGGGCGCCGGGAGCCCCTTCGACAGCGGCAAGGGCAGGCCGATGCGCGAATGGGTCGCCCTCGACGGGGACGATTCCGACGCCGACCTGCAGCTCGCGCGGGAGGCACTCGCGCACGTCCGCTCCCGGCGCCGCTGAGACGCGTCAGCGCAGCCAGGCCATCCCCACACCACGTCGGCCGCCGCTCCGGCCACCACCCCCGCCAGACCGAGCCGCGCCCAGGTGTCCTCGCCGGCCTCGTCGGCGAGGGCGACCCCCAGCGCGAACGCAACGGCGGCGGAGCCGAGGAGCACCCACGTCCTGGCGGCCATGCCGGGAACCCAGCCGGTCAGACGCCCCGCTCGGCGGCCAGCGCGGCGAGGCGCTTCAGCGACTGCCGGAGACCCCACACCACCAGGGGCCGGGAGAGGAACCAGCCGGCCACCCCGAGGTAGCCGTACGGCAGGTACCAGACCTCGGTGCAGACGACGGTGGAGTGCGCGCCGCGCGGCAGGACCTCGAACGTCCCGGGGCCCCGCACGATCCGGCCGGTGTGCTGCACCTCGACCAGCGTCGGCGGCTCCCACCTCGTGATGATCATGGTGTCGAGGACGCCGAGGCGCCGACCGCCGGGCAGCGGCAGGCCGGTGCGGGCGGCGAGCCGACCGTGCAGCCGCTGCGCCGGGCCGTCCACCGTGCGGACGTCGGTCAGCAGCATCCAGTCGCCCTGCCGCTCCCAGTCGGTGAGCAGCGCCCACACCCGCTCGGGCGGCGCGTCGACGTCGATCCGCTCGGTCAGCTCAGGCATGCGGGGACTCCTCGTCGTCCGGCGGCCCGGCGGAGTCGTCGTCCGCCGGGGTCTCCCCCGCCTTCTTCCCGCCGTCATCGGCCGGATGCAGCCGGGCCGTCAGCGCGGCGATGCGGGCGTCGCGCTCGTCGAGGATCAGCGCGAACTGGTCCAGCAGCCAGTCCACCTCCGTCATCCGGTAGCCGCGCAGCACCACGCTCATGCGCAGCGCCCGCACGTCGTCGGAGATGACCGGCCGGTCGTCGGGCAGCTCGACCGGCGAGCGGTCCAGCTCGGCGGGTGGCTGCGTCTCCCCGCGGCCGAGCAGCGCGGACGCACCCAGGAAGAGCAGCCCGCCGACGACGAGGACGCCGAGGACGAACAGCAGGAAGGCGAGCATCAGGCCTCGAGCGGGCCCTGTTCGGCCGGGACGTACTGCATGCCCCCACCGCCGTCGCCGCTGCGCCGGGCACTGTCCGCGGCCTGGACGACGGCCATGACCTCGGCGATGTCGTCGGTCACCGTGATCAGGTCCAGGTCGGCGGCGTTGATGGTGCCGGTGCCGGCCAGCGTGGTCCGGATCCAGGTGAGCAGGCCCGACCAGTACTCGGTGCCGAAGAGGATCACGGGGAACCGGGTGACCTTCCGCGTCTGCACAAGGGTGAGTGCCTCGAACAGCTCGTCGAGGGTGCCGAACCCGCCGGGCAGGATCACGAACGCCTGCGCGTACTTGACGAACATCGTCTTGCGCACGAAGAAGTAGCGGAACGCGATGCCGACGTCGACCCACTCGTTGAGGTCCTGCTCGAACGGCAGCTCGATGCCGAGGCCGACCGACAGGCCTCCCGCCTCGCTGGCGCCCCGGTTCGCCGCCTCCATCGCGCCGGGCCCGCCGCCGGTGATGACGGCGTAGCCCGCCTGGGCCAGCGCGGCGCCGATGGCCACACCGGCGGCGTAGTGCGGATGGTCGCGGGGCGTCCGGGCGCTGCCGAACACGCTCACCGCCCGTGGCAGCTCCGCCAGGAGGCCGAACCCCTCGACGAACTCGGACTGGATCCGCAGGACGCGCCACGGGTCGGTGTGGACCCAGTCGCTCGGGCCGCGCCGGTCGAGCAGCCGCTGGTCGGTGGTCGACCCCTCGGTCTGCTCGCTCGGCTCGCCACCGCGCAGGACGACGGGGCCGCGGTGCCGGGTCGGACGGGGCCGGCGCTCGGGGGGCGGCGGGTTCGGCGGCAGGGTCATCAGTTGCTCCCCGAGAGGTAGGCGGTCAGGGCGTCCTCGGCCGGCTGCAGCCGGTCGACGAGCACGTGTTCCTCGCGGGTGTGCGCGAGCTGCGGATCACCCGGGCCGTAGTTGACCGCGGGGATCCCGAAGGCGGCGAAGCGGGCGACGTCGGTCCAGCCCAGCTTCGCCCGCGCGGGGCGGCCCACCGCGGAGACGAACGCGGCGGCGGCCGGCTCGGACAGCCCCGGGAGCGCCCCGCCGGCGTTGTCGACGACGGTCAGGGTCGCGCCGGCCGCGATCGCGTCGGCGAAGACCTCCCGCACGTGGGCCTCGGCGGCGTCCTCGTCGCGGTCCGGTGCGTAGCGGAAGTTGACCATCACCTGGCAGGCGTCGGGGATGACGTTGCCGGCCACCCCGCCCTCGATCCGGACGGCGTTGAGGCCCTCCCGGTAGGTGCAGCCGTCGATCTCCACCTCGCGGGCGGCGTAGGCCGACAGGGTCGCGAGGATGCCGACGGCACCGTGGATGGCGTTGACGCCGAGCCAGCTGCGCGCGCTGTGCGCCCGCCGTCCCGGGACGTCGATCAGCGCCCGGAGGGTGCCCTGGCAGCCGGCCTCGATCTCGCCGTCCGTGGGCTCGAGCAGCACGGCGAGATCGCCGTAGAGCCAGCCCCGACGCTCCCGCGCCACCCGGCCGAGCCCGTTGAGGGCGGAGTCGACCTCCTCGTTGTCGTAGAAGACGAACGTCAGGTCGTGCGCCGGCCGGGCACCGGGGACGCCGAACCGTCCGGCCAGTCGCAGCATCACCGCGTCGCCGGCCTTCATGTCGGTCGTGCCGCATCCGTACAGCCGCTGTACCCCGTCGACCTCGCGCAGTTCGGAGGGCACGTTGTCGGCGATCGGCACGGTGTCGAGGTGCCCGGCCAGGACGACGCGGGTGGGCAGGTCGAGGTTCGTCCGGCCCAGCACGGCGTTGCCGACGCGCTCGACCTCGAGCCCTCCGAGACCCCGCAGCGCCGCCTCGACCGCGTCGGCCAGCGCCGTCTCCGACCCCGACACCGACGGCGAGTCGACCAGGGCCCGGGTGAGCTCGAGGACGTCGGCGGACAGGTCGAGGGGCGGGAGGGAACTCACGACTGCCGAGCCTAAGGGGCGGTGGCCCCACCGGCCCGCCCCGGCACGGACGGCGCCGGTAGCGTCGTCGCCGTGACTGCCGCACCTCTCTCCGCCGTGGCCGCCGGTCTCGCCACCGTCACACCCTCCGGGACGGTCCTCGACACCTGGTACCCCGAGCCGCGGCTCGGCGCGCCCGACGGCGCCAAGCCCGGGACGACGCGGCTCGGCGCCCTGGAGCTCTCCGGCGAGCTCGGCCCCGACTACGGCGGTCTGGTGCGCCGCGACGAGGCGCGCGGCGTCGAGATCATCGCCGTCCGCACGGTCATCCCGGACCTGTCCCAGCCGCCGGTCGACACCCACGACGTCTGGCTGCGGCTGCACCTGCTCTCCTCCCGGCTGATCCGGCCGCACGGCGCCGACCTGACCGGCATCTTCGGGCTGCTGACCAACGTCGCCTGGACCAGCGCCGGGCCGGTCGAGGCGGCGGGCTTCAACGCCCACCGGCTGCGCGCCGCCGTGGGCAACGTGACCGTCTTCGGCGTCGACAAGTTCCCGCGGATGGTCGACTACGTCATCCCCTCCGGTGTCCGCGTCGCCGACGGCGACCGGGTGCGGCTCGGCGCCCACCTCGCCGAGGGCACGACCGTCATGCACGAGGGCTTCGTCAACTTCAACGCCGGCACTCTCGGGCCGTCGATGGTGGAGGGGCGGATCAGCGCCGGCGTCGTGGTCGGTGCCGACAGCGACATCGGCGGCGGGGCCTCGATCATGGGCACCCTGTCCGGCGGGGGCACGCAGGTCATCTCCATCGGCAGCGGCTGCCTGCTCGGCGCGAACGCCGGCATCGGGATCTCCCTCGGCGACAACTGCGTCGTGGAGGCCGGCTGCTACGTCACCGGCGGCTCACGGGTGACGCTGCCCGACGGCTCCGTGGTCAAGGCCCGCGAGCTGTCCGGGCGCGACGGGCTGCTGTTCCGCCGCAACAGCGTGAGCGGCGCGCTGGAGGTCCTCGTCCGCGAGGGAACCTGGGGTGCGTTGAACGCCGACCTGCACGCGAATACGTAAGTCGGCCTCCGGCCTCCACCGCGGCCACGACCCGTTCCCCATCTGCTTGGAGCGACCCTGTCGTTCCTGCGCGGAACCCTCCGAGCCCCACTCGGCCCGACGCCCTTGCCTCTTCAGCGGAGGTTCGCGGGGGCCTCGGCGGGGACGTCGAGGTGCTCGAGGAGCGCGACCGCGAACTCCTGGGGCCGCTCGACGTGCGGTGAGTGGCCGACGTCCGGGAGCACCACCTCGCGGTACGCGCCGCCCGTGGCGGCGTAGCGGTCGAGCACGGTCCGCGTCTGGGTGACCATGGGCTGCGGCGGGCAGTCGTCGTCGCCGGGCCAGCCGGGGACGGCGCCGAGCGAGCCGAGGAACGCCAGGTCGAGGGCAGACGTGTCGGAGACGATCTGGTCGGCCTCACCGCGGATCCACAGCACCGGCGGCTTCTCGCCGAGGTCGACGATCCCCGAGACGTCGAAGACCGTGGGAGCCATCGTGTTGAGCACGCCCCGGGTGCCGGGGGCGAGGCCCGGCCAGGTCTGGCAGGTGCCTGCGTCACCCGGGTAGTGGTCGACGCCGGTGCGGGTGCTGTTCATCGACGCGACGAAGACGTCCTCGAGGTGCGGGTCCAGCGGCAGCGAGCCCGGCGCCACGTAGAAGGCGCGCAGGATCGACCGCGGGCTGGTGGGGCTGTCGGCGGTCGTGTCCCCCGCCGCGAGCGCCGCCACGAACTCCGGGTTGGCCGCACCCCCACCCGAGCCGGCGCCCTCGGCGGACAGGAGCCGTCCGTCGGCGCCCGAGGTCCCCCCGAACCCGTAGGGCGACACCGGCGCGACGAGCGCGACGGAGGCGACCCGCTCCGGGGCGTCGAGCAGGTACTGCAGGATCACGCCGGCGCCCATGCTCCAGCCGACCAGGTGCACGCGGTCGATGCCGAGGGTGTCCACGAGCGCGGCGACGTCGTCGGCCCAGTCCCGCATGCCCCGGGTGGCATCGACGGGCAGCGGGTCTGTCTCCCCGTACCCGCGCAGGTCGACGGCGAGGACGCGGTGCCGCCCGGTGCTGCCGAGCGCCAGGATCGGCTGCTGCCAGAAGAGGGCGGAGCTGACGTTGCCGTGCACGAACAGCACCGCCTCGCCCGGGCCCACGGGGTCGACGCCGTCGAGGTGGAGGACGTGCTGGGTGAGCCGGGGTGTGGGCACGCGGGTGGCAGCGATACCGGGCAGCAGGACGTCGGGCATGGCGGGCTCCTCGGACGGGGCTCCTGAGCTGGGAGCGAGCGCTCACGCTAGCGACGACCGGCCCGGGAGGACACCGGTCCGCCTCGCCGACGTGACCGCGGGCACCCCGGAACGCACAGGTTCGCGACCTAGAGTCGCCGGTGATGACCGCCCCGCGCACCTCCGTCCACCCCTCGGGGACCCGGCGGAGAACCCCCGCGCGGAGCCGGCGCAGCACGCCCGTCCGGCGGCGCCGGACCACGGGGACGCCGAACCGGAGGCGCCCGGCCGGGAAGCGGAAGGGACGTCGTCGGTCCCCGTCGCTGCAGCGCTGGTGGCCCGCCCTGCTGGTCGCAGCCGCCATCCTGGTCGGCCTGGCCTGGGACACCGAGAGCCGCGGCGTCCCCCGGGTCCCCGGCCGGTGCACCCTCGTCGGGACCGACCTGACCCTGACCCAGGAACAGCTGACGAACGCGCGGACCATCGCCGGCGTCGCCCAGGAGCGCGGACTGCCGGAGCGGGCCGTCGTGATCGCGCTCGCCACCGCCCAGCAGGAGTCGCGGCTGCGCAACCTCGACTACGGCGACCGGGACTCCCTCGGCCTCTTCCAGCAGCGTCCGTCGCAGGGCTGGGGCAGTGAGGCGCAGGTGCGGGACCCGGTCTACGCGGCGGGCAAGTTCTACGACGGCCTGGTGGAGGTCCCGGACTGGCAGACGGGTCGTCTCACCGAGGTCTCGCAATCCGTGCAACGGTCTGGCTTTCCCGAGGCCTACCAGCAGTGGGAGCCGATGGCGCAGGCGTGGACGACGGCCCTCCTCTCGGGGCGTGACGGCTACGTCGCCTGCACACCCGAGTAGTCGAACCCCGTCCCCCAGCCGGGGGACACGGGGCCCGCGCCCCTCAACGAAGCGGCCTGGCGCGCCGACCACCTCGGCATGTTGCCGAACGTCCGCCCCCTCGCGGCACCCGCCGATGTCACGACCCTGCTGCCGTCCCGCGAGGCACTGCTCGAGCACCTGGCCGAGCGGCTGCCCCTCACGGTGCGGACGTCGGCGACCCTGATGGTCGTCGGGCTGCTGCGCGGCGACGACGGCTGGCCGACCGCGCAGAGCACGCTGGCCGAGGTCACGACCCTGCTCGCCCGGTCGCTGCGGGGCGGCGACTACCTCGCCAAGTCAGGGCCCGGCGAGTTCGCCGTCGTCCTGTCCGGCCCTGCCGAGGCGGCCGCGGCGGCCGCCGAGCGGCTGGTCACGACGATCGGGGAGCTCGGGATCGAGGGGCTCACCGCGGCGGCCGGGATCGCAGCGCTGGGACCCGGGCTGACCGAGACCGAGGTGCTCCGCCGCGGCCTCGCGAGCCTGACCGCCGCCCGCCGGGCCGGGGCGGGCACGGTCATCCGCCACCGCCTCCCGTACTGAGCCACGGGGTCAGCCGGCGAGGCGCTCCACGGCGGCGGCGATCCGCTCGTCGGACGCGGTGAGGGCCAGCCGGACGTGCCGGGCTCCCGCCGGGCCGTAGAAGACACCGGGGGCGGCGACGATGCCGAGCTCGGCGAGCCGGTCGATCGTCGTCCAGCAGTCCTCGTCGCGGGTCGCCCAGAGGTAGAGCCCCGCCTCCGAGTGCTCGATCCGCATGCCGGCACCGCGCACCGCCGCGGCCAGCCGCTCGCGCCGGGCGCGGTACCGCTCGCGCTGCGCGTCCACGTGGGCGTCGTCCTCCAGGGCCGCCGTCATCGCCGCCTGCACCGGAGCCGGGACCAGCAGCCCCAGGTGCCGGCGCACCTCCCACACCCGCTTGACCAGGGCAGGGTCGCCCGACAGCAACCCGGCCCGGTAGCCCGCTGCGGTGGACTGCTTGGACAGCGAGTGCACCGCCAACAGGCCGCCGTGGTCCTCCCCCGCCACCGACGGGTGCAGCAGGGATCGCGGCTCCACGTCCCAGCCGAGCGTCACGTAGCACTCGTCGGAGACGACCGGGACGCCGTGGGCCCGGCCCCAGGACACCCAGCTCCGCAGCTGGTCCCCGGTCAGCACGCGGCCGTGCGGATTGCCCGGCGAGTTCAGCCAGACGAGCACGACCGGCGGGCGGGGGACCGACATGGCATCGGCGGGCGGGTCGTCGGTGCGGCGCACGCCGAGGCCGGCCAGGACCGCTCCCACCTCGTAGGTCGGGTAGGCGACCTCGGGGACGACGACCGTGCCGCCGCCGGACAGACCGAGCAGTGTCGGCAGCAGGGCGACCAGTTCCTTCGACCCCACCGTCGGGATCAGCGACGGCTCCGCGCCGAGCGGGTCGGCCACGTGGACTCCGAGCCGGCGCCGGAGCCAGCCGGCCGCGGCCGTGCGCAGCGCGGCGGTGCCGAGAGCGGTGGGGTAACCGGGCGCGTTACCGGCGGCGGCCAACGCCTCCGTGAGCACGTCCGGGGTGTCGTCGACCGGTGTGCCGATCGACAGGTCGACGACCCCGCCGGGATGCCGGGCGGCGCGCGCCCGTGCACCCGCGAGGGCGTCCCAGGGGAAGTCCGGCAGCGAGCGCGCCGTTCCCGGGACCGTGTCGGTCAGTGGCCTTCGCCCTGCGGCGGGAGTGCGGCGACCAGGGGGTGGTCCTTGTTGATCTTGCCGGTCTTCGCCGCGCCACCGGGGCTGCCCAGGTCGCTGAAGAACTCCACGTTGGCGTTGTAGAAGTCCTTCCACTTGTCCGGGACGTCGTCCTCGTAGTAGATGGCCTCCACCGGGCAGACCGGCTCGCACGCACCGCAGTCGACGCACTCGTCGGGGTGGATGTACAGCATCCGCTCGCCCTCGTAGATGCAGTCCACCGGACACTCGTCGATGCACGCCTTGTCGAGGACGTCGACGCAGGCCTGTGTGATGACGTAGGTCACGGTGTTCCCTCCCGGGGACTGCAGGGCAGCGACACCGGCCGGGAACCGACCCGGCCAGGGTCTTCTTGCCCGCACAGTATGACGCGACACCGCCGGGCGGGGTGCGACGGGTCGCCCTTCCGCGCTCCCCCGAACGGGGTGCCGGGTCACGCAGGACTCAAGGACCGGGCGAACGTGCCGATCTTGATCGCGTGTCGGACGCACGGGCGCGCCTCGGCGCAACGCAGCGGCTCTCGCCGCCGGCCTCACCGTTCGACGCCCGAGCGGCCGTGGAGCACCTCCTCGCGCGGCTCCGCGCGTCCGCCGGAGCCACCCGCGTCTCGGTGTGGGTGCACGAGGCCACGACGGGGACGGTGGTGCCCTTCCGCCAGGCGGTGGCCGAGTCGGCCGTGCCCCTCGTCGAGGACTCCCGACTCCACAGGCCCCTCGCCCTGCAGGAGACCCCCTTCTTCTCGAGGGTGATCGGCAGCCGCTCGTCGACCGTGGCCCAGGCCAGCGGCCGCCGGGCCGCCGACAGGGAGGTCGAGAGCCTCGGCATCCGGTCGGCCCACGCCGAACCCCTGATCGTCGACGGCGAGGTCATCGGCGTGCTCACCGTCGAACCGGCCGCGGCGGCCGCGCCGCACCTGCTCCGCCAGGTGACGCCGAAGCTCGCCGTCGCCGTCGCCGAGGCCTGGGCCCGCCGGTCGGAGAAGCGCCGCGCCGCGCAGGCCGCCGTCCTGCTCGGGCTGATCGAGTCCGCCTCGAAGGCCCCGTCGATGGACCACCTGCTGGCCGCCGCCTGCCGCCGGCTCGCCGAGCTGGGCGAGGTGGAGCGCGCCTGCATCTTCCTGCTGGAGGACGGCCGGCTCGTCCCAGGGGTCGCCGCCGACCGCCTGCCGGTCACGGAGACCGTGCTGCGCACCGGGCTGCCACTGACCCCTGACGGCGACCCGGGGCTGCTCGCGATCCCCCTCGGGCGCAACCCGCACCTGACCGGCGTCCTGACGCTGGACAGCGTCGCCGCCCGCCCCTTCCCCGAGGACGTGCGTCGGCTCGCGGCTGCCGCCGGCGCCCACCTCGGCGGCGTCCTCGCGCAGGGGCAGCCCCTGGCCCGGGCGGGGCAGGCCGCGGTGCCGCTGCCCCGTTCGGAGGCCGCCGCGGTGGAGCTGCCGGCCTGACGGGAGGATCTCCGGCGTGCCCGACGTCCCCGGAGTCGACGAACTCGAACGCCTGGCGGCCCGGAGCTGGCAGGGGCTGGAGCAGGAGCGGTACGGCGACTGGCTGCTGCGGGCGGGCGGCGGCTTCACCGGCCGGGCGAACTCCGTCCTCGTCGTCGGCGATCCGGCCGAGGACCTCCCCACCGCCGTCGCGACGGTGACCGACTGGTACTCCCGCCGCGGGCTGCGCCCGCGCGCCCAGCTGCCGATGCCCGATGCGGCGGCCGACGCCGCGTTCGGCGCGGCCGGCTGGGTCAGGGACGACGACGTCCTCGTGCTCACCGCTCCCCTGACCGGCTGGGCACCGCCGCGCACCGCGGTCCACCTCGCGCCGGAGCCGGACGCCGCCTGGCTCGCCGGGTACCGCTACCGGGGCACGCCGCTGCCGGTCGTGGCCCGCGGCGTGCTGGTCTCGGCGCCCGATCCGGTCTTCGCATCGATCCGGTGCGATCCGGAGCCTGCGCCGCTCGCCGCCGTCGCGCGGGGCGTCGTGGTGGACGGCTGGCTGGTCGTCACCGCCGTCACCGTGGACGAGCAGTACCGGCGCCGAGGCCTGGCGACGGCGGTCATGGCCGCTCTCGGCGCCTGGGCCCGGAGCCGGGGTGGGCACTCCTGCCTGCTGCAGGTCGCCGCGGACAACGCTCCCGCCCTGGCGCTCTACGGGCGGCTGGGCTTCACCGAGCACCACCGGTACCACTACCGGCTGGGGCCGGTGCCTGCTCCGGCGGGCTGAACCGCGGCCGCCGGGGGCCGGCCAGGACCCGGCCCACGCCCACGGCGGCGCCGAGCACGCCGAAGAGCAGGAAGGCCAGGCTCACCACGCCGAGGGCGCCGGTCCCGACGACGAGCAGGTCGCCCTCCGGACGGCGGTTCATCGCGGCGAGGACGACGACCAGCCACGTCACCCCTGGCAGCACGGCGACGGCGCGCGACCCGGACAGCCGGAACGCCGCGCCGGTGAGCAGCAGGTTGCCCGCGACCGCGGCCGCGATCGACAGCGGGAGCAGCACGCCGGCGACCCGCAGCGGCAGCCAGAAGACCTCCACGAGCGCCATCCAGGCGGCGGCGGCCAGCACGGTCACCGACCACCCGGCCAGGTCGAGGGCGCGCAGGAGCCGCATCAGGCCACGCCGGCGAACAGGTCGTCCTCCCAGCCGTTCGGAGCGGCGCCCCCCGGCCCGCGCTCGCCCCGGACCAGCCGGTAGTACTCGGTGCCGAGGACCTCCATGCCCAGGTTGTTCGAGAGGGCGAAGAACGGTCCGTCGACCATGATCTGCGTCGGGTGCGCACGCATGGCGGCGTCCTTCTGCGTTATGAAGGCGCGCCCGTCGACGGCGGCGGCGACGTCCTCGTCGTCCACCCCGAACGGGATGTCGTCGGCGCTGGCGACGCCCTCGAAGAAGGAGGTGTCGCCGGCCGCGGCCATGGCGTCGATGCCCTGCTGGAGCACCGACCGCGGGTAGCAGCACCAGTAGACCTTCGCCACCGCCCAGGCCTCGCCGAGATCGGGCCGGTAGGCGGGGTCGGCGGCGGCGTCCACCGCGCCCATCGCGACCCGGTGCGCCTGGATGTGGTCGGGGTGGCCGTAGCCGCCGTTCTCGTCGTAGGTGACCACGACCTGCGGGCGGGTCTCGCGGACGACGGCGACCGCGTGTGCGACGGCCTCGTCGAGGTCGGCGTTCCAGAACGCCCGCGGCTTCTCGTTGGCCGGCGTGCCCATCATCCCGGAGTCGCGGTACCGGCCGGCCCCGCCCAGGAAGCGGACGTCGCCGACGCCGAGGGCGTCCATCGCCTGCCGCAGCTCCCAGATCCGGTAGCCGCCGAGCTGGTCGGCCTGGTCGGCGGCGAGCTGGGCGAGTTCGGGGACGAGGACCTCGCCCTCCTCACCGAGCGTGCAGGTGAGCAGCGTGACCTGCGCGCCCTCGGCGACGTACCGCGCCATCGTCGCCCCGTTGTTGATCGTCTCGTCGTCCGGATGCGCGTGGACGAGCAGGAGCCGTCGCGAAGGCGTGGTCACGGAAGAGATCTTCCACGATGTGCGCCGGCGGGCAGTTCCCGAGGGGACTCCTGCCCGGCAGCGCCCACTCTCCGCGCGGAGACACAGCGGGAGGCCGACCCCGGAGGGCCGACCTCCCGTCGTGGGACCTACTGCTGGATCACTCGGTGAAACCGATGTCCTCGTACCGCTCCGACGCGAAGCCGAACGCGCCGAAGTTCGCGAGCGTGTCCTTCGCGCCGACGATGTCCGGACGCTGGTAGAGGGTCAGCGAGTGCACGATCTCCCAGATGGCCGCGTCGATCTCGTTGGCCTTCTCCCGAGCCGCCTCGGGGTCCAGCTCCTGGGTCACCTCGTCGAACATCTGGTCGATCTCCGGCGTGCCGACCCGGGCGAAGTTCTGCTGGATCTCCTCGCCCTGCGGCATGGCGTAGATGGACGAGGACGAGCTGATCGGGAACGGCGTGCCGATCCACGAGAAGACCGTCATGTCGTAGTCGCCGATGAGGATGAAGTTCTCGAAGAACTCGTCCGACGAGACCGTCTCCACCTGCACGTCGGCACCGACCTCCGCGAGCATGCTCTGCACCAGCTGTGCCTCCTGCTCGCTGGTGGCCACGCCCGACGGGATGACGAAGCGGATGCTGAGCTCCTGGCCGTCCTTCGTCCGGGTGCCGGTGTCGCCCTCGCGGGTCCAGCCGGCCTCCTCGAGCTGCGCGTTCGCGGCGTCGAGGTCGGGCTCGGAGAGGTCGCCGGCGTTGTCCTGGTAACCCTCCTGGTTCCGCATGAAGATGTGGTTGTCGAGCTTCGTCGCGTCGCCACCCAGGGGACCGATCATGGCGTCGGCGATGGTCTGCCGGTCGATCGCCTTGGCCAGCGCCTGGCGCACCTCCACGTCCGACAGCACCGGGGAGGTGCCGTTGATGGTGATGTGCCGGAAGTTCGGGCCACCCGCCCGGCGGATCTCGATGCCCTCGGTGCCCTCCGCGCGCTGCAGCTTGTTCACGTCGGAGGCGATGTCGATGAAGTCGATCTCACCGTTGGCCAGCGCGTCCACCTGCGCGTCGAGCTCGATGACGCGGTAGATGATCCGGTCGAGGACGGCCGGCTCACCCCACCAGTCCGGGTTCCGCTCCAGCGTGATGGTCTGCGCGGTCGCGTCCACCTCGTCGAGCTGGAACGGGCCCGCGGTCACCTGGGGCTGCTCGACCCAGCCGGTGTTGAACACGTTCGGGTCGCTGTTGGTCGACGCCGGGTACAGCGGGCTGAACAGCGCCTGCCAGTCGGCGTAGAGGTTGGCGAAGGTGACGACCGCCTGCTTCGCGGAGTCCCCCTCCTCGATGGAGGCGATCTGGTCGTAGCCCGTGGTCGAGGAGACGTTGTAGGCCTCGTTCGTGCCGTTGAGGGCCTGCCACTGGGCGACCAGGTCCGCAGCGGTGATGGGGGTGCCGTCGGACCAGGTCGCGTCCTCGTTGATGTCGTAGGTGATGACCTGCGGGTCCTCGGAGGTCACCTCGATGCTGGAGAAGTAGTCCTCGTTCAGCACCGGTGTCGAGTCGGCCTCGAAGTGGAACGCCGACGGCATCAGCGCTTCGATGACGTCGCTGTTGTCGTCGAGGGTGCCGTCGAACTGGTGGTAGTTGAAGTTGGGCGGGAGCTCACCCAGGGGCCAGCGGAGGTCGCCACCCTCGGCGAGGTCGGCGCGGTCGACCGGGTTGATCTCGTTCTCGGTGGCCGACGCCTGCTCACCGCCGCCACCACCGCCCCCGTTCCCGTTGTCGGAACCGCCGCCGCACCCGCTGGCCACGAGGGCGACGGCGGTGAGGGCGGCAGCAGCGCTGAGTGGACGGAATCGTCTCAAAGTGGATGCTCCGTGGTCGGTCCCGGGCGCACGCATGCGGGGCCGGGCGATTTCGTGGGACGTCCGAACACTAGGCACGCGCATGCATCGCGGCGGTCACGTCGCCATAACGATCAGTGCTGAGTTTCGGTAATCAACTAGGGACGACGGGCCGCTCCCGCGCCCAGTGGCAGGCGGACTCCAGATCGCCGTCCGTGTGGCGGGCCAGCACCGGGTCCTGGTCGCGACAGACCTCCTGCCTGTCCTCCGGCAGCTCCGCGTAGAGCGGGCAGCGCGACCGGAAGCGGCACCCCGACGGCAGGTTGGCCGGGCTCGGCAGGTCCCCCCGCACGAGGATGCGCACCCGCTGCCGCTCGGCGACCGGGTCCGGGATGGGGACGGCGGACAGCAGCGCCTGCGTGTACGGGTGCGTGGGCCGCTCGAACACGTCGTCCGCGTCGCCCACCTCGACCAGCCGGCCCAGGTACATGACGGCGACCCGGTCGGCGACGTGCCGCACCACCGACAGGTCGTGGGCGACGAACAGGTAGGACAGACCGAGGCGGACCTTGAGGTCCTCCAGGAGGTTCAGCACGCCGGCCTGGATCGAGACGTCCAGCGCCGACACGGGTTCGTCGAGCACCAGCACCTTCGGCTCCAGGGCCAGCGCCCGGGCGATCCCGATGCGCTGCCGCTGGCCGCCGGAGAAGTCCGCCGGGTAGCGGTTGGCGTGCTCCGGGCTCAGCCCGACCAGTGACAGCAGCTCCCGGACCCGCTGCCGCCGTTTCTCGGCGGGGACGTCGAACACCCTGAGGGGTTCGTCGATGATGTCGCCGACCGGCAGCCGCGGGTCGAGCGACGCGAGCGGGTCCTGGAAGACCACCTGCACGTCCCGGCGCAGCTGCTTGCGGTCTCGGGTGTCGAGGCTGCCGACGTCCTTGCCGAGCACGCTGACCGAACCCTGCTCGGGGGTCGCCAGCTCCAGGATCTGCATGATCGTCGTCGACTTGCCGCAGCCGCTCTCGCCGACCAGGCCCAGCGCCTCCCCCTCGCGGACGTCGAAGCTGATGCCGTCGACCGCCGTGATGGTGCCGACCGTCCGGCGCAGCACGACGCCCTTGGTGACCGGGTAGCGCTTCGCGAGGTCGCGCACCTCGAGGACGGCGGTGCGCTGCTCGCGGGGCAGCTCGTCCCGGGCGGTCGCGATGGCGGGTGGCGGGAAGACCGGCGCCCCGTGGATGAACCCCGACTGGATCTCCTCGCTGCGGTGGCACGCCGCCTCCCGGCCGCCGCCGGCGGTCGGCTCGAGGGCCGGCTCGATCTCCGAGCAGATGGGGATGGAGACGGGGCACCGCGGGACGAACGGGCAGCCCTGCGGCAGCCGGGCGACGTTGGGCGGCGAGCCCTCGATCGGCGTCAGCGGCTGACCGGGGCGGTCGAGCCGGGGGACGGAGCCGAGCAGGCCGATCGTGTACGGCATCCGCGGATCGGCGTAGACCGGCGCCACCGGGCCGCTCTCGACGGCCTTGCCGGCGTACATGACGACGATGCGGTCCGCGATCCCGGCCACGACGCCCAGGTCGTGCGTGATCATGACCGTCGCGGCGTTGGTCATCTCCCGCGCGGTGTCGAGCAGCTCGAGCACCTGCGCCTGGATGGTGACGTCCAGAGCGGTCGTGGGCTCGTCGGCGATCAGGACGTCGGGGTCGTTGGCGATCGCCATCGCGATCATCACCCGCTGCCGCATGCCGCCGGAGAACTCGTGCGGATAGGCCTTGGCCCGCTGCGCGGCGTTCGGGATGCCGACGTCGTCCAGCAGCTGCACGGCGCGCGCGAAGGCCGCCGCCGGCTTGAGCCCCTGGTGGATCTGCACCGTCTCGGCGATCTGGTCGCCGATCGAGTACACCGGCGTGAGCGCCGACAGGGGGTCCTGGAAGACCATCGCGATCTTGCGGCCGCGGATCTTCGCCAGCTGACGGTCGGGCAGCCCGAGCAGCTCCTGACCGCGGAACCGGACGCTCCCGGAGACCGTCGCCGACGGGGGGAGCAGACCCATGACGGCGAGCGAGGACACGGACTTGCCCGAGCCCGACTCCCCGACGATCCCGAGCACCTCGCCGGGCGCGAGCGTGTAGTCGACCCCGCGGACGGCCGGCACGCGGCCGTCCTCGCCCGGGAACTCCACGGTCAGGTCGCGCACCTCGAGCAGGGGGGCGGTCACCGACGTCACCGCCGGCAGGGGCTGCTGCTGGATGCTCACTTGCTTCCTCCCGCGCGTGTGGAGCTCGGGTCCAGCGCATCGCGGAGACCGTCGCCCAGCACGCTGACGGCCAGCGTCGTGAGCACCAGCAGGCCGCCGGAGAACAGGAACAGCCACGGGAACGTGAACGCCGACTGGGTGCCGTTGGCGATGAGGGTGCCGAGCGAGACGTCCGGCGGCTTCACGCCGAACCCGAAATAGGACAGCCCCGACTCGGCGATGATCGCTGCGGCGACCGAGATCGTGGCGTCGATGATCAGCAGCGACGACATGTTCGGGATCAGGTGCCGGAAGATGATGCCCGGGGTCGAGACGCCGGAGAACCGCGCGGCCAGCACGAACTCGCGCTCGCGGAGGCTCAGCGTCATCCCCCGCACGATCCGGGCGGTGATCATCCAGCCGAACACCGCGATCAGGAACACCAGCGCGATCCAGCCGCCGGACTCCATGCCGCGGCTGATGATCGCCACGATCAGGAACGACGGGATCACCAGCAGCAGGTCCACCACCCACATGAGCACGCGGTCGGTCCAGCCGCCCAGGTAGCCGGCGAACGCCCCCACGATCGCCGCGAGACCCGTCGAGATGATGGCCACGAGCAGGCCGATCAGCAGCGACTTCTGCAGCCCGCGCATCGTCTGCGCGAACACGTCACCGCCGATCTGCGTCGTCCCGAACCAGTGGTCGGCCGACGGCGGCTGCAGGAAGGACGTGAAGTCCTGGCCCTTGTAGGTCCAGCCGGTGACCGCCTCGTAGACCGGCGGCATCACGAACGCGCCGACGAACAACAGGACCAGCACCACGAGGGCGCTCATCGCCGCCTTGTTGCGGCGCAGCCGGCGCATCACGAGCTGGCGGCGGCCCCGGACGACGACGTCCGGACCGGTGGGGGTCTGCCCCGGGGTGTCGGAGAGGGCGGCGTCGTCGGCGACGACGAGCGGAGCAGGCGGGCGTGGGTGGTCGGGGCGTTGTCGAGACCGGGGGTGGCCACGGAAGTCAACGGCGTCTCCATCCTCTGAATGGCCGGGGCGGAGTCCAGCACCGGCGGTGGTGCACGTGCGACCCGA
>NZ_SPQM01000139.1 GCF_004570345.1 Blastococcus sp. CT_GayMR20 | reverse complement strand
GACGGTGTAGTCGCACCCGTGGGTGTTCCTTCCTGGGACCCCGTCGCCCGCCGAGAGCGGGTACGCGTCCGACTCCGCTCGGACGAGGTACGCGATGTCCTTGCGCTGTCGTGCCCGGTACAGGAGCGCCAGGTCGCCGAACCGCGTGTCGGAATGGCACGTCCACCAGCCTCGGGGCCCGTCGAACGACGCTGGGTCCAGGTCGGCTTGATCCCGGCCGTCGTCGTCCAGGTAGAACTCAGGTCCGGTGACCCAGAGCCACGTCTGTCCGGCCGTCGGGGTTGCGGAGGCGGCCCCGGTCCTCCGTTGAGCGCCGTTGCGACGGAGCCTCTCGATCCAGCGCACCAGCAACTCCTCCGGTCGTTGAGCGCGGCATCACGTCAGCGGCTCGGCGGAGCTGCTGGACCAGCCAAGCTTGGCAGAAGCGGAGGGCGCCGCCACCATGCCCTGAAGGCGGCTTTAGGGACGCGAGTGGGGCTGGCGCCACGAGGGTTGCTCGAATCCCGTCAACGCCTGCTCATAGGGGTGCGTCGTCGTCATCTACCTGTTCAGTCGCCGGGATGTCGTCGGGGGCCGGCTCCTCGCCTGGGGCTACTGCTGCGTCCAGCAGGGCGACGACGGCTTCGATCTGCGAAAGCAGGTCAGTCACTGTCTCCCGCTGGCCTAAGAAGGGCGTCAGGGTGAGCGGGACATAGAAACTCTCGACGCCCTCGTACAGACCCTTTTGGCCAGCGGCATGCAAGGGCGCAAGCGCTTGGGCCAGCCGTTGGCGACTCCAGGACCTTGACGCTTTAACCTGCATCCACAGCGGAGAGATGCCTTCCTTCGCCCAAACTCTGGGCAGGAAGCCGAACCACAACGACTTGCTGGTCGCCCTGCTTCGTAGGTACCAGCCATAGAAGATGCGCCCGTGTGAGGATCTGCCCGCTTGCTCCACTTGATCACTCGAGCGAGCGCCGTCACGCACGCCGTCGATCAATCCTTGAAGTTGTTGAACGCGTCGAGCTTCTCCAGGCCCGTAGTCACCGGGTCTAACCGGGGCGTACGCCTGACTATCCATCACCTCGGTGAGGGCAAGGAGCTGCTCTGCATCCTGTGCCAGCGGCCTGTTTCCCGCGGCCTTCAGCGCCTCGAGGATGTGCGTTACGACGTGCCTCCAGCTAGCTAGCGCGAGGACTCGCTGGTTCCCGACAGCCGTGCGCATCAGACCGCCCTCGAGTGGCGCGGATGGACTCGGAGCGCTCGCCGCGGTCTCTGGCGTGGCATGCAGAAGCTCGGACCAGAGGGTCCCAAGGCGTGCGCTGGGCGCCACGACGAGCAAGATCCCCGGCTCGATTTCACCGAGCATGGTCAGGTATCCGCGGGGCTGCTGAGCGGTCAAGCCCGCTGCGAACTTGGCCTCGATGAGAAGGCGCACGGTCTGCCGCTCATCCGTGCCCACGATGTCCGGGCGACCTGTGTCCGGGCTTCCCACCTGACCGACGAACGTCAGGCCGTCCGGGATATCCGCGCCAGCTGCGCGGGCCAGCGAACACAGGGCGCTGTTCGCTGACGGATCTCGGAGCAGCCAGGTCAACGCCTCGGTCGCGAGATTCTCCTCGCTCACCGTGAAGCGGCGGGCGAGGTGACCGAGCACGTGATCGACCATGCAGCGTGTCTAACACGATCCGCCGGCCGCGGGCGTCGCTGTCCCAAAGTGGGCCGCTTTGGGCGATGCACAGGGCGGCCCTCAGCCCTCGGCCGTGCGGCTCCCAGCGGCGCGCCATGCCGCCGGTCACCGCGTCCAGTCGGACACTGGCCGGCGTGCCTGTAGCCGCCGCCCTCGGACTCGCCTGTGCCGTCATCGGATTGATCGTCGGGGGAGCTGGCCTTCGGCTCGTCATCCGCGACCAGCAGGACGCCCGCCAGTCCCTGGCACGGCTAGCTAACCCGGTCGACGAGGACCCGATCAAGGCTGTGTTCCGTCGGCGCGACGTTGGCCTTGCGCACCACCAGCTCGAGGTCGATGGGCAAGAGCTGCGCCGCCTGCTGGCTGCTCGAGCGGACCAGCGCCAGTCAGTGTCGTTGGTGGCCGCCGGGCTGGTCCTCAGCTTCGCCGGGACCTTGGTGACCCTGCCGTGGTGACCTCGCACGGTTTGCCGGCTGCACTGGCAGCCTGATGCACCTGTCCCAGAGTGGGCCGCTCAGGGGCTCTCGGGTCACTCACTTGAACAGGCCATCGCGGCAGCTCGCCTATTCGTCACAACGAGTCCCCGGATTTGAGATGCAAGACGTGTGTGGCACTTGATCTTGTTCCTCCCCCAGTCAGCGCGGTGCCGACATGGCTCGGTGTTTTCGGAGTCGAGTCAGGCGAGTACGCCATATCCGTGGCCGAGTTGTTCTGGGTGCGGTTGCTAGGGGTGCGAAGCGCTCGCGGCGGCTGCCCGCCCTCAATACCGGCGAGCACCTGCGCTTACCGGTGTCGACACCAAATGGCGACCCTTTGCGGGCCGCACCTCCATGCGAACGGGGCGAGGGCTCGGTTTCGTCGGTGCCGACTGTTTGGCTGGCCCTATGGGTCATGCGCGTCACGGTCGTCGGCAGGGCCGGGCACCAGTGCGCAAGTCGAGTCGTGCGGGCGCGGCCGTCAAGCCGGTTGTGCTGGAGCGGCGTCTCGCCGGACGTGAGTTCGACCAGCTGTGGACCCTCGTCGTTGCGGCGGGAGCCGCTCCGGGTGTTCGGCATCGTTGGGCGACGGTCGGTCACCTCGTGCGCGCCGTAATCCAGCACGAGAGGCGGGGGACGTTGAGGGTGCGCGCAGGTCACCTGGAAGGGCATCTGGCTGCCTGCGTGGCGGAGGAACCGAGTCTCCTCAGCCTGGAGGACTTCCTCCCTGCCGATCCACGAGACATCGTGGTCGCCCGCCTTGGCACTGACATCGTCCGGCTGTTTCCGGGGTCAGTGGAACGCCCCCTGGCCGATGTGGATCGAGCGTTGCTCGTCGCCCAGGCGGTCGACGGCCACCTGGTCGACCAGCTCGGCTTCGGAGTCGCCGATGTGGTGGAGCTAGGCCTGCGCTACGCGGACCTGGCGATTGACCTGATGCGGTCCGCGTGGCCCAGCGGCGAGCTTCCCGGTGAGGGCCCCGTCGTGCTAACGGACGCTGAGTTCGAGGCCGCGCAGCAGCTTGTAGCGCTTCAGACCCCTCCGATCTTGACGCGGACGCCTACTCTGCGTCGCGCTCTTGAGTGGATGACTTGCGACGCGAGTGCCCTGCCCTATCGCCCCGAGAGCCCGGACAGCGTCTTCGGGCGCTTCCTCCGGGTGACCACCGGCGGCACGCCTCGCTGGCTCCCCCTGGCCTTCCTCCCCGAGTGCTTGGGCCGCGCCGTCACGGAACTGGCCGCCACCGCAGCGAGGACCGCTCCGGCGGTGAACGACAGGTTTGCGCAGCTGGTCGCAGCACGCGTCCGCGAGGCGCTGTGGCGGTTCAGCCCCATAGTGATGGGCCCGGAAGACGTGGATGGTCTACCGCCGACCTCGACCCACGCAGTTCAGTGGGTGATGCAGCAAGGGCCGCGACGGGCCCTACTCGTCCAGGTCGCGGCCAGCCTCAACGGCCGAGGACTCCGCCTCGACCGGCCACCAGCCGCCCTCACGGCTATTAAACGGCGACGGACGGCGCCCACCGAGATTCTCACCGTGTCCATGGCTCGGGGAAAGCTGACCGTTCACCCCGAGGTGGAGACGGCCGCGCTGTTCGTGGTCGCCGGAGCCGGACACCTACTTGCGCCACAACATCCCGAGATGCCGGGCATGTCCCTTGAAGACCTGCGGTGGGCGGCGACCAGCGCCGTCGCAGACACCGATCTCTACACCTTCTGCCGGGATCTGAGCCGGGCCGGGCGGCCCGACCTGTTCGGCTGGGAAGCGATCAACATCTGGGAGTGGTGGCAAAGCAACGGCAAGAGCCTGATCCGGGGCGGACAAGCGCCCACGATGCTGATGATCGCCCCGCACCACGGGGAAGCCGAATGGCGCCGGGGCGCCGAGCAGGCGGAGCTGGAGCAGGCATTGGTCCCGCTCGGCTTGGCACCCCTGCGCGACTGTTGCGCGACCGACCGGCCCACGGTCGGACCTCCCGCTGTCTACTACTGGGCGTCGCAGACCCCGCCAACACCGCCAGGCATCGAGTCCCAAGGATCAGCGAGCGGCAGTCACGAGCGCCCGCCGATGCGCGGTTGGACGATGCACATCAGCGCGGTGCCCGTCGCAATCGCCAAGACCGACCCGGAGTGGGCGACGGACGCGTTCCATCTCCTGCATGACCTGTCGGGGGCCCTCGCCTTCGGGCTGGGGCAGGTCGACGCCGCCTGGCAAGACAGCCATCACGATTGCGACACGGTGGGCTACCGCCTCGCGCTACAGCCGGCGGCGGCCGATCGCCGCGGGGAACACCGCATCTGGCTGGACCGCGCTGGGGTCGAGGCTGGCCCACGAGGTCCGGTGTGCGTCGGCGTCCTGAACGTTGCGCTGGAGGCCTTCGGCGGTGACGCGGTCCCGGACATGCGAGCGGTGCATGAGGACATGGCAGCCGCGATTCGCGACCTGGCCTTGGCTGGTGGTGCGTCCCCGCACGGGGCGGAGGACGTCCTGACCTTGTGGCAGTCGGCTCCGCCCACGCTGGCGATCCGGGCCGTCCAGCCCGTCGCGTCACGCCAGCGCCTCGTCTCGGCGATCGCCCTGGAAGACGCGCTCGTCGCCGATATGGATCGACGCGTAGCTGAGGCCGTACACGAGTCGGGCGTGCACCCGGGCGACTACATCGGGCGGGACGCGAAAGACCTCGACCGAGCGGTGTTGGCTCCCGCCGCGCTGGCCGTTCTCAGTGACCGCCTGTCGGCCCACAACATGGACGAACTGCTCGCATTCGGCATGATCCAACTCGAGCGGTGTGTCGCCGACCGGGAGCGTGTGCTCCGGTCGCTCGAGCAGTCGGCTGCGCTGCTGTCCGTCGAGTGGGATCCGGTGGAACGGCATCGCGAGGTCGCGGAGGAGTACCTGCTCCTGCGCCGCTGCATCGAGACGACGATTGAAGCCGCGCTGCGGTTGGAACCGCGAGGGCCGGAGCAGGTCGACGCGCTGGCCTGGATGGAGCTCACCGCAGCCGCGCGTGCGTACCTGTCCGCGACGATGCGCAGTGAGAGCGTCCACCACCAGGTGAGCCCGGTGGGCCTGCGGGTGTCGGAGACGTTCGAGCTTTCCACCTTCGCGATCGAATGGGGCTCGGGGGTTGGCGCTGAAGGAGACGAGAAGGTCTACGACCTGGCCATGACCGCCTTCGGCAGAACACGCGCGGAGTTGCGCCTGGCACTCGACACGGACTCCGATCACTCGTCGGATCCTGCGGGCGACGATGGCCCTGTCGATGCAGCGGTCGATGCCGCGCTGCTGCAGGAGTTCGGCGCGAGCGGCATGGACGTGCTGACCACCCTCTTCGCATTAGCGCAGTGGCCGCTGGATGAGGAGGACGACGACACGATCGTCCGGGCTCCAGCAGAGCTTGTGGATTACCTGATCGAGTCGACCGTTGTGGGAGACGACCCGGACGGCCCGCGCCGCCTGAAGACGGCTCTCGATCTGCTGACCAGTCGCTCCGCCGACCTGCAGGCTGCCGAGTGGAAGCCGTGGCATGCGCGCAGCCGCAAGCGCAGACTGCTCGTGCAGCCCCTGCCGCAGTTGTCGGACGGTCGTCTGATCGTCGCTCCGCACTGGTGCCTCGCGTCGCTGGCGGTCTATCGCAACTACCTCTCGCAAGGGCAGCTGCCCTGGAGTCAGCCGCCAGCGCCGAGGGTCGTGGATGAGGCCCTGGCGCAACTGCGCGCCCGGCGCAACAAGGCTCTCGAGAGCGCCGTCGCAGTAGCGCTGAGGAGCTTTGGATGGACAGCCATTGAAAACGTCAAGGAGACCAAGCCTGAACGACTCGGCGTTCCCGCCCTAGCGGGCGAGATCGACTGTGTCGCGGGCCACCCGGACAGTCACATCATCTGGCTGCTCGAGGTCAAAGATCCGGTGGACACTCATGCCACACCGGACATCCGTCGCAGCCTTGATGCCTTCTTCAAGGACACGTCGACCAGGCGGAGTTACGCCACACAGTTGCGGCGCAAGTACGAGGACCTGATCCCATACACCGAGCAGGTGGCCGGCGCATTGGGGCTGCCGGAACGGCCTGACTCCGACCCCTACGTCATCCGTCCTATGTTCGTTACGCGCTGGCCGACGGCCGCCGCCTTCGTCACTTCGCCGTTTCCGTTCATGGCGCTTCCACAGTTGAGGGACCGACTGCGGCAGGGGCAATTGGGACTGCACAGCGCCCCTGCAGAGCCTCCAACCCGACGACAGTGAATTCTCTCTTTCACGCCAGGCCTTGGCGTCGGAGGTCCAACCCTTTTGCCTGGCCGTTCAAGATTAGTGGCCGGAGAGGTGCTAACGTGCTGGTCTTAGATTTAGTCCAAACGGCAGTCGTCGTCGTAGGGGCGATCTATGGCGGCTATCAGATTCGCGATCTTAAAACGCACAAGAGATGCAACGTCTTTGGATGCTCTTCTCAGTGAGTGGCGACGCTGCAGTGACGATCGCAGCGAAATCCTGAAAAGGCTACCTCGCTTGCAAGGCTCCACGCGCAGTCAAGCGGAGCAGTTCCTCGCTTGGATGCGTGACGAGCGCGATGAGGATTTAGCGCGGCTCATAGTCGTGGCCCGGTCAACAGTCGAGTCGCTGACCGACCTGGGAGCCTACTTGGAGTCCGGAGCGGTCAATAAGAGGCTATTCTACGGTCAAGTAGGAACGCACATCCTCATGATCTGTCACTTGCTGGATCCCCTCATCGTTCTTACTTGTGCGCATCGTGGTCACCGCTGGGGGCTCCGCGTACGGCGGATTCGTTGGGGGGCGGGCAATTACTACTCATTGAGCGCCGTGCATCAGGACGAGAAGATTATGGTCGATGGCGTGGTCGTTTGGCCCTTCGATGCAGCAATGGAAGTCCCGCCAGCGCCATGGCCTAGGTGGCGATTGATTCCGAGCAAGGAACACTGCCAATCGAAGGATTCCTCGGACATCACCGTGGCCGAAGGAGTTCTTCGGTCCGCTCAGCTAGATGATCACTTGAGGAAGCTCTTCCCGTGACCGCAGGAGAAGCCCCAGCGCTAGCGGGCGGCGTCCTTGTGAGGCTTGATGCCGGCGGTGCCGTAGCTTGCACTCTTGCCGATTTGGGGAGAGCTTCACACCGACCCGGCTTGCGACGGCCTGATGCGGGTCAGGCGAAGGCAGCAACGACGGTCGCGACGATGAGAGCGATGGTCGCGAACGCCAGTACCCACGTCGCACGGTTCAGGAACTTGGCCTGGGTGGTCGCTGTCTTGCTAGCCAACTGTCGGGCGCGAAGGTCTGCGAAGGTCAGCCAGACGCGGAGCTGAGCCGCTAACTCGGTGTGCCGTGGAGTGCCGGGGTTGGTCTGACCCAGTTCCTCGACGAGGGCTCGCCAGGGTGCAGGGATGGTCCCGCCGAGGTCGGGCAGCTCTGGGACGGTGCTGTTGTCTTCGTTGCGCGCCTCGGCCATGTGGCGAGGTTTGCACAGAATCGCGGGGCGGATGGCAAGGTCGGCCCAGTGGAAGAGCCGGCGCCCCAAAGCGACACACCCGGTTGCCATGATCGGCCACATGCCCGCAGTTGAAGCCGAAGGACTGACCGAAGACGACCCCGCCAGGATCCCTACCGTCTGGCTGTTCATTCCGCTGCCTCATCCGCTA
Source organism: Blastococcus sp. CT_GayMR20 (assembly GCF_004570345.1). The sequence goes on along the minus strand of NZ_SPQM01000139.1, from coordinate 4,277 downwards.
GGGCTACCGGAGGGGCGCGCGCTCGCCCGGACTCCTGACGCGGGCGATGTGACACGCGGCGGCGGTTCCCCCACCGGACTTGACTGCTCCCTCTATATCCACCAGCTTGAGCGTTCCACCAATGTGATGGTTCGGGACAATGCAGACATCCTGCACAAAGTCCTCACCAACACCTTCCCGCCCGCCATGCCCCGAGAACAGATGATCCGAGAACTTGAGGAGGTTGCCGGGTCCGACCTTGGTTCCACGATCACGCTTATCGAGGCGGCTGTGCCGAACTGTGAGGTTACGCAAGAGGCGGTGAGCGCCGCGCTTGATATGAGCATCGAGTTGATCCAGGAGTTGCAGACCTACGTCGCCATAGTCACTGGTCAGCCAGTGCGACTGGTAAGCCGCAGGACCCTTGGCCCCAATCCTTTCGTCGTAGCGGGCGCTCTCTTTCTGGACGGGCGACCGCCATCCTTCGCCGCTCTGGTCCCCAACTTCTTCATCGAGGACAGCGCACCCCCTGACGCCTTCGGCCTTACGCCGGAACCTTTGACCCAGCAAGAGCTGGAGGGGTTGGGAGAGATCGCCAGTCGGAGGACAACAGCTTTCAGTCTTGTAGCCGAAATGCGTCGAGAGGCATTGGTTGCAGACAGGCGGGACGGAAACCCGGTCCTCGGCATAGCGGCAGTCGCCTCGGCGGCTGAGCTTCTATTGAGCACCACGCTGCTGCATTGCAGTTGGGAGGAAGGTGTCCGGCCAGAGGATGCTGCGAAGTTGTTCGCGGACCGGGCGCGAAGCCAGCTCAAGCGGACAATCGGCTCCCTGAGCACACGGCTTGGAGGCAACTGGAGCCTGACGGGGTCTGGGGAGATAGCCGAGGCTTACGCCGTTGCCCAGGTGCGAAATCGGGTCCTGCACAGCGGGTATAAGCCATCTCTCTCAGAGCTTGAGGAAGCCTTGCTCGCCCTGCAAGACCTTGAGCGTTTTGTCGGGGATCGTCTTTGTGACTCCGCCAGTCTGCGAAAGTATCCGCGGACGGCTCTCGCCTGGTCGGGCCCGCGTGGCATCAAGAAGCGCGGCACTCACGCCTATTGGCTGGATCTGCTGCAGCATGACCCTACTGAGCCGAACTGGGATGAGACCTTCGACCGCTGGCGTCGAGCGGTGGACCGACTCCTTGACCGAGACCCGGAACCGCCGGGCGCGAAGCCAGAGGACTGCCTGGTTTATCTCCGAAAGAACTGGACCAAAGCTGGTGGTTTCACCTGCTTTGTACATGATCGAGGTACGGGGTTCGCGGCGGAAGTTGCAGAGAGCGATGCGGCAGGGCCGGACATGTTGGAGACGGGCAAGGAGTTTTTGTCCGGCCTGCGGGCACTCTACCTTGGGGAGCGGCAGATCATGCTTCCGTGGCCGGAAGAGATCGACCTAAGCGACCTGCAATGGGTGCCAGACTACGACTTCCTAGAGGAGCTTCCGCTCCTTCCCGGAGGCACCATTTGGGACAAGTTGAAGCGCGGGGGCCTCTAGCGATGTCAGCTGATGTCCTGGACGGCGATACCGGTCACCGCCCGACTTCTCGCAGAGAGGTAGCCAATGCTCCATGACACTTGGCAGAGCCGAGACCTCCCAGTGCTGCTGGTCGACGGTGGTTAGAGTTGCTTGTGCGTTCCGGTGGTGGCTTGTTCCGTAGCTTCGCGCGCGAAAACCGGCCCCTGTCAAGCTACCTGCGGCGGGAGCTCACTGGGCCCCTGGTCGAAGAAGTGAGGCGTCTGCCGGCCGAGGCATTCGAGCGAGACACCGCAGCCCTGATCGACGATCTGATTGCCAAACGGGCCATCACCCCGCCCCGGCTGGGCGGATGGCGCCCCGCGCGTCTAGATGATGATTATGGTTGGCGCCCGGGCAGCGAACAGGGCTGCCGAATCGCAGTCGCCCGGCAATGGGCGGCGATACAAGTTGTGGGCGAGGCAGAAATGCTCGAGTGGTGGCCGGATCAAGTCGATGACGGATTGATAGTCGTCGATCCGGTCGAGCCAGGTCCAGATCCCAGTAGGGACTTCAGCAAACCTTACGATGAGGCCGCTGCGCACCTTTGGCACAGCAGAGTCGAGGCGGCGGAACTATGGACGCTTCAGCCCATCGAAGACCCGCCCGGACCTGTCGCGCTCTACACGTTTATCGAGCTTTCCGGTGCTGAACTAGACGAGGTGGAACGAGGTGAAAGAAGCCCTCGAGCCGAGCTTGAGAAGATGCGCGCGAAGATTGAGCCGATTGTGGCGGCAATTCGAAAGCAGACGCTCGACTTCGTCGAGCACGAGCTTGTCGAGATCTTGACCGCGCACGTAGAAGATCGGAAGCGTCGCCTTCGTCGCCGTGCGCCCCTCGCTGACAACCTGACCTGGCCGGATGGATGGCACCTGCCGCCGGCCCGACTCGATGAGGCGTCCCTGTCGGCCGCCGCCAATGACGCCGAAGCCACTATGGGTGTCGCGCCTGCTAAAGGGCCTACCGACGGAGCTGTTGACTCTCACCTTCTCGAGGTGAGACACAAGCCCCGGCTGTCCCCAGCGACGTTCACGGACGTGCAGCAGACGATGCGGGTCTGGGCGGATGCCGTTGAGCGCTACCCTCGCTCATTCGGCGAGCTCAGTGAAGACCAACTGAGTGATCTACTTGCGGCCACGCTAAATGCCGCCTTAGCGGGAGCGCAACGGGAGGTCTACCAGCGCGGCGGGAAGACGGACATCTCGATCACCGCGGACGTCCTCGCGGAAGGTTCCGGCCCCGGGAAGGTGTTCGTCTGCGAGAGCAAGAAGTGGCGCGGCGGGCAGGGTGTCAGTCAGGGGTACGACCAGCTACTGGGATACCTGAACTCGAAAGACACCGCGGCAGTCCTAGTCATCTTTTCCGACCTAAGAAATCCCGACCTGGCGAGGAGTGAGGCGATAGCCGCCTTGACTGCGAGGCCGGAGTTCCAAGGTGAAACGTTGGATGGCCCCGCTGGGTGGCCCATCCTGACATTCTCGACCGAGCATGGCCACAACTTGCAGCTGTGCGTCGCGGTCATCGACGTCGACTCGCCGGTCAGTCCGTTCGCGGAGAAACGAGCCAAGCGATCCGCTGCGAAAAAAGAGGCGCAGGCCAGCGGCAACCGCAGGCGACCCCACCAAACCTAGGAAGACGTTGAGGTCGGACCGCTGCTGCCGGCGCGAAGGTCACATGGGGATCTCGCCTTGTATGCCTGATCCCCACGCCCGCTTGACTGCCGCGAAACGCGGCAACGCGGCAGGCCGTGCGCCAGCAACTTCATGAAGCGGTCCGCACGGCACCTGACTCGCGCGTCAGATACGACCACGAGCGGAGTGCGGGGCGCAGCGGAGCGCTCCATGCCGTCACCCGCCGTGGTGTCACTGAAGCCGTCCTCAGAGATTGCCAGGGGTACCGGCTCCCGTCCCGCCTGGGACGGCGTTGCACCGGCAACTGTGCCGGCGTGGTTGCAGTTGTGGTTGCAGTTGGCAGTGTCCGTGCCGATGCGCCGATGTCCGTCGTCGTCCAAAGCGGCACGTCAACCCGCATACGGAACGGCAGTGAACCGCCATGAACGCGATCATGACGGCCTGGCAGTGTGGGGGTCAGGGGTTCGGGCCCCTCAGCTCCACTCACTTGAGCAGGGCGTTCCTCCGTAGGAGGGGCGCCCGCACTCGTTCCTGGGCATCCACAGTGGCATCGACCGGGTCGACCGCGCACACCGTTGGTCGAGAACGACAAAGAGCCCCGAGTCCGGCGAGAGGAATCAGTCGTCGCCAAAGCGACATCGAAGCGGACAATGTGACCTGAGACACATCCGGGCAAAGGTCGAGGCATACCCGCTGGTAGGGCCTAGCTTCCCGGGGTGGGCGGTACCCGCTGCCAGGGGCAGTGGCCGCGGCGTAGCCCGCCTGTTGTACCGCAGAGAATCGGGCCTCCGTGCTGACACTCGTCGCGGCAAGCCAGATCCGATCTGCGCTTCCCGAGAACTGCCCGTGAGCGGTCAGGGGGACCGCTGTGCCGATCTACCGAGTTCTCTCAGGCCCCGGGCACGTCGTGTACGTCTTCGACGCCGGCGGCGACGAGGAGGCGGAGAGGTTCGCCCGCCAGCTGTCGGACCATTCACAATCCGCCCACCCAGTCCCGGCGGAGAGTTGCGTGCGGGTGGAGCAACTGGCGGGTGACGACTGGAGGAAGGTCTGCGCCTGGAAGTCGGGGCGCTGACCAGTGACCCAAGGCGGGCCCAGTCAGGGACCAGG
>NZ_SPQM01000138.1 GCF_004570345.1 Blastococcus sp. CT_GayMR20 | reverse complement strand
CCAGGCCGGGGAGTCCGGGGACGAAGTCCACGGGACCCGTCGGCTGCGGTGCGTCCAGGGGCTCGGACGAGGCCGCGACCGGTGCCGGCGTGGTCGCCCCGGGATGGGGCGGCAGCTGCTGGACGGCGGTGGCGCCGGTGGGGTGGACCACCGGGATCTCCTGGGTGCCCGTCTTCGTCGATCCCGTGGTCTCCACGGGCGGCTGGGGCTCGGACGGCGAGCTCACGGGTCCTCCTGGCGCGCTTCCGGTGGTCCGTGGGTCGGACCGCTCCGCACCGCACCGTAACGGCGGTGACGCGTGAGGTCCGCGAGGCGCCCCGGTGAGGCGCCCGGGAAGAGCGCTCCGCGGCGGCCCGCCCTAGGGTCGACCAGATGAGCGAGCTCGCGAGCTCACGGGAGCAGAGCGGTACTGCCCACGAGGACGACGAGCGCCAGCGAGGAGGACACGTGGGTACGCGTGCGGGCATCGTCGTCACCGGGACGGAGGTGCTCACCGGACGCGTGGCCGACCGGAACGGGCCCTGGCTGGCCGAGCAGCTGCGGCAGCTGGGCGTCGACGTCGGGCACGTCGTCGTGGTGGGGGACCGGCCCGACGACCTGCGCGGGGCGCTGACGTTCCTCGCCGGCACCGGGGTCGCCCTGATCATCACCTCCGGCGGGCTCGGGCCGACCGCCGACGACCTCACCGCCGAGGTGGTGGCGTCCTACCAGGGGCGGCCGTCCTCGCTCGACCCGGACCTCGAGCGGCGGATCGGGGAGATCGTCGAGCGGCTGTCAGCCCGTCGCGGCTGGCGGACCGACCCCGTCGCCGCGGCGGCCGGCGTGCGGAAGCAGGCGCAGGTGCCGGACGGCGCGACGGTCCTGGAACCCGTGGGCACGGCACCCGGTCTCGTCGTCCCCCCGGCCGAGGGGCGGACCGGGCCGACGGTGCTCGTGCTGCCCGGACCGCCGCCCGAGCTGCAGGGCATGTGGGACGCGGCGGTCGCGGCCGCGCCGGTCCAGCGGGCGATCGCGGGCCGGTCGGAACTGCGTCAGGAGACGGTGCGTCTGTGGGGCACCCTCGAGTCGCAGCTCGCCGCCACCCTGCGCAGCCACGAGCCGGAGCTGGCGGGGCTGGAGATCACGACGTGCCTGCGGGACGGCGAGCTCGAGGTCGTCACCCGGTTCGCGCCCGACGCCCAGGCGGCCTACGACCGGCTGGGTGCCGTGCTGGCGGAGGACTACGGCGACACGCTGTTCTCCACCGGCCCGACGCTCGACGACCTGGTGGCCCGGGGCTTCGCCGACCGCGGGCTGACCGTCGCGACCGCCGAGTCGTGCACGGGTGGGCTGCTCGCGGCGCGCCTCACCGAGCGACCCGGGTCCTCGGCCTGGGTCCTCGGCGGGGTGACCGCCTATGCGAACTCGGCGAAGGAGCAGCTGCTCGGGGTGCCCGCCGCCATGCTCGAGGAGCACGGTGCGGTGAGCCCCGAGGTCGCCGTCGCCCTGGCCGAGGGCGCCTGCGCACGCTTCGGTGCCGACATCGGTGTCGGCATCACGGGCGTGGCGGGTCCGGGCGGGGGCACGGCGGAGAAGCCCGTCGGCACGGTCCACGTGTGCGTGGCGGGGCCGGACGGGCGGGAGGCCAGGGCGCTCCGCCTGCCCGGCTCCCGGGCGGTGGTGCGGGAACGCTCCGTCACCCGGGCGATGCACCTGCTGCGGTCGATGCTCGTCGGGGGACCGCCAGCCTGACGGCGCCTCCTCACTGGTCGACGGTCACGTCCGTGAACGGCAGCAGCGGCTCGACCTCGGGGAAGACGACGAAGAGCAGCAGGGCGCAGACCGCCGCGACGAGCACGAGGGCGAGGACGCTCTTGACCGGGGTGTTCCCGGGCAGGTGGCGCCAGATCCAGGTGTACACGCTGCGTTCTCCCGAGGGGTCGTGGACGGTCAGCCGGCCAGCGCGGGCGGGCCGTCCGGCGCGGTGGCCTTGGCCAGCGGAGCGCCGTCCAGGCGGGCGTGGACGATCAGCCGCTGCTGGGCCGAGTACTTGGGGTGGCAGGTGGTGAGGGTGAGGTACGCACCGCTGGTCGCGCCGCCGGCCGCGCCGCCGGGGGTCGGGGAGATGACCTCGATGTTCTCCGGCCGGACGATGTGCTGGCCAGGGATCCCGCTGGGGTCGCCGTCGAAGCTGCCCGTGGCCGGGTCGCCGAGCACCCGGTAGACGTGCCAGTAGTCCGACGTCTCCACGACGATCGGGTCTCCGGGCTGCATCCGGTCGAGGTCCAGGAACGGCGAGCCCCGGCCGACACGGTGGCCGGCCAGTGCGAAGTTGCCCTCTTCGCCCGGCATCGCCGTGTCGAGGTAGTGCCCGGGGCCCTGGGCGAGCTGGACCTGAGCCGTGCCCTCGACGACGACCCGGTTCCAGTCGGCGCCCAGCCGCGGGATGTGCAGGACGGCGAACGGCTCGCCGAGCCCCACGTCGATGGCCGCCGGCGGTGCCGGGGCCTGGGGGGGCGAACCGGCAGGCGCCTCGACCGTCGGCGTGTCGGCCCACTGGTCCTGGATCTCCTCGCTGAGCTGGTCCTGCTGCTGCGAGGCGATGATGTCGGTGACGTACAGCTCGTAGGCCACGAAGAGCAGGGCCACGAGACCGAACGTGATGAGCGTCTGGCCGATCCCTCGCGCAGCGGTGCGCACCCAGTCACGCCGGGGACGTGCGGGTCCGTCGGCGCCGTCGGTCGCGCCGGGCCGGTCATCCACATCGATGGCGCTGCTCACCACGAACCCCTGTTCGGCCTCGGATGGTCCGGCGCGAGTCTGCACCGGGAACGACGTCTGACGGGTCAGAGGGGGCGGACGTCGCCTGCCGGGGTGAACCGGCAGACGACGTCCAGGTTGTGGAGCCCGGCCCGCCGCCCTGGGTCGTTCGGGCGGCGGGCCGGTGGATCAGACCGCCGCGGTGGTGCTGCGGCGGCGACCGGCGAGCGTCAGGGCCCCACCCGCACCCAGGGCCAGCAGGCCCAGGGTGAGCGGGAAGGAGACCTCAGCACCGGTGTAGGCGAGCTGACCCTTGGGCTGGGCGGTGGGGGACACCGCGGCCCGGTGGGGAGCAGCGTGCCTGACCGGCGCGACGGCCGGCTTGTGCTCGGCCGGCTTGGCGGCTGCAGCCGCCGCAGGCGCCGCGGCGGCCGGGGCGTCGACCTTGCACACCCAGTTGTCCGCGTTGCCGGCTGCGGCGTTGTTCGAGCACGAGACATTGCCACCGTTCGCCATCGAGATGATGTTGATGATGGTGGTGATGTTCTGCGTGCAGGTCACGTCGCCTTCGTTGGACCAGCAGTACTGCTTGTTGCCGTTGCCGGCGATCACCTCGACGATCGAGTCGCCACCGCTGACGTCGATGTCACCCGTCCTGGCGTCGTTGTCGACGTCGTTCTCGGCATCGAGGTCCTGGTTGTTGCGGCTGACGGCGTCGCCACCGTCACCTCCCGATCCAGAGCCGCTTCCCCCCGTGGTCCGGGAGTTGAGGTCGCCGTCGGCGTCCGCGTGGTAGCGGGCGCCGTTGCCGGCGGCGGCGTTGTTGCTGTTGTGCACGCTGCCGCCGTTGGCCTCGGAGCGGATCCTGACATCGGTGGCCACGTTCTGCGTGGCGCGGACGTCGCCGTCACCCTCGTGGTAGCACCGCTGGTTGGAGGTCCTGGCCATCGACGCCTCGCACCGCGACGAGTCGTCGCTGTGCGCGAACTGCCGGTTGCCGTTCCCAGCGAGCACGAAGACGTCGGACACGCCGCCGTGCGCGTAGATGTCACCCGAGCGGGCGTCGTTCTCGACGTCGTTCTCGGCGTCGACGTCCTGGCTGTTGCGGCTGAAGGCGTTGCCGCCGTCGCTCCGCGAACCGCTGCCGTTGCCGCCAGTGGTGTTGGAGGACAGGTTGCCCGAGGCGTTGGCGCTGTAGCTGGCGCCGTTGCCGGCAGCGGCGTTGTTGCTCCCGCTGACCGTGCCGCCGTTGGCCGAGGATGCGACGGTCGCCGTGGTGGTGACGTTCTGCGTCGCAGCGACATTGCCATCGCCGCCGCTACCGGCGGCCTGCGTGTTGCCATTGCCGGCCACGACGGTCACCCAGGAGGTGCCGCCGCTGGCGTCGATGGTTCCCGTCCTCGCAGTGTTGTCGACCTTGTTCTCGGCCTCGACCTCCTGCTCGTTCGAGCTGACGGCGGTGCCGCCGTCAGCCCCGCCCGAGCCTCCGCCTCCGGTGGTGGTGGAGGCGAGGTCGCCTGATGCGGCTGCGCCGGTGGTTGCGCCGCTGCCCGACGAGGCATTGGCGGAACCCGCCACTGCTCCGCCGTTCGCCGACGACGATGCGTCGGTGTCGGCACTCGCCACCGCCTGGCCGAGGAAGAGCATTCCTCCGGCCATTCCGGCGATGGCGAGACCGTTTCGCACGGTTCGATTCATCGTGGTCCTTCTAGGATGAGGGTTGCGTCATCGGGACAGGTCTCGAGCCCTGAGGTGGTGACGCGCTGGTGGTGGGTGGAACGAGTGGGGCGCTGCACTGGGTCGTGATGTGCCCCCCGTGGCACACCTGGGACGTGCGCAGGCCGCAGAGCGGCGGCGTCAGTCCGGCCGGGTGGCGGGGTCGGTCGTTGTGGTGGCGAGCGACCCCGTTGCCGGCACCGTGTGCGCGGCGTCGTCCACTGCGAGGTACAGGTCGTCGGAACCGCCCTCGACGGCGGTGACGGTGGGCGCCGGGCCGCCCTTCGGCGAGCCCGGGCCGGCGCCCGGCCCGGCGCAGCCGCCCGTCCCGCCTGCCGTCGTCGACGGCGCGGACGGGAGCTGGAGGGGAGCCGTGGGACCGAGCGGCGCGTCGCCCGACGCGGAGGAGACCGTCGGCGTGGACGTCTGGGTGGAGTCCGCGGTGATGTCCGTCGCGGGGGCGGCCGGCGCCGCGTCGACGCCGGAGGCACCGATCGAGCGGTGAGCTGCGGGCGGGACGTCGGCAGATCGCTTGTCGGCGGAGTCCGCGGTGACGACCGGCGCGATCGGGGCGGGGCACTCGGTCGCCGGACTGACGATGGCCGTCGGCGGTGCGACGGCGGCCTCGGTGACCGGGGCGGCGCACGTGGTGTCGGCTGCCGGCGCGGTCCCGGTGGATCCGGCTGCCGGTGTGCTCGGGCAGGCGGGCTGCACGAGCCCCTCGACCTGCGTGGTGACGGTGCCCGTCTCGTCGACCTTGGTGGTCACCCTCGTCGAGGTGACGCCGGAGGACGTGGTCGTCACGGAGCTGGTGGTCTGCGTCGTGACCGTGCCGCCCTCGGTGGCCGACGACGTGGTCGTCACCGTCCTGGCCTGCTCGGCGGGCGTCGTGGACGCCACGGTCTCCGGCGGTGCCTCGGTCGTCGTCGTCGAACTCGTCACGACCGACTGACTGCTCTCCGTCGTCGCCGACGGGGCCGGTTCGGCTGCCGGAGGCGTCTCGGCGGCGGTCGCGGGTGCAGCGTCGGCCGGAGCGGCCGGCGCAGGGTCCGCGGTGGTCTGCGTCGTCGCAGCTACCGGCTCGTCGGCGTGCGCGGCGAGGTCGGTCCCGATCGCCAGGCCCGCGTACACGCCCGCACCCAGGAAGAACGCGGCGACGCTGCGGGGAAGCCATGACCGGCGAACGGGAAACGGCACGCGGCCGTCTTCGTTCGCAGCAGTCATGGGGCGGACGTTAAGAACGGATCCGTCTCGTGACTACTCCGTTGTGCGCGGCCATTGTGGTGTGCGGCGTGTCACACATGATCATCCCTGCGGGGGATTGCGGAGAGTGACCGAAATCGGGTTGTTACGATCTTGGTATCACTCTGGTATCACGAAAGGCTGAGTGGCGACACGTTCGGAGGTACGCCGTGGCGATGACGCTCCGCCTCGATGCGGACGAGACCGACGCCCTTCGACGGCGCGCTCAGGCCGAGGGCACGTCGATGCAGGACGTCGCCCGGCGGGCGGTGGCGGCATACATCCGGACGCACGAGTCGGACGACGCGCTGAGACTCGTGATCGAGCAGCAGCTGGCCCGGTTCGCCGGGGCCGTCGAATGGCTCGGCCGGTGGCAGGACTGACTCTCGAGGACCTGCTCGAGGTGGCCCGTCGGACGGTGGGCCCGACCGTGGCCGTCCGCGACATGGGCCTGCTGAGCGCGCCGTCGAAGGGCGTCGGTCTCGTCCGCATCGAGGCGGAGCGTCATCGCCACGGCGTACCTCCGAACGTGTCGCCACTCAGCCTTTCGTGATACCAGAGTGATACCAAGATCGTAACAACCCGATTTCGGTCACTCTCCGCAATCCCCCGCAGGGATGATCATGTGTGACACGCCGCACACCACAATGGCCGCGCACAACGGAGTAGTCACGAGACGGATCCGTTCTTAACGTCCGCCCCATGACTGCTGCGAACGAAGACGGCCGCGTGCCGTTTCCCGTTCGCCGGTCATGGCTTCCCCGCAGCGTCGCCGCGTTCTTCCTGGGTGCGGGCGTGTACGCGGGCCTGGCGATCGGGACCGACCTCGCCGCGCACGCCGACGAGCCGGTAGCTGCGACGACGCAGACCACCGCGGACCCTGCGCCGGCCGCTCCGGCCGACGCTGCACCCGCGACCGCCGCCGAGACGCCTCCGGCAGCCGAACCGGCCCCGTCGGCGACGACGGAGAGCAGTCAGTCGGTCGTGACGAGTTCGACGACGACGACCGAGGCACCGCCGGAGACCGTGGCGTCCACGACGCCCGCCGAGCAGGCCAGGACGGTGACGACCACGTCGTCGGCCACCGAGGGCGGCACGGTCACGACGCAGACCACCAGCTCCGTGACGACCACGTCCTCCGGCGTCACCTCGACGAGGGTGACCACCAAGGTCGACGAGACGGGCACCGTCACCACGCAGGTCGAGGGGCTCGTGCAGCCCGCCTGCCCGAGCACACCGGCAGCCGGATCCACCGGGACCGCGCCGGCAGCCGACACCACGTGCGCCGCCCCGGTCACCGAGGCCGCCGTCGCACCGCCGACGGCCATCGTCAGTCCGGCGACCGAGTGCCCCGCCCCGATCGCGCCGGTCGTCACCGCGGACTCCGCCGACAAGCGATCTGCCGACGTCCCGCCCGCAGCTCACCGCTCGATCGGTGCCTCCGGCGTCGACGCGGCGCCGGCCGCCCCCGCGACGGACATCACCGCGGACTCCACCCAGACGTCCACGCCGACGGTCTCCTCCGCGTCGGGCGACGCGCCGCTCGGTCCCACGGCTCCCCTCCAGCTCCCGTCCGCGCCGTCGACGACGGCAGGCGGGACGGGCGGCTGCGCCGGGCCGGGCGCCGGCCCGGGCTCGCCGAAGGGCGGCCCGGCGCCCACCGTCACCGCCGTCGAGGGCGGTTCCGACGACCTGTACCTCGCAGTGGACGACGCCGCGCACACGGTGCCGGCAACGGGGTCGCTCGCCACCACAACGACCGACCCCGCCACCCGGCCGGACTGACGCCGCCGCTCTGCGGCCTGCGCACGTCCCAGGTGTGCCACGGGGGGCACATCACGACCCAGTGCAGCGCCCCACTCGTTCCACCCACCACCAGCGCGTCACCACCTCAGGGCTCGAGACCTGTCCCGATGACGCAACCCTCATCCTAGAAGGACCACGATGAATCGAACCGTGCGAAACGGTCTCGCCATCGCCGGAATGGCCGGAGGAATGCTCTTCCTCGGCCAGGCGGTGGCGAGTGCCGACACCGACGCATCGTCGTCGGCGAACGGCGGAGCAGTGGCGGGTTCCGCCAATGCCTCGTCGGGCAGCGGCGCAACCACCGGCGCAGCCGCATCAGGCGACCTCGCCTCCACCACCACCGGAGGCGGAGGCTCGGGCGGGGCTGACGGCGGCACCGCCGTCAGCTCGAACGAGCAGGAGGTCGAGGCCGAGAACAAGGTCGACAACACTGCGAGGACGGGAACCATCGACGCCAGCGGCGGCACCTCCTGGGTGACCGTCGTGGCCGGCAATGGCAACACGCAGGCCGCCGGTAGCGGCGGCGATGGCAATGTCGCTGCGACGCAGAACGTCACCACCACGGCGACCGTCGCATCCTCGGCCAACGGCGGCACGGTCAGCGGGAGCAACAACGCCGCTGCCGGCAACGGCGCCAGCTACAGCGCCAACGCCTCGGGCAACCTGTCCTCCAACACCACTGGCGGCAACGGCAGCGGTTCGCGGAGCGACGGCGGCAACGCCTTCAGCCGCAACAGCCAGGACGTCGACGCCGAGAACGACGTCGAGAACGACGCCCGCTCGGGTGACATCTACGCGCACGGCGGCGTGTCCGACGTCTTCGTGCTCGCTGGGAACGGCAACCGGCAGTTCGCGCACAGCGACGACTCGTCGCGGTGCGAGGCGTCGATGGCCAGGACCTCCAACCAGCGGTGCTACCACGAGGGTGACGGCGACGTCCGCGCCACGCAGAACGTGGCCACCGATGTCAGGATCCGCTCCGAGGCCAACGGCGGCAGCGTGCACAACAGCAACAACGCCGCCGCCGGCAACGGCGCCCGCTACCACGCGGACGCCGACGGCGACCTCAACTCCCGGACCACGGGGGGAAGCGGCTCTGGATCGGGAGGTGACGGTGGCGACGCCGTCAGCCGCAACAACCAGGACCTCGATGCCGAGAACGACGTCGACAACGACGCCAGGACGGGTGACATCGACGTCAGCGGTGGCGACTCGATCGTCGAGGTGATCGCCGGCAACGGCAACAAGCAGTACTGCTGGTCCAACGAAGGCGACGTGACCTGCACGCAGAACATCACCACCATCATCAACATCATCTCGATGGCGAACGGTGGCAATGTCTCGTGCTCGAACAACGCCGCAGCCGGCAACGCGGACAACTGGGTGTGCAAGGTCGACGCCCCGGCCGCCGCGGCGCCTGCGGCGGCTGCAGCCGCCAAGCCGGCCGAGCACAAGCCGGCCGTCGCGCCGGTCAGGCACGCTGCTCCCCACCGGGCCGCGGTGTCCCCCACCGCCCAGCCCAAGGGTCAGCTCGCCTACACCGGTGCTGAGGTCTCCTTCCCGCTCACCCTGGGCCTGCTGGCCCTGGGTGCGGGTGGGGCCCTGACGCTCGCCGGTCGCCGCCGCAGCACCACCGCGGCGGTCTGATCCACCGGCCCGCCGCCCGAACGACCCAGGGCGGCGGGCCGGGCTCCACAACCTGGACGTCGTCTGCCGGTTCACCCCGGCAGGCGACGTCCGCCCCCTCTGACCCGTCAGACGTCGTTCCCGGTGCAGACTCGCGCCGGACCATCCGAGGCCGAACAGGGGTTCGTGGTGAGCAGCGCCATCGATGTGGATGACCGGCCCGGCGCGACCGACGGCGCCGACGGACCCGCACGTCCCCGGCGTGACTGGGTGCGCACCGCTGCGCGAGGGATCGGCCAGACGCTCATCACGTTCGGTCTCGTGGCCCTGCTCTTCGTGGCCTACGAGCTGTACGTCACCGACATCATCGCCTCGCAGCAGCAGGACCAGCTCAGCGAGGAGATCCAGGACCAGTGGGCCGACACGCCGACGGTCGAGGCGCCTGCCGGTTCGCCCCCCCAGGCCCCGGCACCGCCGGCGGCCATCGACGTGGGGCTCGGCGAGCCGTTCGCCGTCCTGCACATCCCGCGGCTGGGCGCCGACTGGAACCGGGTCGTCGTCGAGGGCACGGCTCAGGTCCAGCTCGCCCAGGGCCCCGGGCACTACCTCGACACGGCGATGCCGGGCGAAGAGGGCAACTTCGCACTGGCCGGCCACCGTGTCGGCCGGGGCTCGCCGTTCCTGGACCTCGACCGGATGCAGCCCGGAGACCCGATCGTCGTGGAGACGTCGGACTACTGGCACGTCTACCGGGTGCTCGGCGACCCGGCCACGGGCAGCTTCGACGGCGACCCCAGCGGGATCCCTGGCCAGCACATCGTCCGGCCGGAGAACATCGAGGTCATCTCCCCGACCCCCGGCGGCGCGGCCGGCGGCGCGACCAGCGGTGCGTACCTCACCCTCACCACCTGCCACCCCAAGTACTCGGCCCAGCAGCGGCTGATCGTCCACGCCCGCCTGGACGGCGCTCCGCTGGCCAAGGCCACCGCGCCGGACGGCCCGCCCGCGCTGGCCGGCTGACCGTCCACGACCCCTCGGGAGAACGCAGCGTGTACACCTGGATCTGGCGCCACCTGCCCGGGAACACCCCGGTCAAGAGCGTCCTCGCCCTCGTGCTCGTCGCGGCGGTCTGCGCCCTGCTGCTCTTCGTCGTCTTCCCCGAGGTCGAGCCGCTGCTGCCGTTCACGGACGTGACCGTCGACCAGTGAGGAGGCGCCGTCAGGCTGGCGGTCCCCCGACGAGCATCGACCGCAGCAGGTGCATCGCCCGGGTGACGGAGCGTTCCCGCACCACCGCCCGGGAGCCGGGCAGGCGGAGCGCCCTGGCCTCCCGCCCGTCCGGCCCCGCCACGCACACGTGGACCGTGCCGACGGGCTTCTCCGCCGTGCCCCCGCCCGGACCCGCCACGCCCGTGATGCCGACACCGATGTCGGCACCGAAGCGTGCGCAGGCGCCCTCGGCCAGGGCGACGGCGACCTCGGGGCTCACCGCACCGTGCTCCTCGAGCATGGCGGCGGGCACCCCGAGCAGCTGCTCCTTCGCCGAGTTCGCATAGGCGGTCACCCCGCCGAGGACCCAGGCCGAGGACCCGGGTCGCTCGGTGAGGCGCGCCGCGAGCAGCCCACCCGTGCACGACTCGGCGGTCGCGACGGTCAGCCCGCGGTCGGCGAAGCCCCGGGCCACCAGGTCGTCGAGCGTCGGGCCGGTGGAGAACAGCGTGTCGCCGTAGTCCTCCGCCAGCACGGCACCCAGCCGGTCGTAGGCCGCCTGGGCGTCGGGCGCGAACCGGGTGACGACCTCGAGCTCGCCGTCCCGCAGGCACGTCGTGATCTCCAGCCCCGCCAGCTCCGGCTCGTGGCTGCGCAGGGTGGCGGCGAGCTGCGACTCGAGGGTGCCCCACAGACGCACCGTCTCCTGACGCAGTTCCGACCGGCCCGCGATCGCCCGCTGGACCGGCGCGGCCGCGACCGCCGCGTCCCACATGCCCTGCAGCTCGGGCGGCGGTCCGGGCAGCACGAGCACCGTCGGCCCGGTCCGCCCCTCGGCCGGGGGGACGACGAGACCGGGTGCCGTGCCCACGGGTTCCAGGACCGTCGCGCCGTCCGGCACCTGCGCCTGCTTCCGCACGCCGGCCGCCGCGGCGACGGGGTCGGTCCGCCAGCCGCGACGGGCTGACAGCCGCTCGACGATCTCCCCGATCCGCCGCTCGAGGTCCGGGTCGAGCGAGGACGGCCGCCCCTGGTAGGACGCCACCACCTCGGCGGTGAGGTCGTCGGCGGTCGGCCCGAGCCCGCCGGAGGTGATGATCAGGGCGACCCCGGTGCCGGCGAGGAACGTCAGCGCCCCGCGCAGGTCGTCGGGCCGGTCCCCCACCACGACGACGTGCCCGACGTCGACGCCCAGCTGCCGCAGCTGCTCGGCCAGCCAGGGCCCGTTCCGGTCGGCCACGCGTCCGGTGAGCACCTCCGTCCCGGTGACGACGATGCCCGCACGCGTACCCACGTGTCCTCCTCGCTGGCGCTCGTCGTCCTCGTGGGCAGTACCGCTCTGCTCCCGTGAGCTCGCGAGCTCGCTCATCTGGTCGACCCTAGGGCGGGCCGCCGCGGAGCGCTCTTCCCGGGCGCCTCACCGGGGCGCCTCGCGGACCTCACGCGTCACCGCCGTTACGGTGCGGTGCGGAGCGGTCCGACCCACGGACCACCGGAAGCGCGCCAGGAGGACCCGTGAGCTCGCCGTCCGAGCCCCAGCCGCCCGTGGAGACCACGGGATCGACGAAGACGGGCACCCAGGAGATCCCGGTGGTCCACCCCACCGGCGCCACCGCCGTCCAGCAGCTGCCGCCCCATCCCGGGGCGACCACGCCGGCACCGGTCGCGGCCTCGTCCGAGCCCCTGGACGCACCGCAGCCGACGGGTCCCGTGGACTTCGTCCCCGGACTCCCCGGCCTGG
>NZ_SPQM01000137.1 GCF_004570345.1 Blastococcus sp. CT_GayMR20 | reverse complement strand
TCGGCACCAAGGCCAAGCTGCTGACCGGTCTGGCCACCGCCGCGGACTGGGCCGCTGCCCAGCTCGACGCCCAGGGCCCCAAGCTGATGGAGAAGGCGAACCAGAAGGACTGCGTCGTCCTCTCCGGAGGTGGCGGCGGTCGCTTCTGACCTCCGTTCCACACCACCCGCTGGACGGCGGTGTCCCTCTCGGGGCGCCGCCGTTCGGCGTTCGGGGGCGTCAGCCCTCGAGCGCGGCCTGGAACGCGGCGAACTTCGACTGCGTCTCGGCCAGCTCGGCCGCCGGGTCGGAGCCCGCGACGATGCCGCAGCCGGCGAAGAGCCGGGCGCTGTCGTCCCCGACGAGCTCGGCGCAGCGCAGCGCCAGGCCGAACTCGCCGTCGCCGCGGGCGTCGAGCCACCCGACCGGACCGGCGTAGCGCCCCCGGTCCATGCCCTCGAGCTCGGCGATGACGGCGGCCGCGTCGGCCGTCGGGGTGCCGCAGACGGCAGCGGTGGGGTGCACCGCGCCGATCAGCTCGAGCAGCCCGGCGCGACCACGGGGCCCCGTGGCGCGCTGGGTACCGGTGACGTCGCTGGCCAGGTGCCGCACGTTGGCCAGCGTCAGGAGGTCCGGTTCCTCCGGGGCGCTGAGGGTCGCGCAGAACGGCTCGAGGGCCTGCACGAGCGAGTCGACGGCCAGGGCGTGCTCGGCGCGGTCCTTGGCCGAGCCGATGAGCTCGGCGGCCAGGCGGTCGTCGTCCGCGCCGGCGCCTCGCGGGGCGGTGCCGGCCAGCACGCGCGCGGACAGACGGCGGCCGTCGCGCCGCAGCAGCAGCTCGGGGGTGGCGCCCAGCAGCCCGTCGACGGCGAAGGTCCAGCAGTCGGGGAAGCGATCGGCCAGCCGGCGCAGCAGCCGCCTCGGATCCAGCGGCACGTCGGCGGACACGAGCAGGTCACGGGCCAGGACCACCTTGGCGAGCTCGCCGGCGCCGATCCGCCCGACGGCGGTCGCGACGGCGGCGGACCAGGTGGCGGGGTCGAGGGCCCCGTCGGCGTAGCGGAGCCGGGGTGGCGGGCCGTCGTCCAGGAGCGCCGGGGCGACGGGAAGGACGTCCCGGGGATCGACGTCCCCCACGGTCGTCACCCAGCCGGCTCCCTCCCGCCGGCCGACCACGACCTCGGGCACGACGAACACCGACGTCCCGGCCGTGGGGTCGAAGGCGATGCTGGCGAACACGACCGGCCCCGAGCCGGGGATGCCCAGGTGGTCGTCGACGTCGAGACCTGCGGTCCAGTCGTCCCACCAGGCGGCTGCCTCGGCCAGCGCCCGGGGCCCGGAGACCTCCAGCCGGGCGGCCTCTCCCCAGGCCACCAGGCCCTCGCCGCGGCGCACCCAGGACAGCCCGCCGTCGGCCGGAAGGCGGGGGAGCAGTGCCGCCCGGTCGCCCGTCCGGACTGTCGTGACGACGCGTGCTGCGATGTCCCGGGAGGTCAGGGCGGCCGCAGTCACGTGCCCAGCGTAGGCAGCCTTGTAGCGTCGGCGCCGTGGGAGACCGGCGAGAGGATGCACACACGTCCGGCGTCCGGGCGGGCCTGGACAAGCGGCCGGCCGAGGTCGCGGCGATGTTCGACCGGGTCGCCCGGCGCTACGACCTGACCAATACCGTGCTCTCCGGCGGCCGCGACGCCGCCTGGCGACGCGCCACCCGTGAGGCCCTGGGCGCCCGCCCCGGCCAGATCGTCCTCGACGTTGCGGCGGGGACGGCGGTCTCCACCGTCGAGATCGCGGCCGGTGGCGCGACGGCGATCGCCTGCGACTTCTCCCAGGGAATGCTGCGCGCCGGGGCGTCGCGCGCGGTCCCGAAGGTGGTCGGGGACGCGATGGCGCTCCCGCTCGCCGACGAGAGCGTCGACGGCGTGGTCATCTCCTTCGGCCTGCGCAACGTGGCCGATCTCGACGTGGCGCTGCGGGAGTTCCGGCGGGTCACCCGGCCCGGCGGGACGCTGGTGATCTGCGAGTTCTCCAGCCCCACCTGGACGCCGTTCCGCACCGTCTACACCGAGTACCTGATGAAGGCGCTGCCCCGCATCGCCCGCGCCGTGAGCAGCAACCCCGAGGCCTACGTCTACCTCGCCGAGTCGATCCGTGCGTGGCCCGACCAGGGGGCGCTGGCCGGCCGGGTCCAGGACGCCGGCTGGGGCGACGTGGCCTGGCACAACCTGACCGGCGGTGTGGTCGCCCTGCACCGCGCCCGCCGGCCCTGAGATCCCTCGTCCGGGAGGAGTCCGCCCGGTGCCGCTGATCGCCCGCATGCGCACGACGGCGGTCATCGAGGGCCGGATGACCACCGCGATGCGTACGAGGGCATCAACGGCGGGTGAAGATCCAGACCGACGCCGTCGACACCCGCTCCCACGCCGCCATCGCGAGGACGGCAGCTTCCGCGACACGGTGGTCTTCAGCATCCTCGGCGGTGAGTGGCCCGCGGTGAAGGCGGGCCTGCAGCGCCGAGTGGAGGACTAGCGTCGGTCCATGACGACCCCGCCGCCCCCACCGGGCACGCCTCCGCCGGGTCCCTCGCCGACGGACCCCACCCCGCCGCCGGTGCCCGACCCCTATCCGACGCCCCAGCCCACCGATCCCATCGTGCCGGGGCCCGTGCCGACGCCCGAGCCGCTGTAGCGGCCGCCGCTGGAGCGCCGGTCGTGTCGAGGAGGTTCGCCGACCGCCGTGCGGCCGGGCGGGCGCTCGGCGAGCGGCTGCGCCGCGACGAGCCGCACGACCCCGTCGTGCTCGGGCTGCCCCGGGGCGGGGTGATCCTCGCGGCCGAGGTGGCCGACGCCCTCGGCGCGCAGCTCGACGTCCTCGTCGTCCGCAAGCTCGGCCTGCCGTGGCAGCCGGAGCTGGCCATGGGCGCGATCGCCGCCGTCGGTGGGGCCGTCGAGACGGTCCGTGTCGAGGCCGTCCTCGCTGCGACGCGCGTCGAGCCGGACGTCTTCGACGAGGTCCGTACCCGCGAGCTGGCCGAACTGCGCCGTCGTGAGTCTGCATACCGCGGCGACCGTCCACCCGTCGGCCTCCGGGGCCGCGACGTGGTCGTCGTCGACGACGGGCTGGCGACCGGCGCGACGATGAGAGCAGCCGTCGTGGCTGTCCGGCGGCAGGTCCCGGAGCGCATCACCGTCGCCGTCCCCATCGGTTCACCGACGGCCTGTGCCGCGCTCGCTCCCGAGGTCGACGAGCTCGTCTGCCTGGACGCGCCGTTCTCCTTCCGCGCCGTCGGCCAGGGATACACCGACTTCACCGCCACGTCCGACGAGGAGGTCAGGGCCGCGCTGGCGTTGCCCCGCCCGCCGTGACGCCGACGGTCGGGTGGGGGGCGCTGTTCCGTTGCTCACAGCCGGGCCTAGACTCGGACGCGACGACTTTGTGAACTGATTCACAAAGTCCGCCCGGGGCAAGTCGGAACTCGATCGGTGAGGGGGCGTGGGGGTGCCGGGAGCGACGACCGCCGACGTGGTCGTGGTCGGCGCCGGTCCGGCGGGCTCGAGCGCCGCCTGGTGGCTGGCGCAGGCCGGCCTCGACGTCGCCGTCCTCGAGAAGGCAGCGTTCCCGCGGGAGAAGGTCTGCGGCGACGGGCTCACCCCCCGCGGCGTGAAGGCCCTCGAGGACATGGGCATCGACACCTCGCCGGCCGCCGGCTGGGTCCGCCACAAGGGGCTGCGCGTGCAGGGCGGCGGCCAGACCGTCGAGATCGACTGGCCCCAGCTGGACAACTGGCCCGACTACAGCCTCGTCCGCCGCCGCAGCGAGCTCGACGCCCTGCTCGCCGACCACGCCGTGGCCGCCGGCGCCCGGCTGCACACCGAGGTCACGGTCACCGAGCCCCTCCTCGACGAGGCCGGCCGAGTCTGCGGCGTCCGCACGCAGTCCGGCCCGGAGAGGACGCCGGGTGCCTGGACCGCGCCGCTGGTCATCTCCGCCGAGGGGCTGTCCGGCCGGCTCGCGAAGTCCCTCGGCCTGGTCCGCCGCGAGGACCGGCCGCTCGGCGTCGCCGTCCGCCGGTACGTCCGGACACCGAGGACGACGGACCACTACCTCGACATCTCCTTCGACCTGACCGCCGACGGCCCGAGCGCGGCGTCCATGCCCGGCTACGGCTGGGTCTTCGGCATGGGCGACGGGACGGCGAACGTCGGCTTCGGCCTCCTCGACACCCGCCGCGGCGACCGTGGCGACCACCGGGCCGTGCTGCGGGAGTGGCTGGACACCTTCCCCGCGGAGGACCAGCTCGGCGAGGAGTACTCGGTCACGCCGCTGCGGGGGGCCGGTCTCCCGATGGCGCTGCACCGCCAGCCCGCCTACAGCCGGGGGTTGCTGCTGACCGGCGACGCCGCGGGAACGGTCAACCCCTTCAACGGCGAGGGGATCAGCTACGCCATGGAGACCGGGCGGATGGCGGCCGAGACGGCGGTCGACGCCCTCTCCCGGTCCGAGGGTCCGGCCCGCGAGGCCGTCCTCCACGGCTACCCCGACCGGTTGCGCGCCGCCTATGGCCGGCACCACCGCCTCGGGGTCGGGTTCCTGGCACTGCTCGCCCGTCCGGACGTCGTCCGGTTCGCCACCGCGCACGGCCTCAAGAGGCCCGCGCTCGTCGACGCCGCCCTGCGGTTGATGGGCAATCTCAGCGACGGCTGGAGCGGCGACCGGGTCGACCGGACCATCGCCGCGCTGACCCGACTCGTGCCGGCGGTATGACCGTGGTCGACGTCACAGCTTGCAGACAAGCCGACACGGAGGGTGAGACCCGGATGCCTGCCCGGAACGTGATCGTCCTCACCGTAGGGTGCCGCTGATGCTCTCGAACTACGTCCCGATCATCGGGCTCTTCGCGCTGGCCGCGGCGTTTGCGCTGTTCTCGGTCACCGCGGCCCCCTTCATCGGTCCGCGCCGCTACAACCGGGCGAAGCTGGACGCGTACGAGTGCGGGATCGAGCCGACCGACCAGCCGCTGAGCGGGGGCCGGTTCCCGGTCAAGTACTACCTGACGGCGATGCTGTTCATCGTCTTCGACATCGAGATCGTCTTCCTCTACCCGTGGGCCGTTCAGAACGAGGCGCTCGGCGTCTTCGGGCTGGTCGAGATGGTCGTCTTCATCGGCACGGTCTTCATCGCGTACGCCTACGTGTGGCGGCGCGGCGGGCTCGAGTGGGACTGAGGGACTGAGATGGGACTCGAGGAGAAGCTGCCCAGCGGCGTGCTGCTGACCAGCGTGGAGAAGCTGGTCAACTGGACGCGCAAGTCGTCCCTGTGGCCGGCGACGTTCGGCCTGGCCTGCTGCGCCATCGAGATGATGGCCTCGGGCGCCGGTCGGTACGACCTGGCCCGCTTCGGCATGGAGGTCTTCCGGGCCTCCCCGCGCCAGGCCGACCTGATGATCGTGGCCGGCCGGGTGAGCCAGAAGATGGCCCCGGTCCTGCGCCAGATCTACGACCAGATGCCCGAGCCGCGCTGGGTGCTCGCGATGGGCGTCTGCGCCAGCTCCGGCGGCATGTTCAACAACTACGCGATCGTCCAGGGCGTCGACCACATCGTCCCGGTGGACATGTACCTGCCCGGCTGCCCGCCGCGGCCGGAGATGCTCATGGACGCGATCCTCAAGCTGCACCACAAGATCCAGCACGAGCCGCTCGGCGCCAAGCGCGCGCGGCAGATGGAGCGCGAGCGCGAGGACGGCACCCGCAAGGACATCCTCGTCGAGATGCCGTCGACGGTCCGCGTGGACAAGAAGCTGCGGCGCGCCTACGAGGAGGCCGCCGCCGAGGGCCGCACCGGCCAGTTCGCCATCGAGCAGCGCAACGGCAACGCCGTGCTGCTGCCGGAGGAGCGCCCGACGGGTCTCGGGAAGGCCTGGCGATGAGCGGGGTGCAGCGATGAGCAACGACGGTGGCGAGGTCGTACCGGGCCGCGAGGAGGCCGGCTACGACGCAGCGACCGCGCCGAGCGGCGGCTTCCGCAAGGGCTCGTTCGGCGTCAGCGGGAGCGGTGACACGTCGGGCTTCGGTGGGCTGGTGCGGGTCGAGCCCGGCGGCGCCGTGGCCCTGCACTCCACCGACCGGCCGTACGGCGGCTACTTCGACGAGGTCACCGACGCGCTGATCGAGGCGGTCGGGAAGGCCACCTACGCCGCCGCCGTGCAGCGCGTGCTGGTCGACCGCGGCGAGATCACCTACTTCGTGGCGCGCGAGCACCTGCTGACGCTGGTCTCGGCGCTCCGGGACGACGACGCGCTGCGCTTCGAACTGTGCAGCAGCGTCTCCGGGGTCGACTACCTCGACAGCGGCGGACCCGCAGCCACGCCGGAGCGGCCGCGGCTGCACGTCGTCTACCACCTGACCTCGATGACCTACCGCCGGCGCATCCGCCTCGAGGTCGCGGTGACCGCCGAGGACCCGCACGTGCCGTCGGTCGTCGCGATCTACCCGACGGCGGACTGGCACGAGCGCGAGACCTGGGACATGTTCGGCATCGTCTTCGACGGCCACCCCGCGCTCACCCGCATCCTCATGCCCGACGACTGGGACGGGCACCCGCAGCGCAAGGACTACCCGCTGGGCGGCGTCCCGGTGGAGTACCACGACGCGACCATTCCTCCGCCCGACACGCGTCGTGCGTACAGGTGAAGGGGGCCCACCGATGAGCACCGTCCACAACGAGGCCGACCCGTACGCCGGCTCGCGCGAGACCACCGAGGGACGCGTCTACACCGTCACCGGCGGCGACTGGGACCTCACCTTCTCCGATCCGCACGGCGAGGAGCGGCTCGTCGTCAACATGGGGCCGCAGCACCCGTCGACCCACGGCGTCCTCAGGCTCATCCTCGACCTCGAGGGCGAGACGGTGACGAAGGCGCGGGTGGTCATCGGCTACCTGCACACCGGCATCGAGAAGAACGTCGAGTACCGCAACTGGACCCAGGGCACGACCTTCGTGACCCGGATGGACTACCTGGCCCCGCTCTACAACGAGGCCGCGTACTGCATGGCCGTGGAGAAGCTGCTCGGCGTCGAGGTGCCGCAGCGCGCGCAGACCATCCGCCTGCTGGTCATGGAGCTCAACCGGATCTCCTCGCACCTGGTCGCGCTGGCCACCTTCGGCATGGAGATGGGCGCCCTCACCGGCATGACCAACGGCTTCCGTGAGCGGGAGATGGTCCTCGACCTACTCGAGGAGATCACCGGCCTGCGGATGAACCACGCCTACATCCGCCCCGGCGGGCTGGCCCAGGACCTGCCCGAGGGCGCGGTCGAGCACATCCGCGAGTTCCTGAAGATCATGCCCAAGCGGGTCGCCGACTTCCACCGGCTGCTCACCGGGCAGCCGATCTGGCAGCGCCGGCTCAAGGACGTCGGCTACCTCGACGTCACCGGGTGCCTCGCGCTCGGCGTCACGGGCCCGATCCTCCGGGCGGCCGGACTGCCGTGGGACCTGCGCAAGGTCGAGCCCTACCTCGGCTACGAGACCTACGACTTCGAGGTACCGACCGCCGACACGTCGGACGCATGGGGCCGCTACCTGGTCCGCATGGCCGAGGTGAACGAGTCGCTGAAGCTGATCGAGCAGGCGATCGACCGCCTCGAGCCGGGGCCGGTCATGGTGGCCGACCGCAAGATCGCCTGGCCCGCGCAGCTCTCGCTCGGCGCCGACGGCATGGGCAACTCCCTCGACCACGTGCGCCACATCATGGGTCAGTCGATGGAGGCCCTGATCCACCACTTCAAGCTGGTCACCGAGGGCTTCCGGGTGCCGGCCGGCCAGGTCTACCTGCCGATCGAGTCGCCACGCGGCGAGCTCGGCTACCACGTGGTCAGCGACGGCAGCACCCGCCCGTGGCGCGTCCACGTGCGGGACCCCGGATTCGTGAACCTGCAGGCCACGGCGGCGATGAGCGAGGGCGGCATGATCGCCGACGTCATCGCGGCCATCGCTTCGATCGACCCGGTCATGGGGGGAGTCGACAGGTGAGTGAGCATCGCAGCGAGCGCCAGCGAGCGAGGAGCGGAGCGGCCGCGGAGACGACCCAGAAGCACGGAGTGGACCGCTGATGAGTGCACTTCCTGGTTCGGCCGAGGGAACCGCGGTCACCGGGCTCGACTCGAGTCCGGTCGAGCCGGCACCGCTCGACCTGCCGCCGCTGACCGAGCAGACCCGCCTCGAGGCGCGGGAGATCATCGCCCGCTACCCGGTGGCCCGCTCGGCCCTGCTGCCGATGCTGCACCTGGTCCAGTCGGTGCAGGGCTACGTCTCGCCCGAGGGCGTCGCCTTCTGCGCCGAAGAGCTCCGGCTGACCAAGGCCGAGGTCGGCGCGGTCGCGACGTTCTACACGATGTACAAGCGCCGTCCCACCGGCCGGCACCTGGTCAGCGTCTGCACCAACACCCTGTGCAGCGTGCTGGGCGGCCAGCGGATCATGGACGCGCTGAGCAGCGACCTCGGCGTCCACCACGACGAGACGACCGCCGACGGCTCGATCACCCTCGAGCACGCCGAGTGCCTGGCGGCCTGCGACTACGCGCCGGTCGTCACCGTCGACTACGAGTTCTACGACCAGCAGGACGTCGAGAGCGCCCGCGAGCTCGTGGCAGCCCTGCGCCGCGGCGAGAAGCCGGCGCCGACCCGCGGCGCACCGCTGACCGACTTCAAGGGGATCTCCCGGCAGCTCGCCGGCTTCTCGCAGTACGAGGACCCGTACGAGATGGCCGCCGCCATCGACCACCCCGGCGACTACAGCCCGACGCTGATCGGGCTGCGGCTCGCCGAGGAGCGGGGGGAGTCCGCCCCCGCGATGCCGCGGTCCTCCGCCCCTGCACCGGACGCAGACGAGCCCGCCGCCACCGTCGCGCCGACCGGCCGCACGGGGGAGACCCCCGGCCGGGAGGCGGCCGACGCGCGGGTCGCCGCAGCCGACAACCCCGCCGAGCGGGCGGGCGCCGCGGGCGCGCACCCCGACGCCCCCGAGCCCGCCGGGCGACGCCTGCCCGACGGCCGTGAAGGCACCGACACCCCTGCGGGGACCGAGCCGGGCACGTCCGGCCAGGGTCCAGGGAAGGCCTGACACATGCCCCTCACTCCCGTCCTCACCACCCGCTGGGGCGCCGACAAGTCCTGGCGGCTGAAGACCTACGAGCGCTCCGAGGGCTACTCGGCCCTGCGCACCGCGCTCTCCATGGCGCCCGAGGAGCTGGTGACGCTCGTCAAGGACTCCGGACTGCGCGGCCGCGGCGGCGCCGGGTTCCCGACCGGCATGAAGTGGAGCTTCATCCCGCAGCCCAAGCCGGGGGAGATCCCGACCGGCCCGGCGGCGATGCCCAAGTACCTCGTGGTCAACGCCGACGAGGGCGAGCCGGGCACCTGCAAGGACCTGCCGCTGATGATGGCGGACCCGCACTCGCTGGTCGAGGGCGTGATCATCTCGGCGTTCGCGATCCGCTCGCACTTCGCCGTCATCTACGTCCGCGGCGAGGCCGTGCACGCCCACCGGCGCCTCGTGGCCGCCGTCGACGAGGCGTACGCCGCCGGCTACCTCGGCACGAACATCCTCGGCTCGGGCTACGACCTCGAACTGGTCGTGCACGCCGGTGCCGGCGCCTACATCTGCGGCGAGGAGACGGCGCTGCTGGACTCGCTCGAGGGCTACCGGGGGCAGCCCCGGCTCAAGCCGCCGTTCCCCGCCGTCGCCGGCCTGTACGGGGCGCCGACGGTCATCAACAACGTCGAGACGCTGGCCAGCGTCCCGTTCGTCGTCCGCGGCGGTGCCGACTGGTTCAAGGAGTTCGGCCCCGAGAAGTCGCCGGGACCGAAGATCTACTCCCTGTCGGGCCGCGTCGTCCGGCCGGGCCAGTACGAGGCCCCCATGGGGACGACGATGCGCGAGCTGCTCGAGATGGCCGGCGGCGTGCGCCCCGGGCACGAGCTGAAGTTCTGGACGCCGGGCGGCTCGTCGACGCCGTACTTCACCGCGGAGCACCTCGACGTCCCGCTGGACTTCGACTCGGTGGCGGCCGCCGGCTCGATGCTCGGCACCACCGCGCTCATGGTCTTCGACGAGACCGACTCGATCGTCGAGGCCACCCTGCGGTTCACCGAGTTCTACGCGCACGAGAGCTGCGGCAAGTGCACCCCGTGCCGCGAGGGCACCTACTGGCTGGTGCAGATCCTCGAGCGGATCGCGCACGGCCGGGGCACCGCCCAGGACCTCGACGTCCTGATCGACACCTGCGACAACATCCTGGGCCGCTCGTTCTGCGCCCTCGGTGACGGCGCCACGAGCTGCATCACGAGCTCGCTGAAGTACTTCAAGGACGACTACGTCGCCCTGCTGCCCCCGGAGGAGCAGGCCCGGCTGGGCCGTACCCTCCGCATCGAGCCCGTGAAGGTTGCCTCGTGACGCTGACGACTCCGGGGCCGGCGCCCGCGGTCCCTCCCGGCACGCCCGGTCCGCAGACCCCGCCGGACTCCGTGCACTGCACGATCGACGGCTTCGAGGTCGCGGTGCCCAAGGGCACGCTGATCATCCGGGCCGCGGAGCAGATCGGCGTCCAGATCCCGCGGTTCTGCGACCACCCGCTGCTCGAGCCGGTCGGCGCCTGCCGCCAGTGCCTGGTCGAGGTGGAGGGCCAGCGCAAGCCGGTGGCCTCCTGCACCATGCCGGTCACCGAGGGGATGGTCGTGCAGACGCAGCTCACGAGCCCGCAGGCCGACAAGGCCCAGCAGGGCACGATGGAGCTGCTGCTGATCAACCACCCGCTGGACTGCCCGGTCTGCGACAAGGGCGGCGAGTGCCCGCTGCAGAACCAGGCGATGAGCAACGGCCGCACCGAGAGCCGGTTCGTCGACGTCAAGCGCACGTACCCGAAGCCGCTGCCGATCAGCAGCGAGATCCTGCTCGACCGGGAGCGCTGCGTGCTGTGCGCGCGCTGCACCCGGTTCTCCCAGCAGGTCGCCGGCGACCCCTTCATCGAGCTGTTCGAGCGGGGCGCCCTCGAGCAGGTCGCCATCTACGAGGACGAGCCGTTCGAGTCCTACTTCTCCGGCAACACCACCCAGATCTGCCCCGTCGGCGCGCTGACCAGCGCCCAGTACCGCTTCCGCGCCCGCCCGTTCGACCTGCGCAGCGAGCCCAGCGTCTGCGAGCACTGCGCCTCCGGCTGCGCCCAGCGCACCGACTACCGGCGCGGCAAGGTCACCCGCCGGCTGGCCGGCGAGGACCCGGCGGTCAACGAGGAGTGGAACTGCGACAAGGGCCGCTTCGCGTTCCGCTACGCGACCGCCAACCAGCGGCTCACCACCCCGCTCGTGCGCGGTGCGGACGGCACGCTGCAGCCCGCCTCGTGGCCCGAGGCCTGGGCGGCGGCCGCGGCCGGCCTGCTCGCCGCCCGCGCCGACGGCGGCGTCGGCGTCCTGCCCGGCGGCCGGCTGACCGCCGAGGACGCCTACGCCTATGCGAAGTTCGCCCGGACCGCGCTGGGCACCAACGACGTCGACGCCCGTGCCCGGGCGCA
The DNA here is from genome assembly GCF_004570345.1 of Blastococcus sp. CT_GayMR20. Next base: position 649 of record NZ_SPQM01000137.1, on the reverse strand, counting down.
TTCGGCCGAGGAGCTGGCGTTCCTGGCGGCCAATGTCGCCGGTACCGGCCCCGGCCGCGGTGGTGTCACCTACGACGAGCTGGGGGCGGCCCCCGCCGTCCTGCTCGCCGGGTTCGAGCCGGAGGAGGAGTCGCCGATCGTCTTCCTGCGGCTGCGCCGCGCGGTGCGCACCCGCAAGCTCCCGGTCTTCGACCTCGCACCGTTCCCCACCCGCTCGGCCGAGAAGCTCGAGGCAACTGTGCTCACCACCCTCCCGGGCGCCGAGGCACGGTCGCTGCACGCGCTGGCCGAGGGCACGTGGGGCGGACCGGCGATCGAGGCGCTGCGCCAGCCGGGCGCCGTCGTGCTCGCCGGCGAGCGCCTGGCCGAGATGCCGGGTGCGTTCTCCGCCCTCCTCGCGCTCGGCCGGGCCACCGGCGTCCGGATCGCCTGGGTGCCCCGTCGCGCCGGCGAGCGCGGCGCCGTCGAGGCCGGCGCCCTGCCGAACCTGCTGCCGGGCGGCCGCAGCGTCGCCGACCCGGTCGCTCGGGAACATCTCCAGGCTGACCACGAAGCCGGCGCTGGCCAGCGCCGCCTCGGCGAGCGCCGGGTCCGGCAGGTCGGCGGGGTCGACTCCGCCGACCAGCAGGCCCGTCAGCTGGCCGTCACG
>NZ_SPQM01000136.1 GCF_004570345.1 Blastococcus sp. CT_GayMR20 | reverse complement strand
GCCGCACACCGGCCCGGCGGCTGCTGCAGCGGGGCCTGCTGGCCCGCATCGACGCCCTCAACGTGGAGCTGCCCCGCGAGCTGGGACTGCACCTGCGCGGCGACCGGCCCTACGGCCCCCCGCGCCTGCGGCCCCAGCCTGCCGTGGCCGCCCACGCGCAGGGATCGGTCGACCGGCGCGCCGCCGGCGCGGCGCTGGAGAGCGTCGGCCGGCTCGGGGAGCTGCTGGCGCTCCTGGAGGAGGAGCCGGCCGGGCTGCTGCGCAGCGGCGGGGTCGGCGTGCGCGACCAGAAGCGGCTGGCCCGCGTGCTGCACGTCGGCGAGCCGGAGGCCGCCTGGCTGCTCGAGCTCGCCTACGCCGCCGGCCTGCTCGACGTGGGCGGTCCGCACCGCGACGAGTGGCTGCCGACCCGCGCCTACGACATCTGGCGCGAGCAGGACCTGGCCGACCGCTGGGCCGTGCTGGCCGACGGGTGGCTCTCCGGTGTCCGGCTGCCGTCCCTGGTGGGCCAGCGGGACGTCGCCGGCAAGTCCGTCAACCCGCTCTCCCCCGACCTGGTCCGGCACACCGCCCCGGCGATCCGCCGCTCGGCGCTGACCGTGCTCGCCGAGTACCCGCCCGGTTCCGGGCTGGCCCCCGACGACCTCGTCTCGCTCCTCCGGTGGCGCACCCCGCGGCGGGCGGACCGGCTGGCACCGGTGCCCGCGATGCTGGCCGAGGCGGCCCGGCTCGGAGTGCTCGTCGGTGGCGTCCTCTCCACGGCCGGCCGGGGGCTGCTCGCCCGCGGTGAGGACGGCGCCGCCGAGGGCATGCGGGGGCTGCTCCCCGAGCCGGTCGACCACGTGCTCGCCCAGCCCGACCTGTCGCTGATCGCCCCTGGACCGCTGGTCGCCGAGCTCGCCGACACCCTCTCGGTCGTCGCCGACGTGGAGTCCTCCGGCGGCGCGACGGTGTTCCGGGTGTCGGACTCGAGCGTGCGCCGCGCGCTCGACTCCGGCTGGTCGGCCGCGGACCTGCACGACTTCTTCGGCCGCGCGTCCCGCACGCCGGTTCCGCAGGCGCTGGACTACCTGATCGACGACGTGGCCCGGCAGCACGGGCGGCTGCGGGTGGGATCGATCGAGTCCTACGTCCGCTCCGACGACCACGGCCTGCTCTCCCAGGTGCTCAACGACCGCCGGGCCGCAGAGGCGGAGCTGCGGCGGCTGGCACCCGGGGTGCTGGTCAGCGGACTGGGCGCCGACGAGGTGCTCACGGTGCTCCGCGACGCGGGCTACGCCCCCGCCGGCGAGAACCCGGGCGGCGCCGTCCTCACCCGGCCGCCGGCCCGGCCGCGCGCAGCCGGCCGCCGGCCAGCCGAGCACTCGCCGGCACCGCGGCCTCTCACTGCGGAGGAGCTCGGCGCCACGCTTCGGCAGATGCGGGCCGGGGACGCCGCGCTGTCGGCCCGCCGGGGCGAGGCCGTCCGCCAGATCCCCGGCGTGACGACGGCCAGCACGCTCGAACTGCTCTCCCGCGCCGTCAGCGCCGGTCTGCCCGTCTGGCTGGGCTACGTCGACGCCCAGGGCAGCGGCAGCCAGCGCGTGGTGCGGCCGGTGTCCCTCGTGGGCGGGTTCCTGCAGGGCTACGACGAACGGCGCGGGGAGAACAGCACCTTCGCCGTCCACCGGATCACCTCGGTGGCCCTCGTCGAGGAGGACGTCGAGGGCGCCGGCCGGTCCGCCTGAGCCGGAACCCCCTGCCCAGGGCGGCGATTCGGTCGTACGTTGAGGGGCGCAACCGTTCCCGCGGAGGCGCATCCAGATGACCGAGCGAACGACCGTGGCCACGCGCCTGGCCTGTGCCCTGAGCACCGTCCTCGGCACGACGGAGTCACCCTGGCGACTGCGCGCCTGGGACGGGTCGGAGGCCGGCCCGCCCGGAGCACCGCCGCTCACCATCCGGACGCCGCAGGCCGTGCGCCGGCTGGCGTGGGCGCCCGGCGAGCTGGGCCTCGCGCGCGCCTACGTGGCCGGGGAGATCGAGATCGAGGGCGACCTCTTCGCGACGCTGGAGGTCCTGGACTCCGTCGGCCGGCTGTCCTCGACGGGCGCCTTCCAGCGCCCGAGAGCCGCCGACCGGCTGGCGCTCCTCCGGACCGCCGTGACGCTGGGTGCCGTCGGGCCCCCGCCCGCCCCGCCGCCGGAGGAGTTCGTCCGACCGCGCCGGGGCCGGCGGCACAGCCGGCGCCGCGACGCCGTCGCCGTGGCGCACCACTACGACGTGAGCAACGACTTCTACGAACTGGTCCTCGGCCCGACGATGGTCTACTCCTGCGCGGTCTGGGCCGACGAGGGCGCAGGGCTGGACGCCGCGCAGGAGGCCAAGATCGACCTCGTCTGCCGCAAGCTCGGCCTGCGGCCCGGGATGCGGTTGCTGGACGTCGGGTGCGGGTGGGGCAGCCTGGCGCTGCACGCGGCGCAGCGGTACGGCGTCGACGTCGTCGGCATCACGCTGTCGGCCCGGCAGGCCGACCTGGCGCGGCGCCGGGTGGCCGCCGCCGGGCTCGACGGCCGGATCACGGTCCGGGTGCAGGACTACCGCGAGGTCGCCGACGGCCCCTTCGACGCCATCAGCTCGATCGGCATGGCCGAGCACGTGGGGCGCGTCGCGCTGCCCGGCTACGCCACCGCACTCCACGACCTGCTGCGGCCCGGCGGCCGCCTGCTCAACCACGCCATCTCGTGGACCGCCGGCGCCACCAGGTGGGACGACGACACGTTCATCGCCCGCTACGTCTTCCCCGACGGCGAGGTGCTCCCCTTGGCGCTGACCGTCGCGGCCCTGGACGCCGCGGGCTTCGAACTGCTCGACGTGGAGGCGCTGCGCCGGCACTACGCCGTGACGCTGCGGGCGTGGGTGGAGCGGCTGGAGAAGCAGTGGGACGCGGCGGTGGACCTCACGAGCGAGGGCCGCGCCCGTGTGTGGCGGCTCTACATGGCGGCGTCCGCGCTGTCGTTCGAGGCGGGCAAGCTGGGCATCGAGCAGGTGCTGGTCCAGCGCCCGGGCGGCGACCCGCCCCCGTTGCGGCTGCGGCACTGGATCTGACGGGAAGGACCCGTCGCCCTCCGCGGTTACCGTGGGAGGTCCATTCGACCCTCCCCTCCCGCCCCCCGACGGAAGAGAACTCTTGAGCGACGGCCCGCTGATCGTCCAGTCGGACAAGACCCTGCTCCTCGAGGTCGACCACCCGCTGGCGAAGGAGTGCCGCGCGGCGATCGCGCCGTTCGCGGAGCTCGAGCGCTCCCCGGAGCACGTGCACACCTACCGGGTCACGCCCCTCGCACTGTGGAACGCCCGCGCCGCCGGCCACGACGCCGAGCAGGTCGTCGACGCGTTGGTGCGCTACTCGCGCTACCCGGTGCCGCACGCGCTGCTGGTCGACGTCGCCGACACGATGGACCGCTTCGGCCGGCTCACCCTGGCCAACAACCCGGTGCACGGTCTCGTGCTCACGACCTCCGACCGCGCGGTGCTGGAGGAGGTCATCCGCTCCAAGCGGGTCGCCCCGATGCTGGGCGCGCGGATCGACGGTGACTCGATCGTCGTCCACGCGTCCGAGCGCGGCCGCCTCAAGCAGGCGCTCCTGAAGGTGGGCTGGCCCGCGGAGGACCTGGCCGGCTACGTCGACGGCACCGCGCACCCGATCGAGCTCGACCAGTCGAACTGGCACCTGCGGGACTACCAGCAGGAGGCCGTCGAGGGGTTCTGGGCCGGCGGCTCGGGCGTCGTCGTCCTGCCCTGCGGTGCCGGGAAGACGCTGGTCGGCGCCGCGGCGATGGCCGAGGCGAAGGCGACCACGCTGATCCTGGTGACCAACACGGTCGCCGGACGGCAGTGGAAGCGCGAGCTGATCGCCCGCACCTCACTCACCGAGGAGGAGATCGGCGAGTACTCGGGTGAGCGCAAGGAGATCCGGCCGGTCACGATCGCCACGTACCAGGTCATCACGACCCGGCGGAAGGGCGAGTACCGCCACCTCGACCTCTTCGACGCCCAGGACTGGGGGCTGATCGTCTACGACGAGGTCCACCTGCTGCCGGCGCCGATCTTCCGGCTCACCGCCGACCTGCAGTCCCGGCGCCGGCTGGGCCTGACCGCCACGCTGGTCCGCGAGGACGGCCGTGAGGACGACGTCTTCTCGCTGATCGGCCCCAAGCGCTACGACGCCCCGTGGCGGGACATCGAGGCGCAGGGCTACATCGCGCCGGCCGAGTGCATCGAGGTGCGGGTCTCGCTCGACGACGAGGAGCGGATGACGTACGCGGTCGCCGAGCCGGAGGAGCGGTACCGGATCGCGGCGACGGCGCAGTCGAAGCTGCCGGTGATCCGGCGGGTGCTGGAACGGCACCCCGACGAGCCCTCGCTGGTGATCGGCGCCTACCTCGACCAGCTCGAGGAGCTCGGCCGCGCGCTCGACGCCCCGGTCATCCAGGGGTCGACGACGAACAAGGAGCGGGAGAAGCTCTTCGACCAGTTCCGCAACGGCGAGATCCGTGTGCTGGTCGTGTCGAAGGTCGCGAACTTCTCCATCGACCTGCCCGAGGCCGCCGTCGCCGTCCAGGTGTCGGGGACGTTCGGATCACGGCAGGAGGAGGCACAGCGGCTCGGCCGGGTGCTGCGGCCCAAGGCCGACGGACGGCAGGCGCACTTCTACACGGTGGTCAGCCGCGACACCCTCGACAGCGAGTACGCCGCCCACCGGCAGCGCTTCCTCGCCGAGCAGGGCTACGCGTACACGATCGTCGACGCCGCCGACCTCGCCGGGCCGGGTGAGGTCAACGGCCCCGACTGGGTGGACGAGCCGGCCGACTAGCCCGACAGCTGGTCGATCGTGCCGACGGGCACGATGCCGTCGGCCCGCGCCCGGACCCGCGGATCGACGCTGACGAAGAGGTCGGCCTGCAACCGCGTGACGGCGAGGTACTCGGCCGCGGAGGTGGAGTCGAAGCCGTGATCGCGGGCGATCGCCCAGGCGACCGCCCGGCTGACGCGGTCGCCGAGCAGGCGGACCTTCACGCTCGTCATGGCCTCGTGCCGGGCCAGGGCGTCGGTCTCCGCGAGCTCGCCGCGGCGGACGGCGTCGAACAGCAGGGCGAGCGCCTCCGAGCGCAGAAGTTGCGGGGCGACCAGCTGGTGACCGTCCGCCACGGGAACGCCCTCGGTCACGAGGTGCAGCAGGGTGGGGGCGTCGATCCCGAAGCGCGTCATGCGCTCAGAACGTAGCGGCGACCGGTGCCCGGAACGGCCCGTCGGGAACTGCGGGACGGCTGGGAGCGACGGGACCGGCGGTGCGTGACGTCCCGGTCCCTCACGGCATGAGGATCCCCACAGGGCCGCCCTCTTGACGCGGCGTTCTCGCAGGTCAGAGCGTCATCGGGCGCCCCTATACGTCGGCCGGGGCGGGGCGCGCGGGAGGCACCCGGTTGGGCGTGTTGCCCTCGCGGCAGCGAAGATGGGGTCGTCATGGGGAGTGCAATGCGAGCGGAGGCCGTGAGCCCGCAGACCACCGGCCGTCCACTCCGGGCCTGGCAGCAGGAGGCGCTCGAGCGCTACGAGGAGCACTCCCCCAAGGACTTCCTGGTCACCGCTACGCCGGGTGCCGGCAAGACGACCTTCGCCCTCACCCTGGCCGCGCGGCTGCTGCACCGACGCGAGGTCGCCCGCGTGGTCGTCGTCTGCCCGACCGACCACCTGCGCCTGCAGTGGGCCGACGCCGCCGACCGGATGGGGATCGTCCTCGACCCCGGCCTGACCAACGCCGTCGGGCCGGTCCGCGCCGGCACCCAGGGCTACGTGACCACCTACGCGCAGGTCGCCGGCAAGCCGATGCTGCACGCCGCACGCGCCACCGCCGTGAAGACGCTGGTGATCCTCGACGAGGTGCACCACGCCGGTGACGGCCTCTCGTGGGGCGAGGCGGTCGAGGAGGCCTTCGGGTTCGCCGCCCGCCGCCTGTGCCTGACCGGGACGCCGTTCCGCACCAAGGCCGACGAGCGCATCCCCTTCGTCCGGTACGAGGAGGACAGCTTCCAGGGCGACGACGGCGAGGGCGGTATCGGCCTGGTCAGCCGCGCCGACTACACCTACGGGTACAAGGAGGCGCTCGCCGACTCCGTCGTCCGGCCCGTCGTGTTCGCCGCCTACACCGGCACGTCGCGCTGGCGGAACGGCGTCCCGGTCAGGCACAGGCGGCGGGCGGCGAACCCGAAGGCCTCCTCGACCGCCTCGCCCCACGAGAGGCCGTCACCGGCGTGGTGCACCTCGTCGAGGATCACCAGCGTCTTCACGGCGGTGGCGCGTGCGGCGTGCAGCATCGGCTTGCCGGCGACCTGCGCGTAGGTGGTCACGTAGCCCTGGGTGCCGGCGCGGACCGGCCCGACGGCGTTGGTCAGGCCGGGGTCGAGGACGATCCCCATCCGGTCGGCGGCGTCGGCCCACTGCAGGCGCAGGTGGTCGGTCGGGCAGACGACGACCACGCGGGCGACCTCGCGTCGGTGCAGCAGCCGCGCGGCCAGGGTGAGGGCGAAGGTCGTCTTGCCGGCACCCGGCGTAGCGGTGACCAGGAAGTCCTTGGGGGAGTGCTCCTCGTAGCGCTCGAGCGCCTCCTGCTGCCAGGCCCGGAGTGGACGGCCGGTGGTCTGCGGGCTCACGGCCTCCGCTCGCATTGCACTCCCCATGACGACCCCATCTTCGCTGCCGCGAGGGCAACACGCCCAACCGGGTGCCTCCCGCGCGCCCCGCCCCGGCCGACGTATAGGGGCGCCCGATGACGCTCTGACCTGCGAGAACGCCGCGTCAAGAGGGCGGCCCTGTGGGGATCCTCATGCCGTGAGGGACCGGGACGTCACGCACCGCCGGTCCCGTCGCTCCCAGCCGTCCCGCAGTTCCCGACGGGCCGTTCCGGGCACCGGTCGCCGCTACGTTCTGAGCGCATGACGCGCTTCGGGATCGACGCCCCCACCCTGCTGCACCTCGTGACCGAGGGCGTTCCCGTGGCGGACGGTCACCAGCTGGTCGCCCCGCAACTTCTGCGCTCGGAGGCGCTCGCCCTGCTGTTCGACGCCGTCCGCCGCGGCGAGCTCGCGGAGACCGACGCCCTGGCCCGGCACGAGGCCATGACGAGCGTGAAGGTCCGCCTGCTCGGCGACCGCGTCAGCCGGGCGGTCGCCTGGGCGATCGCCCGCGATCACGGCTTCGACTCCACCTCCGCGGCCGAGTACCTCGCCGTCACGCGGTTGCAGGCCGACCTCTTCGTCAGCGTCGATCCGCGGGTCCGGGCGCGGGCCGACGGCATCGTGCCCGTCGGCACGATCGACCAGCTGTCGGGCTAGTCGGCCGGCTCGTCCACCCAGTCGGGGCCGTTGACCTCACCCGGCCCGGCGAGGTCGGCGGCGTCGACGATCGTGTACGCGTAGCCCTGCTCGGCGAGGAAGCGCTGCCGGTGGGCGGCGTACTCGCTGTCGAGGGTGTCGCGGCTGACCACCGTGTAGAAGTGCGCCTGCCGTCCGTCGGCCTTGGGCCGCAGCACCCGGCCGAGCCGCTGTGCCTCCTCCTGCCGTGATCCGAACGTCCCCGACACCTGGACGGCGACGGCGGCCTCGGGCAGGTCGATGGAGAAGTTCGCGACCTTCGACACGACCAGCACACGGATCTCGCCGTTGCGGAACTGGTCGAAGAGCTTCTCCCGCTCCTTGTTCGTCGTCGACCCCTGGATGACCGGGGCGTCGAGCGCGCGGCCGAGCTCCTCGAGCTGGTCGAGGTAGGCGCCGATCACCAGCGAGGGCTCGTCGGGGTGCCGTTCCAGCACCCGCCGGATCACCGGCAGCTTCGACTGCGCCGTCGCCGCGATCCGGTACCGCTCCTCCGGCTCGGCGACCGCGTACGTCATCCGCTCCTCGTCGTCGAGCGAGACCCGCACCTCGATGCACTCGGCCGGCGCGATGTAGCCCTGCGCCTCGATGTCCCGCCACGGGGCGTCGTAGCGCTTGGGGCCGATCAGCGAGAAGACGTCGTCCTCACGGCCGTCCTCGCGGACCAGCGTGGCGGTCAGGCCCAGCCGGCGCCGGGACTGCAGGTCGGCGGTGAGCCGGAAGATCGGCGCCGGCAGCAGGTGGACCTCGTCGTAGACGATCAGCCCCCAGTCCTGGGCGTCGAAGAGGTCGAGGTGGCGGTACTCGCCCTTCCGCCGGGTCGTGATGACCTGGTACGTGGCGATCGTGACCGGCCGGATCTCCTTGCGCTCACCCGAGTACTCGCCGATCTCCTCCTCGGTGAGTGAGGTGCGGGCGATCAGCTCGCGCTTCCACTGCCGTCCGGCGACCGTGTTGGTCACCAGGATCAGCGTGGTCGCCTTCGCCTCGGCCATCGCCGCGGCGCCGACCAGCGTCTTCCCGGCACCGCAGGGCAGGACGACGACGCCCGAGCCGCCGGCCCAGAACCCCTCGACGGCCTCCTGCTGGTAGTCCCGCAGGTGCCAGTTCGACTGGTCGAGCTCGATCGGGTGCGCGGTGCCGTCGACGTAGCCGGCCAGGTCCTCCGCGGGCCAGCCCACCTTCAGGAGCGCCTGCTTGAGGCGGCCGCGCTCGGACGCGTGGACGACGATCGAGTCACCGTCGATCCGCGCGCCCAGCATCGGGGCGACCCGCTTGGAGCGGATGACCTCCTCCAGCACCGCGCGGTCGGAGGTCGTGAGCACGAGACCGTGCACCGGGTTGTTGGCCAGGGTGAGCCGGCCGAAGCGGTCCATCGTGTCGGCGACGTCGACCAGCAGCGCGTGCGGCACCGGGTAGCGCGAGTAGCGCACCAACGCGTCGACGACCTGCTCGGCGTCGTGGCCGGCGGCGCGGGCGTTCCACAGTGCGAGGGGCGTGACCCGGTAGGTGTGCACGTGCTCCGGGGAGCGCTCGAGCTCCGCGAACGGCGCGATCGCCGCGCGGCACTCCTTCGCCAGCGGGTGGTCGACCTCGAGGAGCAGGGTCTTGTCCGACTGGACGATCAGCGGGCCGTCGCTCAAGAGTTCTCTTCCGTCGGGGGGCGGGAGGGGAGGGTCGAATGGACCTCCCACGGTAACCGCGGAGGGCGACGGGTCCTTCCCGTCAGATCCAGTGCCGCAGCCGCAACGGGGGCGGGTCGCCGCCCGGGCGCTGGACCAGCACCTGCTCGATGCCCAGCTTGCCCGCCTCGAACGACAGCGCGGACGCCGCCATGTAGAGCCGCCACACACGGGCGCGGCCCTCGCTCGTGAGGTCCACCGCCGCGTCCCACTGCTTCTCCAGCCGCTCCACCCACGCCCGCAGCGTCACGGCGTAGTGCCGGCGCAGCGCCTCCACGTCGAGCAGTTCGAAGCCCGCGGCGTCCAGGGCCGCGACGGTCAGCGCCAAGGGGAGCACCTCGCCGTCGGGGAAGACGTAGCGGGCGATGAACGTGTCGTCGTCCCACCTGGTGGCGCCGGCGGTCCACGAGATGGCGTGGTTGAGCAGGCGGCCGCCGGGCCGCAGCAGGTCGTGGAGTGCGGTGGCGTAGCCGGGCAGCGCGACGCGCCCCACGTGCTCGGCCATGCCGATCGAGCTGATGGCGTCGAAGGGGCCGTCGGCGACCTCGCGGTAGTCCTGCACCCGGACCGTGATCCGGCCGTCGAGCCCGGCGGCGGCCACCCGGCGCCGCGCCAGGTCGGCCTGCCGGGCCGACAGCGTGATGCCGACGACGTCGACGCCGTACCGCTGCGCCGCGTGCAGCGCCAGGCTGCCCCACCCGCACCCGACGTCCAGCAACCGCATCCCGGGCCGCAGGCCGAGCTTGCGGCAGACGAGGTCGATCTTGGCCTCCTGCGCGGCGTCCAGCCCTGCGCCCTCGTCGGCCCAGACCGCGCAGGAGTAGACCATCGTCGGGCCGAGGACCAGTTCGTAGAAGTCGTTGCTCACGTCGTAGTGGTGCGCCACGGCGACGGCGTCGCGGCGCCGGCTGTGCCGCCGGCCCCGGCGCGGTCGGACGAACTCCTCCGGCGGCGGGGCGGGCGGGGGCCCGACGGCACCCAGCGTCACGGCGGTCCGGAGGAGCGCCAGCCGGTCGGCGGCTCTCGGGCGCTGGAAGGCGCCCGTCGAGGACAGCCGGCCGACGGAGTCCAGGACCTCCAGCGTCGCGAAGAGGTCGCCCTCGATCTCGATCTCCCCGGCCACGTAGGCGCGCGCGAGGCCCAGCTCGCCGGGCGCCCACGCCAGCCGGCGCACGGCCTGCGGCGTCCGGATGGTGAGCGGCGGTGCTCCGGGCGGGCCGGCCTCCGACCCGTCCCAGGCGCGCAGTCGCCAGGGTGACTCCGTCGTGCCGAGGACGGTGCTCAGGGCACAGGCCAGGCGCGTGGCCACGGTCGTTCGCTCGGTCATCTGGATGCGCCTCCGCGGGAACGGTTGCGCCCCTCAACGTACGACCGAATCGCCGCCCTGGGCAGGGGGTTCCGGCTCAGGCGGACCGGCCGGCGCCCTCGACGTCCTCCTCGACGAGGGCCACCGAGGTGATCCGGTGGACGGCGAAGGTGCTGTTCTCCCCGCGCCGTTCGTCGTAGCCCTGCAGGAACCCGCCCACGAGGGACACCGGCCGCACCACGCGCTGGCTGCCGCTGCCCTGGGCGTCGACGTAGCCCAGCCAGACGGGCAGACCGGCGCTGACGGCGCGGGAGAGCAGTTCGAGCGTGCTGGCCGTCGTCACGCCGGGGATCTGGCGGACGGCCTCGCCCCGGCGGGCCGACAGCGCGGCGTCCCCGGCCCGCATCTGCCGAAGCGTGGCGCCGAGCTCCTCCGCAGTGAGAGGCCGCGGTGCCGGCGAGTGCTCGGCTGGCCGGCGGCCGGCTGCGCGCGGCCGGGCCGGCGGCCGGGTGAGGACGGCGCCGCCCGGGTTCTCGCCGGCGGGGGCGTAGCCCGCGTCGCGGAGCACCGTGAGCACCTCGTCGGCGCCCAGTCCGCTGACCAGCACCCCGGGTGCCAGCCGCCGCAGCTCCGCCTCTGCGGCCCGGCGGTCGTTGAGCACCTGGGAGAGCAGGCCGTGGTCGTCGGAGCGGACGTAGGACTCGATCGATCCCACCCGCAGCCGCCCGTGCTGCCGGGCCACGTCGTCGATCAGGTAGTCCAGCGCCTGCGGAACCGGCGTGCGGGACGCGCGGCCGAAGAAGTCGTGCAGGTCCGCGGCCGACCAGCCGGAGTCGAGCGCGCGGCGCACGCTCGAGTCCGACACCCGGAACACCGTCGCGCCGCCGGAGGACTCCACGTCGGCGACGACCGAGAGGGTGTCGGCGAGCTCGGCGACCAGCGGTCCAGGGGCGATCAGCGACAGGTCGGGCTGGGCGAGCACGTGGTCGACCGGCTCGGGGAGCAGCCCCCGCATGCCCTCGGCGGCGCCGTCCTCACCGCGGGCGAGCAGCCCCCGGCCGGCCGTGGAGAGGACGCCACCGACGAGCACTCCGAGCCGGGCCGCCTCGGCCAGCATCGCGGGCACCGGTGCCAGCCGGTCCGCCCGCCGCGGGGTGCGCCACCGGAGGAGCGAGACGAGGTCGTCGGGGGCCAGCCCGGAACCGGGCGGGTACTCGGCGAGCACGGTCAGCGCCGAGCGGCGGATCGCCGGGGCGGTGTGCCGGACCAGGTCGGGGGAGAGCGGGTTGACGGACTTGCCGGCGACGTCCCGCTGGCCCACCAGGGACGGCAGCCGGACACCGGAGAGCCACCCGTCGGCCAGCACGGCCCAGCGGTCGGCCAGGTCCTGCTCGCGCCAGATGTCGTAGGCGCGGGTCGGCAGCCACTCGTCGCGGTGCGGACCGCCCACGTCGAGCAGGCCGGCGGCGTAGGCGAGCTCGAGCAGCCAGGCGGCCTCCGGCTCGCCGACGTGCAGCACGCGGGCCAGCCGCTTCTGGTCGCGCACGCCGACCCCGCCGCTGCGCAGCAGCCCGGCCGGCTCCTCCTCCAGGAGCGCCAGCAGCTCCCCGAGCCGGCCGACGCTCTCCAGCGCCGCGCCGGCGGCGCGCCGGTCGACCGATCCCTGCGCGTGGGCGGCCACGGCAGGCTGGGGCCGCAGGCGCGGGGGGCCGTAGGGCCGGTCGCCGCGCAGGTGCAGTCCCAGCTCGCGGGGCAGCTCCACGTTGAGGGCGTCGATGCGGGCCAGCAGGCCCCGCTGCAGCAGCCGCCGGGCCGGTGTGCGGC
>NZ_SPQM01000135.1 GCF_004570345.1 Blastococcus sp. CT_GayMR20 | reverse complement strand
TCCGGCCCGACGTCCGCGACAAGGTGGTCCGGAACCTCTCCGAGCGTGCCGCCGAGAACCTCAACGAGGAGATCGAACTGCTCGGCCCGGTGCGCACCCGCACCGTCGAGGAGGCCCAGGCCAAGGTGGTGGCCACGATCCGAGGCATGGAAGAACGAGGCGAGCTGGCGCTCAACCGCGGCGCAGAGGAAGAACTCATCGGCTGAACCGCCACGAGATCCTGCCCGGAACCCTGGACCCGACGTGCCAGCACGCCTGGGCACCCGTCGTTCCCCGTCACCAGAGCTCGGGCGCGAGGACAGTGCACGTCGCGGCCCCCGCCAGCACGTCGTGCGCGTCCGGGGGCGACGTAGTGGTGGTCAGAAAGGTGGTCACGCCGCTCCAGGAAGCGGTCAGGGACCGTTCCGGATCTCTCCGGATACGGCCCCTGAGACATCACACTGTCGGGCTGACAGGATTTGAACCTGCGACCCCCTGACCCCCAGTCAGGTGCGCTACCAAGCTGCGCTACAGCCCGCGTGCCGTGCGCGCAGCCGGGACTCCGGGCCGCGCGACGACCGCCTGAGCAGGTTACCGCACGGCGAATTCCTCCTGTGTCCCGCCGTGACGCCGTCCGACCGGGCCAACAGACGGTGACGCCCGGGCTCCCCCGTCGCTAGCGTCGCGACCCACGGGGTGTTGCCGTCGACGGGCAGGGGCTTGGTCATGGGCAGGACATTCGCGTCCCGAGTGAGCGGTCGGCGGCTCAAGTGGGTCATCCTCGTGTTCTGGGTGGTGCTGGCGGCTGTCTGCGCGCCGCTCGCCGGAGGGCTGACCGACCAGCAGGACAACGACATCGCCTCCTGGCTGCCCGGCGACGCCGAGTCGACCGTCGCGCTGGAGCGCCAGATCGCGCTCGGCTCGGACCCCGACGTCGTCCCCGCCGTCATCGTCTACGAGCGGGCGGACGGGCTCACCGCCGCCGACACCGAGGCCATCGCGGACGACGCCGCCGCCTTGGGGCAGCTCGACGCACTCGACGGCACAGTCGTCGGCCCGATCCCGTCCGAGGACGGACAGGCGGCGCAGCTGATCGTGCCGATCAATCCCGGTTCGGGGGGCTGGGAGGCGATCGCGCCGATCGTCGACGACATCCGTGCCGAGGCGTCGGACGGGCCCGACGGGCTGAGCGCCTACGTGACCGGTCCGGCCGGACAGGCGGCCGACTCGTCCGAGGCCTTCTCCGGCCTCGACAGCACGTTGCTCCTGGCGGCGCTGGGCGTCGTCGTCCTGATCCTGCTGTTCACCTACCGCAGCCCGGTGCTGTGGATCCTGCCGATCTTCTCGGCCGTCATCGCCCTGTTCTGCGCGCAGGCCGTCGTCTACCTGCTCGCCCGCTATGCCGACCTGACGGTGAACGCGCAGAGCGCCAGCATCCTCACCGTCCTGGTCGTCGGCGCCGGTACCGACTACGCCCTCCTGCTGATCGCCCGCTACCGCGAGGAACTGCGGCTGCACGCCGACCGGCACGAGGCCATGACCGAGGCGGTGCACCGGGCGGGGCCGGCCGTCCTCGCCAGCGGCGGCACGGTGATCCTCGGGATGCTGTGCCTGGTCGCCGCGGACATGAACTCGACCCGCGGCCTCGGCCCCGTGGCCGCGATCGGCGTCGCGGTGACCCTTCTGGTGCTGATGACCCTGCTCCCGGCGCTGCTGGTCATCTGCGGCCGGTGGGTGTTCTGGCCGGTGCGTCCCTCGCTCGGCAGCCCGGAACCGACGGCGACCGGGCTGTGGGCCCGCGTGGGCGGCCTGATCAAGCCCCGCCCGCGCGCGGTGTGGCTGGTGACCTGCGCCCTGCTGCTGGCCGCCTCGTTCGCCATGTTCGGCCTGAACGCGAAGGGACTCACCGCGGCCGACTCGTTCCGCGGCACGCCCGAGTCGATCCAGGGGGACGCCGTCGCACTCGAGCACTTCCCCGGCGCCGCCGGGAACCCCGTCCACGTCCTGACCTCCGCGGACACGGCGGACGACGTCGCGGACGCCGTGGCCGCGGCCGACGGCATCGCCTCGGTAGCGGAACCGCAGGTGATCGGGAGCGACGCGCTGATCGAGGCGGAGCTCGCGGACGCCCCCGACAGCCAGGCCGCCTACGCCACCGTCGAGTCGCTCCGCTCGACCCTGGACGACGTCGGGGACGGCGCGGCGCTGGTGGGCGGCAACACCGCCCTGAACCTCGACGTCCAGACCGCCTCCCAGCGCGACAACCTGGTGATCATCCCGCTGATCATGCTCGTGGTGCTGGCAGTGCTCGCCGTCCTGCTGCGGGCGGTCGTCGCCCCGCTGATCCTCATCGCGACCGTGGTGCTGTCCTACGGCGCGGCGCTCGGGCTCAGCGCGCTGATCTTCGACTGGGTCGTCGGGGTCGAGACGACCGACAGCTCGTTCCCGCTGTTCGTCTTCGTGTTCCTCGTCGCGCTGGGCATCGACTACAACATCTTCCTGATGACGCGGGTGCGCGAGGAGGCGTTCGACCACGGCACCCGCCGGGCTGCCCTGGTCGGGCTGGCGGCGACCGGCGGCGTCATCACGTCGGCCGGCCTGGTGCTGGCCGCGACCTTCGCGGTGCTGGCCACGCTGCCGCTGACGTTCACGATCCAGCTGGGAATCGCGGTGGCGCTGGGCGTCCTGCTCGACACGATCGTCGTGCGCTCGGTGCTCGTGACCGCGCTCACCCTCGACGTCGGCCGGTGGATGTGGTGGCCGAGCAAGCTGGCGCACCGGCTCGACGAGCCGGAGCCGCCCGCCGGGCAGGCCGACGACCTCCGGCTGCCCACGCCCCGCGAGCCCGGTCGGGAGGTCAGCCCTTCGGCCGATCGCTCCCCCGGCCCTCGCGGACCTTGACCGACACCTCGATCGGGCTGCCCTCGAAGCCCCAGCGCTCGCGGATCTTGCGTTCCAGGAACCGGCGGTAGCCGGCCTCGAGGAACCCGGTCGAGAAGACGACGAACCGCGGCGGCCGGACGTCGGCCTGGGTGACGTACTTGATCTTCGGTGCACGTCCCCCGCGGGCCGGGGGTGGCGTCTCCTGGACCAGCGCGCGCACGAAGGTGTTGAGCTCCGACGTCGGGACGCGGGACTCCCACGAGGCGAGCGCCGCGCGCAGGTGGTCGGCGAGCTTGTTGACGCCGCGACCGGTCGAGGCGGAGATGTTGACCCGCGAGGCCCACCGGACGCGAGCCAGCTCGCGCTCGATCTCCTTCTCCAGCTGGAAGCGGCGGTCCTCGTCAAGGGTGTCCCACTTGTTGATCGCGATCACCAGGGCACGCCCGGCCTCGACCACCTGGGTGATGACCCGCTGGTCCTGCTCGCTGATGACCTCGTCGGCGGCGAGCAGCACGACGGCGACCTCGGCCGCCTGGATCGCCGCCTCGGTGCGCAGGCTGGCGTAGTACTCGGTGCCGCTGGCGGTGTTCACCTTGCGCCGCAGGCCGGCGGTGTCGACGAACCGCCACTCCTCGCCGCCGAGGACGACGATGGAGTCGACCGGGTCGACCGTCGTCCCGGCGACGGAGTCGACGACGGACCGCTCGTCCTTGGCCAGCCGGTTGAGCAGGCTCGACTTGCCGACGTTCGGCCGACCCACGAGCGCGACCCGGCGCGGTCCGCCCTCCTCCAGCTGCTCGCGCGGCGCCTCGGGCATCGAGTCGAGGATGAGGTCGAGGAGGTCACCGCTGGAGCGGCCGTGCAGGGCGCTGACCGCCTGCGGCTCGCCGAGCCCGAGCGACCACAGCTCCGACGCACCGGCCTCGGAGCGCTCGTCGTCGACCTTGTTGGCCACGAGGATCACCGGCCGGTCGCTGCGCCGCAGGATGCGGGCGGCGGCCAGGTCGGTGTCTGTCGCGCCGACGGTGCTGTCGACCACGAGCACGATGACGTCCGCGGTCTCCATCGCGTATTCGGCCTGGCGGGTGATCGAGGCGCCGAGGCCGGTGGCCTTCGGTTCCCATCCCCCCGTGTCGACGACGGTGAACCGCTTGCCGTTCCACAGCGCGTCGTAGGAGATGCGGTCGCGCGTCACGCCCGGGACGTCCTGCACGACGGCTGCGCGGCGGCCGAGGATCCGGTTGACCAGCGTGGACTTGCCGACGTTCGGCCGGCCGACGATGGCGACGACGGGCAGCGGCCCGGTCGGTTCGGTCATGACCGCTCCCCCGCCCCGACGGCCGAGAGGGCGATCTCGACGACCCGGTCGACGACCTGGTCGCGGTCGAGGTCGGTGCTGTCGACGACGACGGCGTCCGCGGCGGGCCGCAGCGGGCTGTCGGCGCGGTTGCTGTCGTACTCGTCGCGGCGGCGGAGGTCGGCGGCCAGGGCGGCGATCTTCTCCGGCCGGCTGAGGCCGAGCTGACCGGCCCGTCGCTGGGCACGCACCTCCGGCGCCGCGGTCAGGTAGATCTTCACGGTCGCGTCGGGCAGGACGACCGTGCCGATGTCGCGCCCCTCGACGACGACCGCGTCGGCCGCGGCGACGAGTGCGCGCTGCTGGTCGACGAGCCGGCGCCGGACGGCCGGGACCGCAGAGACCGGCGAGACCGAGCGCGTCACCTCCACGCCGCGGATGCGCTCGGCGACGTCCACCCCGTCGACCTGCACCAGCTCGGCGCCGGCCGTGGTCCCGACCTCGATCGTCGCCGCCGTGACGGCGCGGGCGATCCCCTCGGCGTCGTCGAGGTCCACCCCGGCGTCGAGGACGGCGACGGTCGCGGCGCGGTACATGGCGCCGGTGTCCAGGTAGGCGGCGCCGAGGCGGGCAGCGACGGCGCGGGCGACGCTGGACTTGCCGGTGCCCGACGGTCCGTCGAGGGTGATCTGACCCTGGAAGCCGGTCACTGGGCGATGTCCCGGCGGAGGGCGGTCGCGCCGCGCAGGTAGACGTGCTGGACCTCGGCGCGCGAACGCGGCGTGTCCACGTGCGCCATGAGGCGGAGCACCCTCGGCAGCGCATGCGGGACGTCGATCTCCGTGGCGCACATCAGCGGCACGTCGCCCATGCCCAGCTCGCGGGCGGCGAGCGCGGGGAACTCCGACGTCAGGTCGGGCGTGGCCGTGAACAGGATGCTGATCACGTCGTCGTGGTGAAGCTCGTTGCGTTCCAGCACCGCGCTGACCAGCTCACGGGTGGCCTCGAGCACCTGGTCCCGGTCATCGGCGTCGACCTGCGTCGCGCCCCGGATGGCTCGGACGGCCATGCATGTCTCCTCGTTCGATTGCGGCGCCCGGATCGCCGGAGCCCTGTCGAGTCTAGTGAAAGGACCCTCCTGCCCCCCGCCGCTCGCAAGCTCGCGGCGGGCCCCTGCAGGAGGGCGAAGGGGCGCACGGCACCGTGGTCCCGGGGGAACGTCTACAGGCCGACGAGCTCCTGGAGCGTGCCGAGCTCCTCCTTGGACAGTCTGCGGATCGATCCGGAGCGCATCCGCTGGAGCTGTACGGGACCGACGGCGGTGCGGGTGAGCCGGGAGACCGGCAGCCCGACGTGCGCCAGCAGGCGGCGGACGATGTGCTTGCGGCCCTCGTGCAGCACGACCTCGACGACCGACTGCCCGGCGTGGGTGTCGACGACCCGGAACGAGTCGACCTTCACCGGCCCGTCCTCGAGCTCCACGCCGTTGCGCAGCCGTCGGGCCAGGTCCCGCGGCACCGAGCCGCTGACCTGCGCCAGGTAGGTCTTGCGCACCTCGTAGCTGGGATGGGCCAGCCGGTGGGCGAGCTCGCCGTCGTTGGTGAGCAGGAGCAGGCCCTCGGTGTCCTGGTCCAGCCGGCCGACGTGGACCAGGCCCTTCGCCAGGTCGCCGACCATGTCCCCGACCGTCGAGCGGTTGCGGTCGTCGCTCATCGCGGTGATGACGCCCGGCGGCTTGTTCATCGCATAGGTGACGCGGTCCTCGCGGGTCTCGATGCGGACGCCGTCGACGGCGATCTTGTCGACGGCCGGGTCGACCCGCATGCCCTGCACGGTGACCTGCCTGCCGTTCACGCTGATGCGCCCCGCCTCGATCATGTCCTCGCAGACCCGGCGCGAGCCGACCCCCGCGCGGGCCAGGACCTTCTGCAGCCGCTCCCCCTGGCGGTCGTCGTCGGGCTCGGAGTCGTCGCGGTCACCGGGGTGGACCGGGGCGAGCTCCATGTCCTCCGACCAGCCGTCGCCGGCCGCGGTGGTGGTCTCGTCGTCAGGGTTTGCGGTGTTCATCGCCGCCCAGTCTCCCACCGTTGGCAGGCGCCTTCGTCCACGGTGAGCACGAACGCCGGTCCGGCTCCGGCTAGCGTCAGCACATGGCGCCCGCAGGGGACGGACGACTCCACCTGGCGACCGGCATCGCGACGGCCGTCACGGACGAGGGCGAGCCGACCGCCGATGCACCGGTGGTCCTCCTGCACAGCTGGGCTGCGGCCCGCCGCTCCTTCGCCGCGCTGGCGCCGCTTGTGTCCCCGCACGTGCGGACCCTGGCGTTCGACCTCCGCGGGCACGGCGACGCCGACAAGCCGCCGGAGGGCTACGACCTGGCCACCCTCGCCGCGGACGTCGTGGCTGCACTCGACGCGCTGGAGGTGCCGCGGGCCGTCCTCGTCGGCGCCTCCAGCGGCGGCTACCTCGCCCAGCAGGTCGCGGTGAGCGCCCCGGAGCGGGTCGCGGGCCTCGTGCTCGCCGGCACACCGCACGACCTGCGCGGCCGCCCGCCGTTCGCCGAGGAGTTGGCCCTCATCAGCGACCCGGTCGACCCGGCCTGGGTGCGGCAGTTCATCGCCGGGTTCACCGACCTCGAGCGGCTGCCGTCCTGGTACGTCGACGTCCTCGTGGAGGACGCGCTGCGGCTGCCCGCCCCGATCTGGACGGCGACCTTCCGCGGGCTCAACAGGTCGACGCCGCCGACCGAGCTGGGCGTGGTCAGTGCGCCGACGCTGGTGATCAGCGGCGGCCGCGACGGACTCCTGGGCCGCGAGCAGACCGATGCGCTGCTGGCCGCGATCCCCGGCGCGGAATGGATCGAGTACGAGGACGCCGGTCACCTCGTGCTGGAGGAACAACCGGCTCGGCTGGCCGCCGACGTCGTCGCCTTCGTCGCCGGACTCGCCGAGGACGACGAGTCGTGACGCCCGCTCAACTGTCGGGGTGCTCGTCGAGCATCGCCGCGGTCTCCGGCAGGAACGGTGCCAGCTCGGGCAGGTCGGCCAGGCTGCGCAGCCCCAGCCGCTCCAGGAACAGCGGCGTCGTCGCGTAGAGCCCGCCGCCGCTGTCCGGATCGGGACCGACCTCGTGCACCAGCCCGCGCGTGAGCAGGGTCCGCATGACGCCGTCCACCCCGACGCCACGGATGGCCGACACCCGGGCGCGGGTCACCGGCTGGCGGTAGGCGATCACCGCGAGGGTCTCCAACGCCGCCTGCGTGAGCCGGCTGCGCTGGCCGTCGACGAGGTAGCGCTCGACGACCGGGGCGTGCTCCTCCCGGGTGTAGAGGCGCCACCCCTCCCCCACCGTGCGCAGCGTGAGACCGGACCGCCGCTCGTCGTAGCCGGCCGCGAGGTCGGCCAGCCCGGCGCGCACCTGCTCGACGGAGCACCGGAGCGCGGCGGCCAGCGTGTCCTCGTCGACCGGGTCGTCCATCACGAACAGCAGCGCCTCCAGCCCGCCCTGCAGCTCGGCGGGATCGAGCAGCTCGAGCCGTGCCCCAGCCGGCTCATCCTCCGGCGCGGGCTCCCCCGCCGGGACGTCGGCCGGCGTCGGGTCCTGCGGCGGCTCGTCGGGGGTCGGCGGCACCGGCGCCGGCTCGGGGAAGGCCTCGGGCGGCTGGTCGGCGACGCGGGTGGCCAGCGCCTGCGCCACGGCGTCCCAGGTGGCCGGGTCGGCGTCCCCCCGGTCCTGTGCCTGCTCGCGCGTCGCGGCCAGCTCGGCGGCCAGCGCCTCCCAGGAGATGGGGGCCGGTCCGGCGCCGGGCTCTTCGGGCTCGCCGCTCACGAGTACTCCTCCTCGACGTGCTCCACGCTGCTCCGATCCGGGTCGCCGGCGTCGTCGTCCCCGACCGCGGGGAGCGTGCCTCCGGTCCACCGCACGTGCAGCTCCCCCAGCGGCGTCAGCTGCTCGAACACCACGCGCTGCTGCCGGTACAGCTCGAGCAGGGCCAGGAACCGGGCGACCACCTCGTTGGTGTGCCCGCAATCGGCGGTGAGCGCCCGGAAGGACGCCGTCCCCGAGCGGACCAGGTGGTTGCGGACGACGAGCAGCTGCTCCGAGACGCTCACCGCCGGGGCGTGCAGGTGCGACACGCCCACGACCTCGGGGCCCTTCGGCGTCAACGCGCGGGCCGCCAGTGCCGCGAACTGCTCCGGGGACAGGTCGAGGAGCACCTCGGGCACGAGTTCGGCGAACCGCGGCTCGAGGCCGGCCTCGCGGGGGAACCGGCGGGCCGCTTCCGCCTCGCGCTCCCGCAGGAACCGGGCGGCCTGCTTGTAGGCCTTGTACTGCAGCAGCCGGGCGAAGAGCAGGTCGCGGGCCTCGAGGAGCTCGAGGTCCTCCTCGTCGTCGACGTCGGCGGCCGGCAGCAGCCGCGCGGCCTTCAGGTCGAGCAGCGTCGAGGCGACGACGAGGAACTCGCTGGCCTGGTCGAGGTCGAGCTCGCTGCCGAGCGCCCGCAGGTGGGCGATGAACTCGTCGGTGACCTTCGACAGGGCGATCTCGGTGACGTCGAGCTTGTGCTTGCCGATGAGCTGCAGCAGCAGGTCGAACGGGCCCTCGAAGTTGGTGAGCTTGACCGTGAAACGTGACGACGCGGCCCCCTCGGCTGTGCCAGCCGAGGGGACCGCATCGGTGCTGCTGCTCACGGATGCCGAGCCTATGCCCGGCGTCAGTTCCCCTTGAGCCGGCGGACCAGGACCGAGTCGTCGCCGCGCTCGTCGAGGTCGGCGAGGAGGACCGAGATCGCCTCGCGGACGATGCGGCCACGGTCGGCCGCGACCCCGTGCCGGCCGCGCAGCGTCAGCCGCGCCGTCTCCAGCGCGAGCAGTTCGTCCGCGGAGATGTAGACGGTGATCTTCTCGTCGTGCTTGGTGCGGTCGTTGCGGGTGCGCGCGGGGCGGCCCCGCGTGGGGATGGACGGCTGCATCACCGGCGCGGGCTGCACGGCCGGAGCCGACTGCGGGACCGACCGGAACGAGGCGAGCTCGTCCGCGCCGCCGGGCACCAGCGTCAGCGGGGTGCCCGAGGTCTCTTCCGACTGGCGCGCGCTGCCCCTCAGGGCGGGCGAGCTGGTCGTGGTGCTCAGGCTGGGCAGCTCGGTGACCTCGGGGACCGAGGAGCCGGCGTCGGTGCGCCGGAACAGCTCCGAGGCGCCGGGAAGAACGGGCCTCCGAGTCACAGGGCCAGAACCTCCTTGGCGAGGTCGCGGTACGCCGAGGCGCCCGACGAGGTGGGGGCCCACGTGGTGATCGGCTGCCCGGCGACGGTGGTCTCCGGGAAGCGCACCGTGCGCTGGATGACGGTCTGGAACACCGTGTCGTCGAAGGCCTCGACCACGCGGCTGAACACCTCGCGGCAGTGCACGGTCCGGGAGTCGTACATCGTCGCGAGGATCCCGGAGATCTCCAGCGACGGGTTCAGCCGCTCCTTGACCTTGTCGATCGTGTCGACGAGGAGCGCCACGCCGCGGAGGGAGAAGAACTCGCACTCGAGCGGGATGATCACGCCCTGCGCCGCGGTCAGCGCGTTCACCGTCAGCAGGCCGAGAGACGGCTGGCAGTCGATGAGGATGTAGTCGTAGTCGTTGCGCACGTCGGCCAGCACCCGCAGCAGCGTCTGCTCGCGGGCGACCTCACTGACCAGTTGCACCTCGGCGGCCGACAGGTCGATGTTGCTCGGCACCAGGTCCAGGCCCGCGATGTCGGTCGGCACCCGCACGTCGGCGAGCGTCGTCTTCCGCTCCATCAGGGCGTTGTAGATCGTCCGGTCCATGTTCTGGGCGGGGATCCCGAGGCCGACCGACAGGGCGCCCTGCGGGTCGAGGTCGATGAGCAGGACGCGCCGGCCGTACTCGGTCAGTGCGGCACCCAGGTTGATGGTGGACGTCGTCTTGCCGACGCCGCCCTTCTGGTTGCACATCGCGATGATGCGGGCGGGCCCGTGCTCGGTGATGGGCTGGGGCTCGGGCAGGGGGCGCTGGCGGGCCTTCGCCGGGTCCTGTCGCGAGATCGCCCCCATCTCGGGGCCGCTGTCGTGCGGGCGCGCGACGGCAGAGGCCGCGTCCGCTCGGGTAGCCATGGGTCTTGTTGCCTCCACCTCGTGCCCGATTCCGGTCGGTTCCGGTCGCGGTCAGCCGTCCTGCCCGCTCGGGTGATGAGGACGCTATGGAGTGCGGAAGCTCTTCCCAAGGAGGCACGCCGGGGCGTCATGTCGACATGGCGACCAATGGCAACACCTGTGACTGCACAAGCGGAATCCGGCACAGATAGTGCCAACGACACGAACCGGCCGATGTCAGCTGCGTGCCCGCGGATGGCTCGTCGCGTAGACCTCGCGGAGCCGGTCGACGGTGACCAGCGTGTACACCTGCGTCGTCGTCACCGACGCGTGACCGAGCAGCTCCTGGACGACGCGCACGTCTGCGCCGCCGTCGAGGAGGTGGGTCGCGAACGAGTGCCGCAGCGTGTGGGGTGAGACCTCCGCGGTGAGCCCGGCGCGCTCCGCGGACGACCGCAGGATGGCCCAGGCGCTCTGCCGCGAGAGCGCGCCGCCGCGCACGTTGAGGAACAACGCTCCCCCACGGACGCCGGTCCGCCCGCTGGCCGCCAGAGCCGGCCGGGCCCGCACCAGGTACTCCTCGACGGCCCGCAGGGCGTAGCTGCCCACCGGGACGACGCGCTCCTTGCCGCCCTTGCCGGCCAGCCGCACCGCTGCCTGCCCGCGGTCGAGGTCGTCGACCGCCAGCCCGACGGCCTCGGAGATGCGCGCCCCGGTGCCGTACAGCAGCTCCAGCAGAGCCCGGTCCCGCAGCCCCCGCGGGCCCTCGACCGCGCCCGCCGCCTCGATGAGCGCGACCACCGACTCCACCGGGATCGCCTTCGGCAACCGCCGAGCGGGGGTCGGGGGCTTCACCTCGTGCGCCACGTCGTCGGGCACGAGCCCGTCCAGCAGCGCGAACCGGTGCAGGCCGCGGACCGCGACCACCGCGCGGGCCGCGGACGTCGCCGACAGCGGCGGATGGTCGTCGTCCCCCTGACGGAGGGCGGCGAGGAACCCGGAGACGTCGGACTCGGCGACCTCGCGCATCCCGCGGACGCCGGCCGCGGCGAGGTACTCCGTGTAGCGGCGCAGGTCGCGCCGGTACGAGGCGATCGTGTTGGCGGCGAGTCCACGCTCCACGGTCAGGTGGTCCAGGTAGCCGGTGACGACCCGCTCGGGGGCGGGACCGGCACCGAGGTCGGCAGCGAGCGTCAGTGCAGGACCTCCTGGAGCGGGACGGCGGTCATGCCGTGCGCCTCGGCGACCTCCGGCAGCACCACCTGGCCGGCCACGACGTTCACGCCGTGGGCGAGGGCGGGGTGGGCCGCGACCGCGCCCGCCGTCCCCTCGTTGGCCAGCGCCATCACGTAGGGCAGCGTCACGTTGGTCAGGGCGTGGGTCGAGGTGTTCGGGACGGCGCCGGGCATGTTGGCCACGCAGTAGAAGACCGACTCGTGGACGCGGAACGTCGGGTCGTCGTGCGTCGTCGGGCGGGTGTCCTCGAAGCAGCCGCCCTGGTCGACGGCGATGTCGACGAGCACCGACCCCGGCTTCATCCGCGACACGAGCTCGTTGCTGATGAGTGTGGGCGCCTTGGCACCCGGCACGAGGACCGCGCCGATGACGAGGTCGGCGTCGAGGACGGCACGCTCCACCTCGTAGGCGTTGGACGCGACCGTCTGCAGGTGACCGCGGTAGATCCGGTCGGCCGACCGCAGCTTCTCGATGTCCCGGTCGAGCACGATCACCTCCGCCTGCATGCCGAGCGCGATCGTGGCCGCGTTCATCCCGGAGACCCCGGCACCGATGACGACGACCTTCGCGGCGTAGACGCCGGACACGCCGCCGAGCAGCACGCCGCGGCCGCCGTGCGCCCGCTCCAGACTGTGCGCCCCCACCTGAGGGGCCATGCGGCCGGCGACCTCCGACATGGGCGCCAGCAGCGGCAGGGCGCCGTCGGGCGTCTGGACGGTCTCGTAGGCGATCGCCGTGGTGCCCGAGGCGATGAGGGCGTC
>NZ_SPQM01000134.1 GCF_004570345.1 Blastococcus sp. CT_GayMR20 | reverse complement strand
CGCCGGACACCGAGCTGGCGCAGCCGATCGGCCGCGCGTTCGTCCCCCGGCTCGACCAGCCCGACCACCGCGACCCCGGCCGCCTCGAGCCGGGCGATCGCGTCGCTGTCCAGCCGGCGCAGTTCCGCGGACAGCAGTGCCGCCTGCCCGGTGCCGGTGGCCGCCACCGCGAGGAGCTCGGACACGTCGACGCACCGGCGGACGACGGTCACGCCGTGGTCGGCCCGATCGAGGGCGCCGACGAGCTCCGACTCCCAGGCGGCGCCGGTGACCGCGGTGAAGACCTGGAGCGCCATCAGCCGGTCGGACCCGCTGCGGGGGCCGTCGACGGGACGGCCGCGCCGGACGTGCCGGCACCGCCGGGGCGGCGCTCGACGGACCCGGCGTCCACGTCGGCGTCCACGGAGTCGTGGACGACCACGACGAGCGGACGGCCGCCGACCGCGGCGAGGACGTCGGGTGCGTCCTCGGCGGACACGGCCACCACGACCTGGATCGCGGTCGTCGGCGTGGAGAGGACGCCGCCCGACCGGCCCGAGATGGCCTGCACCGGCGCCTTGCGCACCACGACGGTGACGCTGCCGTCGGCGACCGCGGTGGCCCCTGCCGCCGGATCGGCGACGGCGTAGACGTCGACCAGCTGTCCCCTTTCCAGCCCCGGGGGCACGTAGCCGGCCTGCACCGGCAGCGCGAGCTGCACCAGCTCGCCCGGCTCCTCCAGCGCCGTGCGCGGCAGCAGCTCGCCGGCCCGCACGGCCCGCGCCAGGGTCCGCCCCTCGGGCTGCGTGCCCGCGGACAGATACGCGTCGGCGGTGGCGTCGAGTCGCACGTCGACGGCCACCAGGTCGTCCGCGGTCAGCTCCGTACCGGGGGCCAGATCACCGGTCGCCGCCCAGACGGGCACGGTCGCGTCGGCCGCGCTGACGATGCGCGCACCCAGGAGCACCGACCCGAGCACGAGCAGCACCCCCAGCACCAGCCGCAGGTCCAGCCATCGGGGCGGACGGACACGCCGCGGGGCCGGTCCCGCCGGGATCTCGGCTCCGCCCGTCGGGGTCGACGACGGGCGGACGGCGGTCACAGCCACGCTCACCTCTTCCAGCACGTCTCGTCCGATGCCGGGCGACAGGGCGTGTCGCTGGCGAATGGGGCACCGGGACGGCGTTCGGATGCAGATGATGCGTCATTCACGCGTTGGGGCGCACTCGTCATCCACACGTTCGGGTGTGGATGACGCTCACGATGCCCCGATCGGGCTGACAGACTGACCGGGACCGGAGGAGTTGCCCGATGCCCACGCCCCGCTTCCTGACCCTCGACGACGTCGCGGAGATCCTCAACGTCTCCTGGTCGCAGGCCTACGCGCTCGTGCGCCGCAAGGAGCTGATCGCCATCCAGATCGGCGGCCGCGGCCAGTGGCGGGTCGAGGTCGACGAGCTCGAGCGCTTCATCCAACAGAAGTACGCCGAGGCCCGCGCGGGCGCCGTCCCCGAGGAGGCGGCCGCGCCTCCGGCCGCGGACGCCTCCGCCGGCAGCTGACCCTTCCGCCTCAGCCGAGGCCGGACGACGCGGTCCGCACGACGGCGACCGCGTCCAGCACGACCGCGCGTACTCCCTGCACCGCCTCCGACCGTCGCGGCTGGTCAACGGGGTGCTCGGCCAGCTCCACGTAGTCGGCCCCCACCCGGTCCAGCGTCCCCGTCAGCACGACCCCGTCGTCCAGGACCACCTGGACGACGGCGCGGTCGCGCGCCAGGCCGCGCACTGCCCGCCGCAGGTCCAGCCTGCTCCACACTCCGCCGGGCACCTCGGGGACGGCGGTCCGCCGCCCGAGGCCCCCGACGGTGCGCACGGCCCCCAGGGCGACGAGGTCCTCCCGCCCCCCCTCGCCGGCCAGGAGGAGCCAGTCGACGCCGACGTCGGTGAGGACACCGGACACCGGTCCCGCCCCGCGGCAGCCCAGCACCACGGGGAAGCCGAGCGCCCCGCGGAGCCGCTCCGGGAGCCGGACCGCCCCGAGCTCCGCACGCGTCCGTGAGGCGGCCTGGCTCCGCTCCGCAGCGGCCTCTTCCTCGTCGAACTGGGCCTGCAGATCGGCGAACAGCTGCTGCCAACGCATGACTCCACCTCCTGCCGCGAGCCTAGATCCATGTCAAATGTTGCGTTTGAATGCATTTGGTTGCAATAGTGCTCACTTGTCGAGCTGAGGAGGTGGCCGTGTCCGTTCTGCGCCTCGCCGTGACCACCGTGGTCATGGCGGCGATCGCCGTCGTGCTGGCCGCCCTCACGCCGTCGATCCCCGACATGGCCGGCACCCTCGCCACCGCCCAGCGGACGGCCGACACAGCAGGCCCCGACGTGCTCGTCATCTCCGCCTCCGGCCTGCTGGCCTGGGCCGTCTGGTGCTGGGGTGCCGTCGGGCTCGCCCTCACCGCGGCCACCGCCCTCCCGGGAGTCCTCGGCGGCGGTGCCCGGCTGCTCCTGCACGTCGTCCTGCCCGCCGGTGCGCGCCGGAGTGCGGCGCTGGCCCTCGGCCTCGGGTTGGGGGTCGTCGGGCCCCTGCTCGGCACCGCGGCCGGGCTGCCGCTGATCCCGTCGGCATCCGCGGCGCCGACCGGGTCCACCGTGCCCGACTGGCCCTCCGCCGAGGCGGCCTCGGCGACACCCGACTGGCCGGCCCGGTCCACGACCGCCGTCCCCGACTGGCCGAGCGGACCGGACGTCACCAGCGGTCACGTCGTCGTCCGCGGCGACTGCCTCTGGCACATCGCAGCGAGCCGGCTGCTCGACGAACTGGGCAGGCCCGCCAGCAACGGCGAGGTCGCCACGGCCGTCCAGGCCTGGTGGGCCGCGAACGCCGACGTCATCGGGCCCGATCCCGACCTCCTGCTGCCCGGCCAGGTGCTGCGCCCACCGGGGTCGCCGTGAGCCGCCCGCCCGCAGTCCACCGCCGCTTCCCCCACGACTCCCAGGGAGCCCTCCCATGACCGCGTCTCCGTCCTCCGCGGCCGCACCGGCGCCCGCGCCGTCCCCCCTGCGGCTCGTCGTCGTCCCCACCCCGCAGCCCCCGCTGCAGGACGGGCGCGTGCCGGTCCGCCTGGTGCACCCGGGCCTTTCGGCACCCCGGCCGGCGCACCGGCCCGGCCCGCGGCCGCGGCCCGCCTACGCCGCACGGGACGACGACTTCGGCCCTGCGTGGTCGGCGCGCGCGGAGCTGCCCGACGCCCGGGACGCCGGACGCCGCCTCATCACGCTGACCCTGGAGGCACTGGCCGGACGGCGCCCGCTGGCGCAGCTGCAGCCGATCACGTCCCTGGGTGTCTTCGCCGCGCTCTCCGGCGGCCGCCGCCCGCGGTGGTGCGCCGAGGGCACCTCACCGCTGGTCGTTGGCCCGGTCCACGTGTGCGAGCCGGTCGACGGCGTCGCCGAGGTGACCGCCGTGGCCCGGCGGGGCGGGCGGGCCCACGCCGTCGCCGCCCGGCTCGAGGGCATCGACGGGCGCTGGCGCTGCACCGCGCTGCAGGTCGGCTGACCTCTCCGCGGCACGGGTTGTGCGACCGGGCGCAGCGGCAGTCTCTAGGGTCCCTGCGCAGAGCCCGGGCGTGGAACTGGAGGCACCGTGAAGGAACAGCGACGCGGACGGCGCATCGCACTGAGCACGGAGGAGCGCGACGACTTCCTCGCCGGTGCGCGGACCTGCCGGGTGGCGACGGTGAGTCCGTCGGGCCCGCACGTCTCCCCCCTGTGGTTCGTCTGGCACGGGGAGTCGATCTGGCTGTACTCGATCACCACGAGTCAGCGTTTCAAGGACCTCCAGAACGATCCGCGGATCGCGATCGTGGTCGACGACGGCCACGACTACCTGGAGCTGCGGGGCGTCGAGATCTCGGGCCGGGCGCGCGTCGTCGGGGAGGTGCCCCGGACCGGGGAGCTGGCCGTTCCCGAGCTCGAAGCGGTGGAGAAGGCATTCGCCACGAAGTACCAGGGGCGGTCGACCATCGGTCACGACGGGCGGCATGCCTGGCTCACGGTCGACGTCGACAAGATCGTGAGCTGGGACTTCCGGAAGATCGCGGAGGTGAGCGGTGCCCGTCAGGGTTGACCGGGACGGGCACGTCGCCGTCGTGACGCTCGACCGGCCCGAGAAGCGCAATGCGATGGACGCGCCGATGACCGCGGCGCTCGACGCCGCGCTGAACGCGCTCGACGACGACCCGGCGGTGCGGTCGATCGTGCTGGCCAGTTCTTCGCGGGTGTTCAGCGCCGGCACCGATCTCGCGACCGGTTCGGGCGGGCCGACCGGCCGCGGTGGCCCGTACGGCATCACCCGTCGGGTGCGCCGGGTGCCCCTCGTCGCCGCCGTGGAGGGGCCGGCCCTGGGCGGCGGTTTCGAGATCGTCCTGTCGTGCGACCTCGTCGTCGCCTCGACGACGGCCAGCTTCGGCCTGCCGGAGGTCTCCCGTGGCGTCGTCGCGACGTGCGGCGGGTTGTTCCGTGGGCCTCGGGCACTCCCCGTCAACGTCGCGACCGAGCTCCTCCTCACCGGCGATCCGATCGACTCCAGGCGGGCGCTCGACCTGGGCCTCGTGAACCGCCTGACCGACTCCGGCGGTGCTCTGGACGGGGCGCTGGCGCTCGCCCGCCGCATCGCGACCAACTCACCCGTCGCCGTCCAGGCGACGCTGCGGTCCGTCCACACTCACGTGGCGGCGGCGGACCACCTGGGCTGGATCACGACCGACGACGCGACGCGGGCGGTCCTCGGCTCTCCCGACGCGGCCGAGGGCAAGCGGGCGTTCCTGGAACGCCGACCGCCGATCTGGCACGACCCGCGTTCGAGTGCGTGAACGGCAGCGCCCCCGCCGACATCGATCGGCGGGGGCGCTGTCGTGCGCGGCTGCGGCTCAGGAGCCGGCTGCTCCGTGGCAGAACTTGTACTTCTTGCCCGACCCGCAGGGGCACGGTGCGTTGCGCGCCGGCTCCTTCGAGCCGGTGACCGTCGCGGTCTTGGCCGCCTTGGCCGCCCCGCTCTCCTTGGCCGAGCCGTCGAGCGTGGGCGCGGAGTAGGTGAGCTGCTGGGGGTTCAGGTGCGGGGCGTCGAGGCCCTTGACCGCCAGCTCCGGCCCCGTGCCCGACGGCTTCGGTGCAGCGACCGCCGGAGCGGCCTGGGCGACCGCCGGGGCGGACTTGCGCGCCGCGGCCTTGGTCCCGGCACCGTTGCGCGCACCGGTCGCCGCGCCGTTCCCGGCAGCGGCCTTCGCCTCGGCCGCCTTCGCCTCGGCGGCCTTCGCGTCGGCCTCGGCCTTCTGGCGCGCGAGCACCCGGGCGGTGCCCTCCTGGGCCGCCGCGAGTGCCGCCGCCTCGGCCTCGTCCTGCTTGGCCTTGGCCTCGGCCTCCTGCTGGTCCTTGGTCTTGACCTCGAGGTTGAAGAGGAACCCGACGGACTCCTCCTTGATCCCGTCGAGCATGGCCATGAACATGTCGTAGCCCTCGCGCTGGTACTCCACGACCGGGTCGCGGTTGGCCATCGCGCGCAGGTGGATGCCGGCCCGCAGGTAGTCCATCTCGTAGAGGTGCTCGCGCCACTTGCGGTCGAGGACCGAGAGCAGCACCCGGCGCTCGAGCTCGCGCGTGACCTCCGAGCCCAGCGACGCCTCGCGCTCGGCGTAGGCGCGGTGGACGTCGTCCAGGAGCTCCTGCTTGAGCACCTCCGGGGTCAGGGAGGACTGCTCCCCGTCGGCGATCCGCTGGAGCAGCTCGTCGCGGTCCAGGCCCACGGGGTAGAGCGCCTTCAGACCGGTCCACAGCAGCTCGAGGTCCCAGTCCTCCGCGTAGCCGGTCTCCGTCGCGCCGTCGACGTAGGCGCCGATGACGTCGTCGACCATCGACCTGACCTGCTCGTGCAGGTCGGCGCCCTCGAGTACCTTGCGCCGCTCGTCGTAGATGACGGTGCGCTGACGGTTGAGGACCTCGTCGTACTTCAGGACGTCCTTGCGGACCTCGAAGTTCTGCTGCTCCACCTGGGTCTGCGCCGACAGGATCGCCCGGCTGACCATCTTCGACTCGATCGGCTGGTCGTCGGGCACCCGCAGGGTGTTCATCATCGACTCGAGCATCGGTCCGTTGAACCGGCGCATCAGGTCGTCGCCCAGGGACAGGTAGAAGCGCGACTCCCCCGGGTCCCCCTGCCGGCCGGACCGGCCGCGCAGCTGGTTGTCGATCCGTCGGCTCTCGTGCCGCTCGGTGCCCAGCACGTAGAGACCGCCGGCCTCGACGACCTGCTCGTGCTCCGCCTTGACCTGCGCCTTGGCCTCTTCCAGCGCTTCGTCCCAGGCGGCCTCGTACTCCTCCGGCGTCTCCGAGGGGGACAGCCCCCGGGCCCGCAGCGCCTCGTCGGCGATGAACTCGGGGTTGCCGCCGAGCACGATGTCGGTCCCTCGGCCGGCCATGTTCGTGGCCACCGTGACCGAGCCGAGGCGCCCGGCCTGGGCGATGATCGCCGCCTCACGGGCGTGGTTCTTGGCGTTCAGCACCTCGTGCGGGATGCCTCGCTTCAGCAGGTACTTCGCGAGGATCTCGGACTTCTCGACGCTCGCCGTGCCGGCGAGCACCGGCTGCCCCGCCTCGTGCCGCTCGGCGATGTCGTCGACGACGGAGTCGAACTTCGCCTTCTCCGTCTTGTAGATGACGTCGGACTTGTCCTGGCGGACCATCGGCCGGTTCGTCGGGATCGGGACGACGCCCAGCTTGTAGGTCTGGTGCAGCTCGGCGGCCTCGGTCTGCGCCGTGCCGGTCATCCCGGAGAGCTTCTCGTAGAGCCGGAAGTAGTTCTGGAGGGTGATCGTGGCGAGCGTCTGGTTCTCGTCCTTGATCTTCACCTTCTCCTTGGCCTCGATGGCCTGGTGCATGCCCTCGTTGTAGCGGCGCCCGGCGAGCACGCGGCCGGTGAACTCGTCGACGATGAGCACCTCGCCGTTGCTGACGATGTACTGCTGGTCGCGGTGGAAGAGCTCCTTGGCCTTCAGCGCGTTGTTCAGGTAGCCGATCAGCGGGGTGTTGGCCGCCTCGTAGAGGTTGTCGATGCCGAGCTGGTCCTCGACGAACTCGACGCCCTCCTCGGTGACGGCGACCGTGCGCTTGCCCTCCTCCACCTCGTAGTGGACGTCGCGCTTCATCAGCGGCATCAGCCGGGCGAACTCGCCGTACCACTTGGCGCTGGTCTCGGCCGGACCGCTGATGATCAGCGGGGTGCGCGCCTCGTCGATGAGGATGGAGTCGACCTCGTCGACGATCGCGAAGTGGTGCCCGCGCTGCACGAGGTCGGCCTTGCTCCAGGCCATGTTGTCGCGCAGGTAGTCGAAGCCGAACTCGTTGTTCGTGCCGTGCGTGATGTCGCAGAGGTACTGCTCGCGGCGGACGTCGGGACGCTGGCCGGAGACGATCGTGCCGACGGTGAGACCGAGGAAGCGGTGCACGCGGCCCATCCACTCGGCGTCACGGGAGGCGAGGTAGTCGTTGGTCGTGACCACGTGCACGCCGTCGCCGGTCAGGGCGTTCAGGTACGCCGGCAGCACGCCGGTGAGCGTCTTGCCCTCACCGGTCTTCATCTCGGCGATGTTGCCCAGGTGGAGCGCGGCACCGCCCATGATCTGCACCCGGTAGTGCCGCTGCCCCAGCGTGCGGGTGGCGGCCTCCCGCACGACCGCGAACGCCTCCGGGAGGAGCTCGTCCAGGGATTCGCCCTCGCCGTAGCGCTCCTTGAACTCGTCGGTCTTGGCCCTCAGCTCGGCATCGGTGAGCGCGCCGATGTCCTCGGCGTGCGACTCGACCGCGTCCGCGATCCTGGAGAGGCGCCGGAGGAGCTTGCCCTCGCCGGCACGGAGAAGTCTCTGGAACACCACACCCCCAGCGTAGGCGGCTGCACCGGCTCCGTCGGCGATCCGACCCACGTGGCTGTCCGTAGGCTGGCGATGTGGCCCGTGATCTCGACGACCCGGGCCCCGGCCTGCTCGCCTTCCTGGCCGAACGGCACGTCGCGACGCTCACGACGCTGCGCGCCGACGGCAGCCCGCACGTCGTCCCGGTCGGGGTCACCTATGACGCCGCGACGAGGACCGCCCGCGTCATCACCTCCGGGACGTCGGCCAAGGCCCGGCACGTCCGGGCGGGGCAGCAGCGGGTGGCGGTCTGCCACGTGGACGGGCGCCGTTGGACGACGCTCGAGGGGACGGCGGTCGTGCGCGACGACGCCGCGTCCGTCGCCGACGCCGAGCGCCGGTACGCCGCGCGCTACCGGCAGCCGCGCGAGAACCCGGCCCGCGTCGTTCTCGAAATATCGGTCGACCGGATCCTGGGCAACGCCTGACCATGTGTCGGTGACCCTCGACATCACCGGCGTCGACCTGACGACCGAGGTGGTGCGCACCGACCGGCTCGTCCTGCGCCCGTACCGCCCGGACGACGTCGACGAGGTGTTCCGCGCCTGCCAGGATCCCGAGACCCAGCGCTGGATCAGCGCCCTGCCCCTCCCGTACACGCCCGGCGCCGCCCGCGAGTGGGTGTGCGGAACGGCGCCGCGCGAGCGCGCGCAGGGGAAGGGCATGCCGACCGCGATCGAGGCCGACGGCGCGTTGGTCGGATCCGCCGGCTGCCACCTCGTGCCCGGCCGGCTCGGCCCGGAGGTCGGCTACTGGATCGCGCCCTGGGCCCGCGGGCGTGGCTACGCCGCCGAGGCCGCGCACGCGCTGGCGGACTGGGCGCTGGGTCTGGGGGCACCGCGGGTCCACCTGTACGCCGACGTCCGCAACACGGCCTCGCAGGCCGTCGCCCGGCGGGCGGGGTTCACGCCGGAGGGAACCGTGCGCTCGTGCCTGGACTACCGCGATGGCACGCGGGGGGACGCGGTGCTGTTCGGCCGGCTGGCCGGCGAGTGAACGGTGCGGGAGGGCGCGATCCGCGCCCTCCCGCCCGCACTCAGCTCGTGGCGGCCTGTGGTTCGGCCTTGCGGGCGTGGGCGGTCCCGACGCCGTTCTGTGCGACCTCGACGAGCCGGATGAGCCCGTAGTCGTAGGCGTGCCGCCGGTAGACGACCGTCGGCTGGCCGGTGTCGGCGCACTGGAAGAGGAAGAAATCGTGGCCGACCAGTTCCATCTCGTGGAGGGCCTGGTCGACGGTCATGGGAGTGGCGGGGTGGTGCTTCTCGCGCACGACCCGGCCGGGCAGGTGCTCGTCGAGATCGGTCACGTGGGGACCCTCGGCGAGCTGACGATCGAGTTCGAGTGCGTCGATGGCGCCGACGTCGGCTGCGGTGTTGCCGGTGAGCCGGACGCTGGCGGGGGTGCGCCGCCCGTGGTGCACGCGGCGACGGTCGGCGGCCCGGCGCAGCCGGGCGTCGAGCTTCTGGCACGCGAGGTCGAGGGCGGCGTAGAAGTCGGCGCCGTCGGCCTCGGCCCTGATCACCGGGCCCTTGCCCCGCAGCGTGATCTCGACGCGCTGGCAATGGGCGGACTGTCGGGGGTTCTTCTCGTGGAAGAGCTCCACATCCATCCGGAGCATCTTCAGCTTGCCGTCGAACCGTTCGAGCTGACCGACCTTGTCTTCCACGTGCTGTCGGTAGTGCTCGGGGACCTCGACGTTACGACCACGGACCACGATCTCCATGTGACCTCCCGGTAGACCGGTTGTAGTCACTTCGACGCTAGTCCCTGTTCATCCGTCCCGACAGTCGGTCGGCAGGCGCCCCGAGGACGATCTCGGACAGGTTCCGGACAACCCGCAGGTCGCGCCCCGAAGTGCCGTTGCCGGTCGTCCTGGGGGTCGCCGCGACCGCCGCGGCCAGCACCGGCGGGTCGCCGCGGCGCGTCGTCCGGGCGAGGACGGCGGCGGCCTCGATGAGCGTGGCGCCGCTGCTCACCACGTCGTCGACGAGGACCAGCAGCACCCCCGCCGGCACCGGGCCGGCCACGGCGAAGGTCCCGGCAAGGTTCGCCCGGCGCTGCACGGCCGACAGACCTGCCGAGTCGCGCACCCGCCCCCGACGGCGCAGGAGCCGGCTCGCCGTCACCGGCCGTCCGGCCGCCCGGAGCTCGGCGACCGCCTGCCCGGTGAGCTCACGGACGTGGTCCCGGCCGCGCGTGCGGAGCGCCGTCCGGGAGCTCGGTACCGGGACCAGGACCACCGGCCGCCGCCCCGGGACCGCGCCGGTCACCGCCGCCACGGCGATCGCGAGGGCCACGCCGAGAGGACGGGCGAGCTCCGCCCGGCCGCGCTCCTTGAACGCCAGCAGGGCCGGCCGGACCGGACCCGCGTAGGCGCCGGCGGCGACCGTCGGCGGGAAGCCGTCGGGGAACCGGCGCGGTGTGGCCAGGTGCGGCCGCGTCAGCAGGCGCGCACAAGAGCGGCACAGCACTGCGCCCGGGACGGCGCAGCCGGCACACGTCCGCGGCAGCACCAGGTCGGCGAGAGCGCCCAACAGCTCGCCGTCCACCGGAACACTATGGCCCCGTCCCAGGCTGGCGCCGGGCCTGCGAGGCGTGAGGTGGACGGGGTCGTTCTCTTGTGGACGACGTCAGAGCGGGTAGAACGGCGCGGTGCCCGGGAGCGGTTCCTGGCCTCGCACGAGGGTGACCCATGTGCCGCCGGCGAGCTGCCAGATCGTCGAGCCGGCGCTGACCAGCGGCTGGCGGGTCGGCGCCGCGGCGATCGAGTCCGCCTGGGCCGGCAGTCCGGCCGTGGGGACGTCGGTCGGCCCCCACCCGTCGACGCCCACCTGGTACGGCACGATCCGGTCCTCGGAGGGGTCGATGGCCAGGACGTACAGGTTGCCGCTGTCCCGCCACGTGACGTCGGAGACCTGCGACAGCTCGGGCGCGATCTCGTGGAGGTCCCGGAGGTCGACGACGCCGTCCTCGGATCGGACCACCGTGCCGATGAAGAGCGACAGGCCGCCGGGGCCCTCGATCACGAGAGCTGCCCGCACCCCGTCCGGCGAGAGCCGGAGCTCCTCGGCCCTCCCCAGCCCGGGGAGCGTCGGGGCGCTGACCGCCTGGGCAGCTCCACCGGCCGGCACCCGTACCACGTCGGTGCCGTTGCGCACGACCCACGCCTCGGCGCGGGTCGCCGCCACGCTCGGCGCGCTGAGCGTCGAGCCGGAGAGAGCCGGGGCCAGGTCGCCGGAGTACTCGCCGGCGAAGAGGGTCGCCCCTGCCGCGTTGCGCTGGACGCCGACCAGGTAGGTGAGCTCGCCGCTGCTGGGGTCGGCCGACACGGCCGCGCTGGACAGGTTGTAGCCGCCCGTGCCGGCCGGTCCGGCGACCGGCTCGCCGCTGGTCACGGTGTGCAGCGCGCCCGCGTTCAGGTAGTGCCCCACGGCGTCCACCGGCACGGCGTCGGGATCGAAGGCGGGCCAGTCGTCCCGGGTCTGCTCGTCCGGCACGCCCTCGAGTCCCACCAGCTCGCCGTCCACCCGGATCTCCACCGACCGGATGCGCGGTTGGTCCAGCTGGGTCAACGTCCACACCAGCTGC
Source organism: Blastococcus sp. CT_GayMR20 (assembly GCF_004570345.1). The sequence continues at coordinate 765 of NZ_SPQM01000134.1, read as the reverse complement.
GCGCAGATCTCCTCGATCACCGGCGCCGGATCGATCGTGGGCACGGTCAGGTCGACGAGGGCCGTCTGCCCGTCGACGGTGACGGCGCTGCGCCGCTGGACGCCGGTCAAGGGGTTGCGCACGCCGGCCGCCAGCCCCGCCGAGGGACCGTCGAGCAGTCGCTGGACGAGCGCCGTGGGCTGGGCCTCGCCGGAGATGAGATAGCGCGGGTCGGGGACGACCCGTTGCCCCGTCGGGTCCATGAAGTACGCCGCGACCTCGTCGTAGAGCCGGCCGAAGTCCAGCTCCAGCATGATCAGCCCGTCCGGCGGATCGGAGATCCGCCACTGCCCGTCGACCTGCTCCAGCGGGAACTCACGGGTGAAGACACCCGGCCCGCCGACGGAGAACACCCCGCGGTCGTCCACTGTGCCGACCAGGTTGGCGGTCACCGCGACCGCGCCGGTGACGGTGGTGACCGTCGCGTAGTCGGCACTGAGGACGGTGATCGTGCCCTCGTCCACCCACGACTCGGCCGCCTCCGGCGCGAGGTGCTGGCGCGCCACCGGGTGACCGGCGCGGGTGCTGGCCGAGGCGTCGATGAACGACCGGACGATGTCCTCGGGCGGTGCACCGGGCTCCGGGGGCAACGGCTCGCTGCCCACGACGTCGGCGGCCCGGGTCGGGATCTGGGTGATCTGCACGGTGGCAGAGCTGCTGGGCACCGTGGAGCAGCCCGAGACGGCGAGCAGGAGGGCGGTCAGCGCGGCCCACCAGGCGCCGGGG
>NZ_SPQM01000133.1 GCF_004570345.1 Blastococcus sp. CT_GayMR20 | reverse complement strand
TCCCGCCCACGGGCGGCGCGGTGCCGCGCTCCGCCGAGCGGCGGGTCACCCGCCGCGCGATCTCGTTGGCCACCACCACGGCCAGCACGATCGTGCCCTGCACGATGATCACCACAGACGACGGATAGTCCTGGATCTGCAGCGGTACCAGCGACCGGTCGAGGAAGCCGAACAGCAGGGCGGCGAACGCGATGCCGAGCGGTCGGTTGCGGCCCAGCAGCGCGACCGCGATGCCGAGGAAGCCCAGCCCGGCGGTGAATTCGGTCGTGTACGAGTGGGTGTTACCCAGCAGGTCGGGCAGGCCGATCAAGCCCGCGACGGCGCCGGAGAGCAGCATCGTCTTGACCACCATCCCCCTCGCGTTGACCCCGCTGGCGCTGGCGGCCGACGGCGACATCCCGCTCGCCTTGAGGTCGAAGCCGAACCGGGTGCGGTTGAGGAGCACGGCGATGGCCGCGCCGACCACGACGGCGACGATGAGGAAGCCGTAGAGCTGGCGGGGCGGGTTGGCCAGCCCGAGGAGGTCGAACACGCCGTTCAGGGCCGGCATCTGACCCGACTCGGGGATCTCGGCGGTGCTGACGATCGAGGCACCCTCCTCGCTGCCCCGGAGCGGGCCGGTCAGCAGGTAGGACGCGATGCCGAGGGCGATGAAGTTCATCATGATCGAGCTGATCACCTCGCTGACACCGCGCGTCACCTTCAGCACCGCGACGATGCCGGCCCAGATCGCGGCCACGGCCATCGCCACGACCACGATCAGCAGGATGTGCAGCGGCCCGGGCAGCGCGACCGCGGCGCCGAGCCCGGCCGCCACGATCGTCGCGAGCCGGTACTGGCCCTCGACGCCGATGTTGAACAGGCCCATCCGGAACGCGATCGACACCGCGAGCCCGGCGAGGAACAGCGGGATCGCCCGGTTGACGATCACGACCATCGCTGTGACCTGCTGCGCCGGCGTCTCGCCGAAGTCCACCATCACGGCGAAGACGTCGAACGGGTTCACCCCCAGCGCCGCCATGACGACCGAGGAGATGATCAGCGCGATCACCACCGCGAAGAGGGACGGGAGGAGGGCCGGCGCGAGCCGGCGGAGGAAGGTCATGCCGCACCTGCCGTGTGGTGGGCCCCGGTCATGTGGCCGCCGAGCTCCTCCGGCGTGACGCGGGCCGGGTCGAGCGTGGCCACCAGCCGGCCCCGCAGCATCACGTGCAGCGTGTCCGACAGGCCGATCAGCTCGTCGAGGTCGGCGGAGATCAGCAGGATTCCCATCCCCTCGGCGCGGGCGTCCTTGAGCAGTTCCCAGATCGCCGCCTGCGCCCCGATGTCGACGCCGCGGGTCGGGTGCGCCGCGATGAGCAGCCGGGGGTCGGAGCTCATCTCGCGCCCGACGATGAGCTTCTGCTGGTTCCCGCCGGACAGGGCGACGGCGAGGGTGTCGGGGCTCGGCGCCCGGACGTCGTACTGCTGCATGATCCGCTCGGTGTCGGCGCGGGCCGACTTGCGGTCGATGAACATGCCCTTGGCGGCCGGCGGCAGCGTCTGGTGACCCAGGATCCGGTTCTCCCAGAGCGGCGCCTCGAGCAGCATCCCCTGGCGGTGGCGGTCCTCCGGGATGAAGCCCAGGCCGGCCTCGCGGCGGGCGCGGGTGCTCCAGTGGGTGATGTCCTCGAGGCCGACGGAACCGCCGTCGCCCGTCCCCCCGCCGTCGAAGACGACCGTCCCCGCCGCGAGCGGACGCAGGCCCATGATCGCGTCGACCAGCTCGGCCTGGCCGTTGCCCTCCACGCCGGCGATGCCCACGACCTCGCCCTCGCGGACGGTGAGGCCGACGTCGTCGATCAGGGGCCGGCCCTCCGGGGTGACCACGGTGAGGTGCTCGACGGAGATGACGGGCTTCTCGCGCACCGTGGACGTGCGGGTCTCCGGCGACGGCAGCTCGGCCCCGACCATCAACTCGGCCAGCTGGCGGACCGTCGTCGTCTTCGGGTCGGCCGTGCCCACCGTGGTGCCGCGGCGGATGACGGTGATCGAGTTCGCGACGCGACGGACCTCGTCGAGCTTGTGGGAGATGAAGAGGACCGTGAGTCCCTCGCGGGTGAGCTCCGCCAGGTTGCCGAAGAGCTCGTCGACCTCGTGGGGCACCAGCACGGCGGTGGGCTCGTCGAGGATGAGGATGCGGGCGTCGCGGTAGAGCACCTTGGCGATCTCGACGCGCTGACGGGCACCGACGCCGAGGTCCTCCACGAGGACGTCGGGGTCGAGTCCGAGGGCGTAGCGGTCGGAGAGCTCGAGGATCCGCCGGCGCGCCTCGGCGCGGTCCAGCCGGCCCCCGCGGGTGGGCTCGCTGCCGAGGACGATGTTCTCGAGCACGGTGAAGTTGTCGGCCAGCATGAAGTGCTGGTGGACCATGCCGATGCCGGCGCCGATGGCGTCCGACGGGCTGCGGAGGGTCAGCTCCCGGCCGTCGATGAGGATCGTGCCCTCGTCGGGGCGGTGCTCGCCGTACAGCGTCTTCATGAGCGTCGACTTGCCGGCGCCGTTCTCGCCGACGATCGCGTGCACCTCGCCGCGGCGGACCTTCAGCTCGATGTCGCGGTTGGCGACCACACCGGGGAACCGCTTGGTGATCCCGCGCAGCTCGACGGCCAGGGGGACGGCGTCCGTCCCGGTGTCTCCCGTTGTGGCCATGGTGGGCCCCTCCCTCGGGTGCATCCACGGGGTACGCGGCGCACGTCGTCGTGTGCATCGGTGGCGACGGGGTCGACCGTCGTCACCGACTCGCCCGAGCCCGGGCGCGCCCCACGGGGGCGCGTGGAGATCGGCTCGCCGCATGATGTCGCACCCACCCGTTCCGCAGGGAAACCGGCCCCGGGAAAGCCTCTGAGCGGGTGACCGGAGCCGCGGCGACCCGGCCCCCGGAACACGACGGCGGGCCCGGGCACAGCAGCGGAGCCTGTGCGCCCGGACCCGCCGTCGGGGTCGATCGGAGTGGACGCGGACCCGCTGCCGCGGGCCCGCGTCGTGTGTCACCGGGTGGTCGGGACCTCGATGTCACCGTCGATGATCTGCTGACGGAAGTCGTCGATCTGGCCCTGGATGTCCTCGATGAAGCCGCCGGAATCCGACAGGCCGACGCCCTCGGTGGACAGGTCGTTGACGACGTCCGTGCCGCCTTCGAGGTTGCCCTCGACGAAGTCGGTGATGAAGCCCTCGACGGCGTTGTCGACGCGCTTGAGCATCGACGTCATGATCACGGCCTGCAGGGCCGGGTCGTCGACCGTCTGGTACTGGTCGGAGTCGACTCCGATCGCGCGCTTGCCCGAGGCGGCAGCCGCCTGGAACACGCCGAGGCCCGAGCCACCGGCCGCGTGGTAGACGATGTCGGCGCCGCCGTCGTACATGCCCTGCGCCGCGATCTGGCCCTTCGCCGGGTCGTTGAACCCGGAGAAGTCACCGGCCGGCGTCAGGTAGGTCGAGTCGATCGTGATGTCGGGCTTGACGGCCTCGGCCCCGGCGAAGAATCCCGCCTCGAACTTCTCGATCAGGGCGCTCTCGACGCCGCCGACGAAGCCGACGTGGTTCGTCGTGGTCTTGAGCGCGGCCGCGACGCCCGCCAGGAAGGAGCCCTGCTCCTCGGCGAACAGCAGGCCGGTGAGGTTGTCGGCACCGATCTCGGCCACCGACGAGTCGATGATCGCGAATGTCGTGTCCGGGTACTGCTCGGCCACCTCGCCGATGACGTCGCCGTAGGCGAAGCCGACGGCGATGATCGGGTTGTGGCCCTCGTCGGCGAGCTGGGTCAGCAGGTCAGCGCGGTTGGAGGCGTCGGCGTTCGGGCTCAGGGACGTGTAGTCGCCCCCGTTCGCCTCGATCGCGGCCTCGACCCCGGCGATGGAAGAGTCGTTGAACGAGCGGTCGCCCTCACCGCCGGTGTCGAAAGCCAGACCGACGTTGAGCTCCTCGGCAGCGGCGGTGCCCTCGCTGCCGCCGCCGCCGTTGCCGCCTTCTTCGTCGCTGGCACAGGCCGCGAGGGCCAGGCTGCCGGCGAGCAGCAGAGCCGCGGTCTTCGTCATCCGCGCTGAGCGCAAGACGATCTCCTCTCTGGGAGGACGTGCCGTCCGTCGTCCCCGGCACGTCCCGTGTGTGTTCAGGACTTGTGCCGCCGTCCCGTCCGTCGTGGCCGGCGGCGGCACACGATCAGGGCACGCTAACCGCGGTTCCGGCCGGGGCCGCCGGCGAGGGCCGGACTGAGACACGATCGTTGCGAAGATCGCCGGACGGGCGTGGCCCGACGGCCCCGCCTAATCTGCGTCCTCATGGGGCGACGGTGGCCGGGCGCACGGCTGTTCGCCGTCGTGCTGGTCACCGGCGCGCTCAGCCTCCCGGGTGTCGTCGCGACGGCGGACGAGCCGCGCCCGACGGTCGACCCCAGCGCGCCGACACCGACCGCGCCCTACGCGGGACGCCCACCCCAGGGCTCCGCGCCCGACGGCGGCACCGTCGGCGGCGACGACCTGGACACCCGCGAGATCGTCGTCCCCGAGGACACCCCCGACCTGCCCCAGGGACTGGCCGCCTCCGGCTGGCTCGTCGCCGACGCGGTCACCGGGGAGGTGCTGGCGGCCCGCGATCCGCACGGTCGCTACTACCCCGCCAGCACGTTGAAGACGCTGACCCTGCTGACCCTGGCGCCGCGCCTCGACCCTGCCCAGGTGGTCGAGGGCACGACGGAGGACGAGAACGTCGAGGGCAGCCGGGTCGGGCTGGTCCAGGGCGGCCGGTATCCCGTCGGCCTGCTCTTCCAGGCGCTGATGCTGCAGTCGGGGAACGACGCGGCCAACGCGCTCGCGCGGGCGGCCGGCGGCCTGTCGGCCACGGTCGAGGCCATGAACGACACGGCCGTGGGGATCGGCGCCTACGACACCGTCGCGGGGACGCCGTCGGGCCTGGACGTCGCGGGACAGTCCTCCTCCCCCTACGACCTGGCTCTCATCTTCCGGGCGCTCCTCGACGACCCGGAGACGGCGGCGATCCTCGGCACGCCGACTGCCACCATGCCCGCGGTCGAGGGGCGCTCCCCCGGCTACCAGATCCAGAACCAGAACCCGCTGCTCACCACCTACCCGGGCAACCTGGGCGGCAAGACGGGCTTCACCGACGCCGCCCGGCACACGTTCGTCACCGCCGCCGAGCGCGACGGCCGCCGACTCGTCGTGAGCGTGATGGACACCGAGAACGTCCCGTTGCGGGCGGCCGACCAGGCGGCGCTCCTCCTGGACTGGGCGTTCGCGCTGCCCCCCGGCGTCGACGGCGTCGGGCGGCTCGTCCGGCCCGCGGACCTCACCGCGGCCCCGGCAGCGACCTCGCGCGGGGCACGGGCGGAGCGGACGACGTCGACCGGAGCCGCCGGACCCGCCGAGGACCCGCCGTCCCCGCTCGTCCCGGCGGCACTGGCCGGTGGCGCCGTCCTCATCGTGGTGGCCACCGTGATCGGCCGCCGGCGAGCGGTGCGCCGCGTGCCCGCCGGAAAGGCCGACGGCGCGGCCGTCAGGCGTCCGCCCGGACGGGCTCCCCCGCCGTCCGGGGAGGGGCCGCCGACGCGACCCTCCGGAGGGTCGCCGTCCACGCGGCCGTGAAGAAGGCGAACCGCGCCACCAGGTTGATCCAGACCAGCAGGCCGACCGCGCCGCCGAACGCCGACGCGGTGACGCTGTCGGAGATCAGCGACAGGTAGTAGCCGCCGATCAGCTTGAGCGCCTCGAACCCCGCGGCGCCGAACAGTGCCCCGGGGAGGAGCAGCCGCAGCGGGTGCGAGATCGACGGGACGACCCGGAGCAGCCACAGGAAGACGACGAGGTCGACGACCAGTGCCAGGGCCAGGCCCAGGGCCCAGGTCAGCACGCCGTAGCCGGGCGTGTCCTCCAGGCTCAGCAGGTCGAGGATCCACGACGTCCCCTGGGTCACCACTCCGGTGAGGCCGAGGCTGAGCAGTCCGATCGCCCCGAGGACGACGAGCGCGACGAGGTCCTGCAGGTTGTCCCGGAGGACGTCGGGCTCGTCCACCTCGCCTTTCCAGATGAGCTCCATGCCGATGCGCAGCTTGTCCATCGTCCGCAGCCCGGCGTAGACGAAGCCGGCGAGGCCGATCAGTCCGATGAAGCCCGCCCCGTCGATCGCCTCGGACAGCTGGTCGACCAACTGGTTCCCGAGCGAGCCGGGGAAGGTCTCCCGGATGGCGGTGAACAGCTCCTGCTGCAACAGCTCGTCGCCCGCGAGGAACAGGCCGACGATGGAGGCGACCAGCAGCAGCACGGGGAACAGGCCGAGGAACGCGTAGTACGTGACCCCCGCGGCCATGAGGTCGCTCTGCACGCGCTGGTACCGGCCGCCGGCGCGGGCCAGGTGGTCGAACCACGGACGGCGCCGGCGCTGGCCGGCGACCACTGCCTCCCCCCAGGCGTAGGCCCGGGTGAACCACGGCTCGCGACCGGGCCTCGGATCGGCGGCGGAGCTCACCGCCCGAGTCTGCGGGTTCGGCCGCCCGGGCGCGCCTCGTTCAGTGCGGCGGACCGGTCAGCGGGTACTCGCGGGCGACCGCCCAGGCGCCGCCCGCGGTCTGCTCGAACTCGGTGAACGCCGTGACGGGGAACTCGGCGGAGAGGTCGGCCAGGCCGCTGTAGGCCAGGTCGAGCATGTCGCCCGGCACGTCGTGGGCCACCGTGACGTGCGGGTGGTACGGGAAGGCCAGGGACCGGGCGAGCGGCCCCCGCCGGACGTCGTTGGCGATCAGTTCGCAGTTGCCGATGCCGCGGGCGACCGCCACGAAGACGACGTCCGCCACCGGGGCGAAGGTGCCGGTGCCCGCCAGGTGCATCGCGAACGGCGGGTGACAGCGCGCGACCTCGGTGAGGTGCGCGGTGATCGCGGCGCGGTCGGCCACGGCGACCTCGGTCGGCGGCAGGAGCGTCACGTGCGGCGGCACCAGGCTGGCCTGCGGGTCGCCGACCTTGGACCGCCAGTCGACCAGCAGCTGGGCCCAGGGCTCCGGAATGGGCACGACGATGCCCAGGACCGTGGTCTCCGGCGGGGACGGGAGCCGGCTCACGAAGGTGTCGTCGTTCATCCGCCGCTCCCGGCCGGAGCGGGAGGCAGGAAACCGACCCGGTCGTAGACCGTCGCGACGGTCCCCGCGGCCACCTCGCGGGCGCGGACGGCGCCCTGCGCCAGGACCCGCTCCAACTCGGCCGTGTCGTCCAGGAGCTCCAGCGTCCGGGCGCGGAACGGGGACACGAAGTCGGTCACGACCTCGGCCAGCTCCTTCTTCAGGTCGCCGTAGCCGCGCCCCGCGAACTGCTCCTCGAGCGCGGCGATGCTCTGGCCCGACAGCGCGCTGTGGATCGTCAGCAGGTTGGTGACGCCGGGCTTCCCGACCGGATCGGCCACGACCTCGCGGCCGGTGTCGGTGACCGCCGACCGGATCTTCTTCGCCGTCACCGCGGGGTCGTCGAGCAGGTCGACGCAGCCGGCGGGAGGAAGGCTCTTGCTCATCTTCTTGTCCGGCGACTGCAGGTCGAGGATCTTGGCCGCACCCTGCGGGATGTGCGCCGCGGGGACGGTGAACGTCGTCCCGAACCGGGCGTTGAACCGGGTGGCCAGGTCGCGGGTCAGCTCCAGGTGCTGCCGCTGGTCCTCACCGACGGGCACCTGGTCCGCCTGGTAGACGAGGATGTCGGCGGCCTGCAGCACCGGATACGTGAACAGCCCGACCGAGGCGCCGGAGGTGCCCTCGCGCTGGCTCTTGTCCTTGAACTGGGTCATCCGGCTGGCCTCGCCGAACCCGGTGAGGCACTCCATCACCCAGGACAGCTTCAGGTGCTCGGGGACGTGGCTCTGCACGAACAGCGTGCTGCGCGATGGGTCGACACCGAGTGCGAGCAGCTGCGCGGCGGACACGAGGGTGCGGCGGCGGAGCACCGCCGGGTCCTGCGGGACGGTGATCGCGTGCAGGTCGACGACGCAGTAGAACGCCTCGGTCGTGTCCTGCAGGCTCACCCATTGCCGCAGCGCACCGAGGTAGTTGCCGAGGTGGAACGAGTCCGCCGTCGGCTGGATGCCTGAGAGGACACGGGGAAGAGGCACGTCGGTCATCAAACCAGCCTCCGGCGGCCCGCGTTCCGGCCTCCCCCGTTCCGCTGTCCGCCGTTACGCGTTCGGGGAGGTCAGGGACCGGACGTCGTCGAGAGCCGCGAGGAACACGTCGTCCTCCTCGGGCGTGCCGACCGTGACGCGGATCCCCTCGCCGGCGAACGGCCGGGTGATGACGGCGCGGGCCTCCAGGGCGACGGCGACCGGGAGCGTCTGCTCCCCCAGCGGGAGCCAGAGGAAGTTCGCCTGGCTGTCCTCGACGGCCACGTCGCGCTCGCGCAGGGCGGCGGTCAGCCGGTCCCGCTCGGCCACGACGGCCGCGCACCGCGCCCGGACCTCGTCCTCGCTGGCCAGGGCCGCCACTGCGGCCGCCTGGGCGAGCATCGAGACGCTGAACGGCACATGGGTCTTGCGCACCGCCTCGGCCACGGCCGGGTCCTCGGCGACCAGGTAGCCGACGCGCAGGCCCGCCAGGCCCCAGGCCTTGGAGAACGTGCGGAGGACGGTCACGTTCGGCCGACCGCGCATCAGCTCGATGCCGTCGGGGACGTCGGGGTCGGTCACGAACTCGCGGTACGCCTCGTCGAGGACGACGAGGGTCTGCTCGGGGACGGCGTCGAGGAACCGCTCGAGTTCCGGTCGCCGCACCGCCGTCCCGGTGGGGTTGTTCGGGTTGCACACGAAGACGAGGCGGGTGCTGTCGTCGATCGCGGCCAGCAGTCCGTCGAGGTCGTGGGTGTCGGCGGGCCCGCCGGGGCGGCCGGGGACCAGCGGCACCTGGATCGCGCGGGCGGCGGCGACGCGGGCGAGCAGCGGGTACATCTCGAACGAGCGCCACGCGAAGGCGATGCTCGTGCCCGGATCGTTGTAGGCCTGCGCCAGCTCCTGGCACAGGGTCACCGCGCCGCAGCCGGTCGCCACCTGGACGGGGTCGACGCCGTAGCGCTCGGCCAGCGCACGGGTCAGGACGACGGCACCGTTGTCCGGGTAGCGGTTCGTCTCACCGGCCGCGGTGGCGAGCGCCTGGACGACGGCCGGCAGCGGCGGGAACGCGACCTCGTTGCTGGCCAGCTTGACGGCGCGCTCGACGCCGATCTCGCGGGCGAGGTCGGCGGGGTTGCGCCCGGGCTTGTACGCCGGCAGCTCCTGCACGGTGGGGCGAGCGCGCACCACGACGTCCTGACCTCCCGACCTAGGGTTGCCCCCATGCGCGTTCTCGTCGCCGGTGGAGCCGGCTACATCGGCAGCGTAGTCACGGCTGCGCTGCTGGCCGGAGGCCACGAGGTGACCGTCCTCGACGACCTCTCCACGGGGCACGCGGACGCCGTGCCGCAGGGCGCGACGCTGGAGGCGGTCTCGCTGCACGACTCGGCTCCGGTCCTCGCCCGGGTACGCCCCGAGGCGGTGCTGCACTTCGCGGCGAAGAGCCTCGTCGGGGCCTCCCAGCAGCAGCCGGAGGACTACTGGCACACCAACGTCGGCGGGTCGCTGGCCCTGCTCGAGGCGATGCGGGCGGCCGACTGCCGCCGGATCGTCTTCTCGTCGACGGCGGCCACGTACGGGGAGCCGGAGTCGGTGCCGATCCGCGAGGACGCCCCGACCCGGCCCACCAACACCTACGGCGCCTCGAAGCTCGCCGTCGACCACATGCTCACGTCCTACGCGGTGGCCCACGGCTTCGCCGCCGTCAGCCTGCGCTACTTCAACGTGGCGGGGGCGGCGTACGGCCTCGGCGAGCGGCACGCGACGGAGACCCACCTGATCCCGATCGCACTGCAGGTCGCGGCCGGGCAGCGGGAGTCGATGACCGTCTACGGCGCGGACTACCCCACGCCCGACGGCACCTGCATCCGCGACTACGTCCACGTCGGCGACCTCGCCGACGCCCACCTGCTGGCCCTGCCCGCCCCAGCGCCCGGCAAGCACCGCATCTACAACCTGGGCAACGGCACCGGCTTCTCGGTGCAGGAGGTCGTCGACGCGGTGCGCGAGGTGACCGGGCACCCGGTGCCGGTGGTCGTCGGCGATCGGCGGGCCGGCGACCCGGCCCAGCTCGTCGCGTCGAGCGACCGCATCCGCGCCGATCTGGGCTGGAGGCCGGAGCACACCGACCTCGCCGGGATCGTCCGCGACGCGTGGGACGTCACCCGGGCTCGCTGACTCAGCCCGGCGCGGCCTCGGCGCGGCTCTCGTCGTCGACGGGTGCGGGAGGGGGGCCGACCAGGAGCCGGGAGATCCGCCGTCCGTCGAGCTCGAGCACCTCGACCGTGCGGCCCTCGACCTCGATCGTGTCCCCGACCTCGGGCAGCCGGCCCAGCTCGGCGAGGACGTACCCGGCGACCGTCTCGTAGGGGCCGTCCGGGAGCTGCAGACCGGTGGCCTCGGTGAAGTCGTCGAGGTTCAGCAGGCCGTCGACCTCGCGGGGGCCGCCGGGCGGCTGCTTGCCGTCGGGGGTGACCTCCTCGTCGTACTCGTCGTAGATCTCCCCGATGACCTCCTCGATGAGGTCCTCCAGGGTCACGATCCCGTCGGTGCCGCCGTACTCGTCGACGACGATCGCGAGGTGGTGGTTCTCCCGCCGCATCTCGCTGAGCGCCTTGAGGACGCCGGCGGTGCCCGGCAGGCGCTTCACCTCCCGCGCCAGGTCGCCCACGGTGGCGGCCCGGCCCGCCGGGTGGTTGGGGAGGAACAGGTCGCGCACGTGGACGAAGCCGACGACGTCGTCCTCGTCGCGTCCGACGACGGGGAAGCGGGACCAGTTGGAGTCCGCGACCTGCTTGGCGGCGCGGCTGGCGGTCATCGAGGCCTCGAGGAAGGCGACCTCCGTGCGGGGGGTCATGACCTCGCGGACCTCGCGCTCGCCCGCGCGGAAGACCTCGTCGATGAGCCGACGCTCGTCGCTGCTGAGCGACTCGTGGGCCGCGACGAGGTCGCGCAGCTCCTCCTGGCTGATCGACTCGCCGCTGACCTTGGGATCGCCGCCGAGGAGCCGGACCAGGAGGTTCGTCGAGACCGAGAGCAGCCAGATGACCGGCCGCGAGAGCTTGGCGATGAAGTTGAGCGGCGCGGCGACGAGCAGCGAGAAGCCCTCGGCCCGCTGCAGTGCCAGGCGCTTGGGGGTCAGCTCGCCGACGACCAACGACAGGTAGCTGATCGCGATGGTCACGAGCACCAGGGCGAGGGTGGTGGACAGACCCGAGGACAGTCCCTGGCCCTCCATCCAGCGCGCGAGCGGTGCCGACAGCGTGCTGGCGCCGAAGGCGGCGGAGAAGAACCCGGCGAAGGTCACTCCCACCTGGACGGCGGCGAGGAAGCGGTTGGGGTCGCTGAGCAGTCGCTGGACGGCGTGCCCGCGCCGGCCCTGTTCGGCCATGGCGCGTACCTGTCCCTCGCGGAGGGAGACCAGTGCGATCTCGGCGCCGGAGAACACGCCCCCGATCAGGACGAACGCCACGACCATGACGATGCTGAGCCAGACGTCGCTCACCGGCGGCGCGCTCCTCGGGGTATTCGGGTGGGACTCACAGGCCCATGGTGCCTGGTCCCGCCCCCCTGCGGGCAGCCGCACGAGGGGACGGCGCTCCTTTCCACGCGGATCGTGACGTTCCTCATGGGGACTGACGGTGACCTTGCGCGCACCGTTAGTCTCGGTCAGGTAACGAATCGTGATTCAACCGTGGTGAGGTAACTCCGTGCGTCATCGTTCTGCCGAGCTGCCGCTCCCTGCCCGGGCCTCCGGCACTCCTACCCGAGTGACGCGTTCCCGTCGCGGCCGCTTCGCCCTCAGCGCTCTGGTCAGCTCGACCGTCGCCTCGTTCGTGCTGGTCGTCCCCGTGGTGGCAGGCACCGACACCGGGACGTCGGCCGGGGTCTTCACCTCGTTCGCGTCCTCTCCCGCGACCCAGGGGTCCAGCAGCGATTCGCCGGTCGTGATGGGGCTCGACGGCGGGCCGCTGTCGTCGTCCTTCGCCGGGGCGGCGGCGTCGACCACGGGCCCGGAGGCCGCCGACGTCGAGGCGGCCGACCCCGCGACCGTGGCGCCCGAGCCGACACCGGTGACCCCTCCGGCCCCGGTCGCGGAGACTCCCGCGCCGGCACCGGAACCCGCTCCGGAGCCGGCCGTCGAGGAGGCGCCCGCACCCGCGCCCGCACCCGCGCCGGCGCCG
>NZ_SPQM01000132.1 GCF_004570345.1 Blastococcus sp. CT_GayMR20 | reverse complement strand
GAGGCCGCGGCGGTGACCCGGCTCGGCGCTGCCCTGGGCAGGTGACGGCGCGGGGCTAGTCGCGTTCGGGGTGGAACCGGACGGCGACGATCGCCACGTCGTCGTCCGAACGCTGCCGGACGATCCGGTCCAGCAGCCGGTCGCAGAGAGGGTCCACGCCCAGTCCACCCAGCTCGCCGACGATCCCGGTGAGGCGTGCGATCCCCTCGTCGATCCCCGTCCGGCCGTGCTCGACAAGCCCGTCGGTGTAGAGCACCAGGGTCCGGCCGGGGGCGATCAGCACCTCGTGGTCGGTCCGCGGGCGCGTCGACTCCGCGCCCAGCAGGATCTCCGGCGCCGAGTCGAGGACCTCGACGTCCCCGTCGGGGTGCAGGAGGACGGGCGGCACGTGCCCGGCCGACGACCAGCGGAGGGTCCGCAGCCCTGCCCGCGCCTGGTCCGCCGGCTGCTCGATCCGCGCGACGAGGGCCGTCGCCAGCGTGCCGATGCGCAGGCCGGTGAGCACCTCGTCGACCCGGCTGAGGATCTGCGCGGGACTCTCCTGCCGGTCGTAGGCGATCCCGCGGAGGATGCTGCGGATCTGCCCCATGGCGGCCGCGGCGTCCACGTTGTGGCCGACCACGTCACCGATGACGAGCAGGGTGGCTCCGTCGCGCTGCTGGAAGGCGTCGTACCAGTCGCCGCCCACGTGCATGTTGGTGCCGGCCGGCTGGTAACGGACGGCGATCTGGAGGTGGTCCGGCTGCGGCGGCGGGGTGAGCAGGCTCCGCTGGAGCGTCTCGGCGACCTGGAGCTGCCGCCCGTAGAGCCGGGAGTTGTCCAGCGAGAGGGCGGCACGGCGGGCCACCTCGACAGCCGTGGCGATGTCCATCTCGTCGTGCGGCGGCCGCGCCGACGAGTTGATCATCGACAGGACGCCGAAGGTCTCGTCGCGGGCTCGGAGCGGCACGATCGTGCAGGAGGCGGGGTCCAGTCGTCGCCAGGCGTCGCGGACCTCGTCCGACGGCAGGGAGTCCTCCGCCAACGCCGGGTGGATCGCGTCGAGGTGCACCGGTTCCCCGGTGAGCAGCGCCGCCGTGATCAGGGAGTCGTCACCGGCGCGCCGGGTGCGCTTCTGCAGGTAGGTGTCCAGGTCGGCCAGCCGTCGGGGGTCCCCGTGGGCGCGGCCCAGGTCCGCGCGCTGCCCGTCGTACCCGAGGACGGTGACAGTGGCCCAGTCGCACAGCCGCGGCACGACCAGGTCCATCAGCCGGGCGACGGACTCCTGCATGTCCAGGCTGCCGATCATCACCTCGCTGACCTCGGCCAGGAACCGCAGCCGGCTGCTGTCGGCGTCCTCGACGACCGTGGCCTCGCCGTCGGCCCGGTCCGAGACGCTCGCCTGCCCCGTGCCGGTCGCCTGGCGGAACGTCACGTGCAGCCGGGCGCCGTCCTGGACGGCGGTGGCCTCGATCCACTCGGCAGCGGGCGTGTAGTACCCGCGCCAGGTGACCCGGTCCTCGACGCTGCGTGCGTGCAGCAGGAAGCTGTGGAAGATCGTGCCTGCGAGCTCGGGCAGGGCGATCCAGATGTTGCGCCCCACGAGCTCGTCGGGGTTCCGCCGCAGCAGCCGCGCACCGGGCAGGTTGACGTAGCAGATCGTCCACTCGTCGTCGAAGACGACGACGCCGTCCGGCAGGGCGTCGAGCGCCGATCGCAGGAGGTGCGAGTCCGTGCCGGCCTCCCGCACGACGCCTCCCGGACCTGCTGCACGAGACGCCACTCGCCCCCGAACCGGCTTGGGACACTACCCCGGCGAACGCAAGGCGTCGGGGCATCGGTCGGGTTGCTCGCGTGTGACAGTGGGGGACATGCACCTCCTGCTCGAGTACACCCTCGCGGAGAACTATCTGGAGCGCCGCACGGCGCTGCGCGACGACCACCTGGCCCTCGCCCGGGCCGCGCACGAGCGGGGTGAGCTGCTGCTCGCCGGCGCGCTGCCCGACCCCTACGACCGGGCCGTCCTGGTGTGGACGGCGCCGCGCGAGGTCGTCGAGCGCTTCGCCGACTCCGACCCCTACGTCGTCCACGGGCTGGTGACCGGCTGGACGATCCGCGACTGGAACGTCGTCGTCGGTCAGAGCTGACGGACGTCGTCCTCCACGGCCTCGAACGCCTTGCGGGCCGCGATGAGCACGGGATCCCAGACCGGCGAGAACGGCGGCGCGTAGGAGAGGTCGAGCGACAGGATCTCGTCGACGGTCATCTCGTTCCAGATGCAGATCGCCAGCGCGTCGATCCGCTTGGCCGCGTCCTCCCGCCCGACGATCTGCGCACCGAGGAGCCGCCCGCTCCGCCGCTCGGCGATCATCGTCACCCGAATGGGAGCGGCGCCCGGGAAGTAGCCGGCCCTCGTGGTGGAGTCGACGGCGGCCTTCACGAAGGAGTAGCCGGCCGCGTCCGCCTCCGCAGACGACAGGCCGGTGCGGGCGGCTTCCGTGTCGCAGACCTTGGTGATCGCCGTCCCGATGACGCCCGGGAAGGTGGCGTAGCCGCCGCCGATGTTGAGGCCGGCGACCCGGCCCTGCTTGTTGGCGTGGGTGCCCAGGGCCACGACCACCCGCTGGCCGGAGAGCCGGTGGCGCGACTCGACGCAGTCCCCCGCCGCCCACACCCCGTCGATCCGCGTGCGCATGCGCGCGTCGACGGCGACGCCCCCGGAGGTCCCCAGCGGGATGCCCGACTCCTGGGCGAGACGCACGTTCGGCCGCACGCCGAGGCCGAGGACGACGAGATCGGCGGGCAACTCGCGGCCGCTGCCGGTGACAACGGCCCTCGCGCGGCCGTCCGGCCCGACGTCGATGGCGGCCACGCCGTCGGAGAGGACCATCTCGACGCCCTCGCGGCGGACCGCCTCGGCGATCAGCTCGCCGACGTCCGGGTCGAAGGTGCCGACCGGCGTCGACGAGCGGTCGACGACCGTGACGTCCAGGCCCCGGACGCGGCACGCCTCCGCGATCTCCAGGCCGATGTAGCCGCCGCCCACCACGACGACGCGGCGGACGGAACCGCGGGCGAGCTCCTCCCGGAGCGCGACACCGTCGTCGAGGACCTGCACGCCGTAGACGCCCTCGGCGTCGATGCCGGGCACCGGCGGGCGCATGGGCACGCTCCCGGTCGCGTACACCAGGTCGTCGAACGGCTCGTCGCCTTCCCCGCCGCCATCCAGGTCGCGCCAGTGGACGACGCGCCGGTCCAGGTCGATGCCGACCGCTTCGGTGCGCATGCGGACGTCGATCCCGGCCGCGCGGTGCTGGTCCGGCGTCCGGGCGATCAGCGCTGCCTCGTCCTCCACGGCGCCGCTGATCCAGTACGGGATGCCGCAGGCGGAGTAGGACGTCGCCCGGCCGCGCTCGAACATGACGACGTCGAGATCCGGCTGCCGCTTCTTCGCCTGGGACGCCGCGCTGCCGCCGGCCGCGTCGCCTCCGATGACCACCAGCCGCTTGCCCATCCTCCGGACGCTAGGCCACCGTCCGCCCGCCCGCGGGCCGAGCGGACCCACCGGGTGCACAGACCGCCCCGGTCACCTCGCCGAGCCCGATCCGCGAGTCGCCCGGGCCAGGCGCCGACGCGGTGACCGTGACGACGTCGCCGTCCTCGAGGAAGGTGCTCGTGGAGCCGTCGGCGATCGTCAGCGGTTGCCGGCCGTTCTCCGACAGCTCCAGCAGCGAGCCCCACTGCTCGCGCTGGGGCCCGCTGACCGTGCCGGACGCGAACAGGTCGCCGGTCCGCAGCGACGCACCGTTGACCGTGAGGTGGGCGAGCTGCTGCGGGGCGGTCCAGTACTGCGTCGCGAACGGTGGACGGCTGATCAGCTCGCCGTTGAGCCGGACCTCCAGGGTGACGTCCAGGCCCCACGGTCGGCCGGCGTCGTCCAGGTACGCCAGCGGCCGGGGATCGCGGGTCGGCGGGGGCACGCGGGCGGCTTCCAGCGCCGCCAGCGGGACGACCCACGGCGACACCGAGGTCAGGAACGACTTGCCGAGGAAGGGGCCGAGCGGCACGTACTCCCACGCCTGCAGGTCGCGGGCCGACCAGTCGTTGACCAGGCAGATCCCGAACACGTGGTCGGCGAGCGCCTCGGCCGGGACCGCCGTCCCGAGCTGGGACCCGACGCCCACCACGAAGCCGACCTCCGCCTCGAGATCGAGCCGCTCGGAGAGCCCGAAGTCGCCCGCCCGCCGCTGACCCGACGGCCGCACGACGGGCGTGCCGGACACCCGTACCGTCCCGGCCCGGCCGTGGTAACCGATCGGCAGGTGCGTCCAGTTGGCCGGCAGGGGCTCGGCGTCCGGGCGGAACAGCCGTCCGACGTTCTCGGCGTGCTGGCGCGAGCTGTAGAAGTCGACGTAGTCCGCCACCTCGACCGGAAGGTGGAGAGTCACCTCGTCGAGCCGGTACAGGTGCTTCTCGACCGTGTCGCGGTGCGCCTCCTCGGTCAGCCACTGCCTGATGTCCGCCCGCAGCGCGGCCCAGGCGACCGGCCCGCGGGCCATGAACTCGTTCAGCGACCCCGTTCGGTGCACGTCGTCCCCGGTGATCTCCACCAGCTCGAGGACCGCGTCGCCGATGCGCACACCGGTCCGTCGACCGCTGTCCGCGGTGGAGAAGACGCCCAGCGGCAGGTTGTCGATCCCGAAGCCGGTGTCCGGCGGGAGCTCGACCCAGGTCACGGGGTCGGGCCCCGGCCCGACCAGGACCAGGCGTACGTCCCGTCGTCCACGGCCGTGCCGCCCTCCCCCAGCCCGAGCGGCCGGAAGGTGTCGACCATGACGGCCAGCTCGTCGAAGTACTCCGCTCCGAGCGAGCGCTCCACCGCCCCGGGCTGCGGGCCGTGCGAGTGCCCGCCGGGGTGCAGCGAGATCGACCCCCTGCCGATGCCCGATCCCTTGCGGGCCTCGTAGTCACCGTCGACGTAGAACATGACCTCGTCGCTGTCGACGTTCGAGTGGTAGTAGGGCACCGGCACGGCGAGCGGGTGGTAGTCGACCTTGCGCGGAACGAAGTTGCAGATGACGAAGTTGGTGCCCTCGAACACCTGGTGCACCGGTGGCGGCTGGTGCACCCGGCCGGTGATCGGCTCGAAGTCGGTCACGTCGAAGACGTAGGGGTAGAGGCAGCCGTCCCACCCGACGACGTCGAACGGGTGCTCGGGGACGACGTGGATCGTGCCGGCCAGGCCGCCCGGGCCGTCGCCGCGGTGCTTCACGTACACCTCTGTGTCCCCACGGCTGTCGCCGACCTCGGCGAGCAGCGGCTCGGCCGGGCCGCGAAGGTCGCGCTCGCAGTAGGGGGCGTGCTCGAGCAGCTGCCCGTACCGGGAGAGGTAGCGCTTCGGCGGGGCGATGTGGCTGTTCGCCTCGATCGCGTACGTGCGCAGGGGTTCGTTCCCGGTCGGGAGCCACCGATGGGTCGTCGCCCGCGGCAGGATCACGTAGTCGCCCTGCGAGACCTCCAGCGCGCCGAAGACCGTCTCGACCGTCGCCGTCCCCCGCTCGACGTAGACGCACTCGTCGCCGGTGGCGTTGCGGTAGTAGGGGCTGGTCAGGCTGCTGACCGCGTAGGAGATGCGGACGTCGGCGTTGCCGAGGACCAGCCGGCGCCCGGTCACGGGGTCGGTCGCCTCGTGCTCCTCACCGGCGAAGAGGTCGTGCAGCTTCAGGTGGCGGGGCATCAGCGGCACGTTGGGCGTCACGGTCTGGTCCGGCAGCTCCCACGGCCGGGCATCGACCATCGCCGACGGGATGCCGCGGTGGTAGAGCAGCGAGGAGTCCGACGAGAAGCCCTCCTCCCCCATCAGCTCCTCGGAGTACAGCCCGCCGTCCGGACGGCGGAACTGCGTGTGCCGCTTGGGCGGGACGTCCCCCACCCGCCGGTAGTGCGCCATCGAACCTCCCCTTTCCGGTGCCAGAATGGCCATTCGGCCCCCTCAGGAGAGGTGCCGAAATGGCGATTTCGGCACCTCAGAAGTTGCCGCGCTTGGCCTGCTCGCGCTCGATCGCCTCGAAGAGTGCCTTGAAGTTGCCGATCCCGAAGCCCAGCGAGCCGTGCCGCTCGATCAGCTCGAAGAAGACGGTGGGCCGGTCGCCGATCGGCTTGGTGAAGATCTGCAGCAGGTACCCGTCCTCGTCGCGGTCGACCAGGATCCCGCGCTGCTGCAGCTCCTCGATCGGCGCCCGCACGTTGCCGATGCGGGCCCGCAGCTCCGGGTCCTCGTAGTAGGAGTCCGGCGTGGCGAGGAACTCGATGCCCTCGGCGCGCAGCGCGTCGACGGTGCCGAGGATGTCGTTCGTGGCCAGTGCGACGTGCTGCGCGCCCGGCCCGCCGTAGAACTCCAGGTACTCGTCGATCTGCGACTTCTTCTTGCCGTGCGCCGGCTCGTTGAGCGGGAACTTCACGCGGTGGTTGCCGTTGGCGACCACCTTGCTCATCAGCGCCGAGTAGTCGGTGGCGATGTCCTCACCGACGAACTCCGCCATGTTCGTGAAGCCCATGACCCGGTTGTAGAACTCGACCCAGCGGTCCATGGCGCCGAGCTCGACGTTGCCGACGACGTGGTCGATCGCCTGGAACAGTCGCTTCGGCGCGCCCTCCCGCGGAACGAAGGACGACGTCCGCGCGGCGTACCCCGGCAGGTAGGGACCGTGATACCGCGAGCGGTCGACCAGGGTGTGCCGGGTGTCGCCGTAGGTGGCGATCGCGCCCAGCCGGACCGTCCCGTGCTCGTCGGTGAGGTCGTGGGCCTCCTCCAGCACCGTGGCGCCCTGGGCACGGGCGTGGGCGATGCAGCGGTCGACGTCCGGTACCGCCAGCGCGATGTCGACGATCCCGTCGCCGTGCGCACGGTGGTGATCGGCCAGCGGGCTGGCCGGGTCGTAGGCGCCCTGGATCACGAACCGCGCGGCCCCGGACCGCAGGACGTACGCGTGCGAGTCGCGGTTGCCCGTCTCGGGCCCGGAGTAGGCGACGAGCTCCATGCCGAAGGCGGACTCGTAGAAGTGCGCCGCCTGGGTGGCGTTGCCGACGACCCAGACGAGTGCGTCCCAGCCGGACACCGGGAAGGGGTCGGCCGAGGAGTCGTACTCGACCAGCCCGACGAGCTCCTTGAGCTGGTCGAGGTCCAGGTCGGCCAGGCGCTCCTCGTCGTTGAGGGTCTGCTCGAGGCTCATGACCGAACTGCACACCCGAGGAGACGGCTGCACAAGCTGCCGCGATGGTGCTGGCCTGTCCGCCCGTTCGAGCTACGTTCCGCACCGATCTGCTGCGCAATGTGCATAGTTGGTGACGTGCCTGACAAGCGGACTCTCGATGCGCTCGACGTCGCCCTGCTCGACGCCCTGCACCGCCACCCACGTGCGGGGGCACTGGAGCTCTCCCGGCTGACCGGCGTCGCCCGGGCGACGGTGTCCGCGCGGCTGCAGCGCCTGGAGGCCACCGGCGTCGTCGCCGGCTACGGCCCGGACGTCGACGTCGCGGCCGCCGGGTTCGGCGTCCAGGCGTTCGTGACCCTGGAGATCGCCCAGGGCGCGATCGAGGACGTGCAGCGCGATCTGGAGAGCATCCCCGGCCTGCTCGAGGCGCACGCGACCACCGGCAGCGGCGACGTCCTGTGCCGGGTGGCGGCCAGCTCGCACGAGGCGCTGCAGCAGGTGCTGGTCGACCTCAACCGGTCACCGGCGGTGGTCCGATCGACGAGCGTCGTCGCGCTGTCCCGGCTGGTGCCGTTCCGCACCCTCCCGCTGCTGGCGTCGGAGGCGGCCCCGGGGGCCGGCCGGTCGGCGATGCGGCGCTAGAGCAGTTCGGCCAGCAGGGCCGCCGCGCGGGCGGCCCCGTCGGTCTCGACCGGGCGGTAGGCGATCTCTCGGGTCACCTCCTTGGCGATGACCTCGGCGAGGGCGTCGGGCTCGACGGCGTCCTCGTACGGCAGGCACCGCCCGGCCTCGTACCGGTCGAGGCGCGTGCGCACGTGGAAGTTCTGCTCGAAGTGCCGCCGCAGTGGCACGTAGACGAACGGCTTGCGCAGCGCCGTCAGCTCCATGCAGGTCGTGAGGCCGCCCTGCACCACGGCCAGGTCGCAGGCCGCCAGGTACCGGTACAGGTCCGGCAGGTAGCCGGTCACCCGGACGCCGGCGACCTCCGGCAGGGACGCCGGATCGATCCGTGGTCCGGTGACGACGAGGAACGTCAGCTCGGGCACCAGCCTCCGGACCAGCGGGACGGCGTCCAGCACCCGGCGCAGCAGCGAGCCCCCCACCCCCGAGCCGCCGACCGTGACCAGGCAGAGCTTCTCGTCGGCACCGATGCCGAGGTCCCGCCGCAGCCCGCCGGTCCCCCGGATCGCTGCCGGGTCGAAGCCGGTGACGTACCCGGCGAAGTCGAAGTTCCGTTCCGTCCACTCGCGGATCGGCGGCAGGCCCGGGCCGAAGTCGGCGTCCACGATGTCCCCGGGGCTGCCCACGAAGATCGAGCGGTCGCGCACCGGCCGGAAGCGGGCGCGCTGCTCGATCATCTCGGCGTTGTAGTCGGCGGTGAGCGCGGCCTCCGCCGCTCCGCCCTCGGGCATCGGCAGCCAGCCCACGAAGTCGGTCAGCCAGGCGAACGGATATCGCTTGAGCTCCGGGTTCTCGTGCAGGAAGTAGTCGACGTCCCACGCCTCGTCCCCGACCACGAGGTCGAAGTGCTCCTGCGCCACGACATCGGCGAAGACCATGAAGTTGTTCACGAGGATCTCGTCCATCCGCCGGATGGCCTGGAACGCGTGCAGGTCGTGCTCGCCGGACTCGTGCTCGACGTGTGCCGACTCGTTGGCCAGCTCCGCCGAGGCGGGATGGATCCGCTCGCCCCTCCCCTCCAGCACACGGGTCACGGGGTGCTGGGCGAGCCAGTCGATCTGCAGGTCGGGATGCAGCGCCCGCAGCTCGGCGGCGATCGCCACGTCCCGCTGCGCGTGCCCCAGCCCGATCGGCGAGGAGAGGTACAGCGCCCGCCTCGGGCGCCGGGCCGCCCGCGTCCACGTCGTCCGGTCGACCCGCGGGCAGACCCGGTCGACGAACTCGCGGATCAGGTGGTTGATCCGCACCGGGTCGCGGGCGTGCGGCCCGTGGCCACAGCCCTCCAACAGCACGAGGGAACCGCCGGTCGCCTCCGCCAGCCGCTCGCCGATCGCGGACGGCCGCACCTGGTCGTCCGTGCCGTGCACGACGGTCACGGGGCACCGGACCTGTGCGCAGAGCGGCTCGAGCGGCAGGCACACGGCGCCGTCGCAGCCCAGCCGGCCGGCCGTGGTGTCGACGAGCGTCTCCGGCGCGATCTCGTGTCCCCACCCGATGCAGTCCTCGATCTGCTTGGTGGAGTGCGGCTCGGTGAACATCCGGCCGAAGAAGAACGACAGGAAGGCGTCGTAGTCCTCCTCGAGCCAGAAGTACCGGTTGTAGCGCGCCCAGCCGGAGCGGGCGCGGTGGCGGACGTCCCACGCGTACTGCTCCCGCTCGGGGTGGGACACGGGGAAGCCGCAGGCCGGCGAGATCGCGAAGAGACCGAGCACCCGGTCGGGGTGTACGGCCGCCACGTGCACCGACCAGGTGCTGCCGCACGACAGCGACACCAGGACCGCCGCCCCGGTGCCGGTGGCGTCGAGCACCGCGACGGTGTCCTTCGCGAACTCCTCGTCGGAGTAGGCGGCCGCCCCGGCGGGCCGGTCGGAGGCGCCGCTCCCCCGGCCGTCGAACGTCACGACCCGGAAGTGCCGGGCCAGGTAGCCGACCTGCGCCTTCCAGTGCCGCGACGGGAGGATCGACCAGGTCGGCATGAGCAGCACCGTGGGGCCGTGGTCCTGACCGAAGACCTCGTAGGCCAGCCGGACGCCGTCCCGCTCGACCACGCCCTGGACGTCGGGGTCCCGGGCCCGGCTGGGTGCCTGCCGCACATGCGCAGTCTGCTCCTGCCGGGCCCGGCGCCGGGTCGTCGTCGACACGGTCACCGACGGACCTCGAGGACGTTGTTGAAGGGCGTGCCCGCCGCGGGACGGAACCGGCGGAAGCCCGCCGTCGTGGCGACGTCGCGGATCCGGGCCGGGCCGGCCTGCGTGCCCAGCGCGAGACCGACGTCCTGGGACAGCGACGCGGGCGTGCAGAGCAGCGTCGAGAACCCGTAGTAGGCCCGGCCGATCGGGTTGAGGTTGTCCTCCACCCGGTCGCCGGCCATCGGCTCGACGATCATCCAGGTGCCGTCAGCGGCGAGTGCCTCCTTCACGTGGCGGGCCGCCCCGACCGGGTCGCCCATGTCGTGCAGGCAGTCGAACATCGTCACCAGGTCGTAGTCGCGGCCGGAGAAGCCGGTGGCCGGCGCGACCTCGAACCGCACACGGTCGGCCACCCCGGCGCGCTCCGCCCGCTCGCGGGCGACGGCGATCGAGCCCTCGTGGTAGTCGGAGCCGATGAAGGTCGACCGCGGGTAGTGCTGCGCCATCAGCACCGTCGAGGCGCCGTGGCCGCAGCCGACGTCGGCGACGGTCGCGCCGCGCTCCAGCTTCTCGACGACGCCGTCCAGGGCCGGCAGCCACTCGCCGATCAGGTGCGCGTTGTACATGGTCCGGAAGAACCGCTCGCAGCCCACGTGGACGTCGCCGTTGTGCGCGTGCCAGCCGATGCCGTCACCGGTGCGCGCAGCCTGCAGCACCGCTGCTGCGTCGCGCACGGTGCCGTGGGCGATCTGGAAGAACCCGGGCAGGTAGGCGGGGCTGTTCTCGTCGGTGAGGGCCGCGGCCTGCTCGGCCGGCAGGGTGTAGCTGCGGGTCTCCGGGTCGTACTCGAGGTAGCTGCCGGCGGCCTGGGCGGCCAGCCACTCCCGCGTGTAGTGCTCGTCGGTGCCTGTTCGCTCCGCCAGCTCGGACGGCGTGACCGGGGTGCCGTCGGCCATCGTGCGGTAGTAGCCGAGGGCATCGCCCATGACGACGAGCGCGGTGTTGAGCGTCGCGCCGACCTCGTCGACGGCGCGGAACACGAAGCCCATGAGCTTGTCGGGGTCGATCGGCCGGGCGGTGGGCAGCTCGGTGGTGGTCATGACATCTCCTCGGGGAGGGGCGGGTCCGGTGACCTCGACCCTCGTGGCGCGCACCGCGTCGTCGCATCAGGGCACCCACCTAGCCGCTCCCTAGACTCGGCGGATGCTGCTCGGTCGCGAGCGCGAGCGGTCCCTGATCGGGGACCTCATGTCGGGCGCCCGGGTCGGGCAGAGCGCCGTCCTCGTGCTCACCGGTGAGGTGGGCATCGGCAAGAGCGCGCTGCTCGAGGACGCCGCCGCCTCGGCGACCGGCATGCGGCTGCTCCGGGCCACGGGCACCGAGTCGGAGGCGGAGGTGCCGTTCGGCGCGCTGCTGCAGCTGCTCCGGCCGGCCCTGGTGCACCTCGACCGCATTCCCGCTCCGCAGGCCGACGCGCTGGCCACGGCCCTGGCGCTGCGACCGGGCACCGGCAGCGACCGGTTCGCCGTGGGCGCCGCGACGCTCAGCCTGCTCAGCCGGTTCGCCGAGGACCAGCCGCTGGCGGTCGTGGTCGACGACGCCCACCTGCTGGACCAGCCGTCGGCCCAGGCGCTCGTCTTCGCCGCACGCCGGCTGACCGCCGACCCGGTCGTCGTGCTCGCCGCGGTCCGGGCCGGCGAACCCTCGCCGCTGCTCGAGGCCGGACTCCCCGTCCTGACCGTCGCGGGCCTGTCCCCAGCGGCATCGGGCGAGCTCGTGTCCGCCAGCCGCCGCGGCGCCGTCGCGGACCGCCTGTACGAGGCCACCGGCGGCAATCCCCTGGCGCTGCTGGAGCTCGCCGACGACCCGTCCCTCCTGGACGCCCTGCCCCCCGGTGCGCCGGTGCCCGTGCCCGCCCGGCTGGCGCGTGCCTTCGCCAGGCGCGCGGACCGCCTGCCGGCACCGGCCCGGACGGCGCTGCTGGTCGCGGCGGCCGCCGGTGACGACCTGTCGCTGATCTCCCGGGCCTGCCGGCTGCTGGACGTCGACGCCGCCGCGCTCGACGACGCCGAGGCCGCCGAGCTGCTCGCCGTCACGGCGGGGCGCGTGACCTTCCGCCACAACCTGGTCGCTTCGGCGGTGTGGTCGGAGGCCGCGCCGGCGGCCCGCCGAGCCGTCCACCGCGCGCTGGCGGCGGCCCTGCCCGAGGACGACGTCGACCGCCGCGCGTGGCACCTCGGCGAGGCGGCGCTCGGGCCCGACGAGGAGACGGCACGCCTCCTCGACGCGGCGGCCTCCCGCGCCCGCGACCGCA
>NZ_SPQM01000131.1 GCF_004570345.1 Blastococcus sp. CT_GayMR20 | reverse complement strand
ACCACCGCGGTCGGGGCGACGAAGGCCTCCTCGTCGATCTTCGGTGCACCGAAGTGCAGTTCCGCGATGTAGTTGTCCGCCATTCCGCGTCTCCCGGTCGTCCTCTGCCGGCAGCGAGCGCGTCGGCACCTCTCCTGGAGTCTCGCGGATCGACGGACGTTCGAGGAAGCCTTTCTTCGCGCGGCGGCATCTCCCTCTTCTGGGCGGTATACCGCGACACGCCATTCTGTGAAGCGTCAATCATTCCGAAGGACGCTAGGTTCCGCCGGACGACAAGGCTGTCGACGCCCGGTGCACTTCACAGAGCGGAGCCGCATGTCCGACCCCGATCCCTTCCTCGACCGCCCCGAGGAGACGGCCTCGGCCGACGTCACGCTCATCTCGCGCGGTCTCACCGTGACCGCGCACGTCGAGATCTCCGATGTCTCCCTCGTCGTCGTCCGGCCGACCGGTGGAGCGCCCGGGTGGGACAGCGCCGAGATCCAGCCGGGTGACGCCGTCGAGCTGTACTGGGTGGGCGGTCACGAGGAGCGGACGCTCACGGGCACGGTGAACCAGATCGAGAACGGTGCCGACCCCCGGTGGCACCTCGCCGTCTCGGGCCAGGCCCAGCGCAGCCAGCGCCGCAAGGCCGTCCGGGCGCGGGTGTCCGTGCCGGTGATCATCCCGTGGGCCGGCGCGCAGATGGAGGGCAAGACGGTCGACCTCAGCGAGGGCGGGATGCGGGCGCTCATGGACGGCTGGGGCGTGCCCATGGACCCCGGTACGCCCACGCAGGTCAGCCTCGAACTGGACGACGCCCTCGTGCACCTGCACGGCGAGATCGTGTGGACGTCCATCCGTGGCGCCCAGTGGCTGATGGCGATGAAGTTCGTCGACGTCCCGGAGAAGGCCGCCGACACGCTCCGCAGGCGGGTGTTCCAGGCGCTGCGCGACGAGCGGGCCGCGAACGCCGGCTGAGGCTCAGGAGCTCACGGGATTCGGCGGCTCGGCCCATCAGGCGGAGCGCCACTCCGGCGCCTCCCACCCCTCCGCGACGTAGATCGTCTCGCGGACCACCTTGTCGCCGCGGAACTCGAGGATCTGCACGCCGTAGTTCACCGGCCCGTCGTCGTAGCGGATCCGGAGCTCGACCGTCCACACGTCGCCGCCGCCCCGCACCCTCCGGACGTCGAAGTCGATCTTCGTAGCCGGGTACTGCGCCCGCCACTCCCGGAAGTTCGCGACGTCCTCGAACCGCTCCCCGGACTGCGGGAACTCGAGGACGGCGTCGTCGGCGTAGATCTCGCTGGCGACGTCCTCCTCCCGGGCCGCGCTGTGATCCAGGTAGTGCTGCACCACCGCCTGCACGCCCGCCTCGTCCATGACGGGAACGATGCCACCGGCAACCGGCGACAGGGACCGTGCGGGTCACGCCTCAGGCCGGCGGACGCGGACGCCGCAGGTGTGCCGTCCAGCGACGCCACCCGCGCCACGTCGACCGCCGCAGCGCCCATGCCAGCGCGACCTCGGGATCGCGGGACCACAGTGAACGCAAATCGTCTCCCCCAACAGCTGCCCCGTGCACGGTGGACATCGAGCGGCCATGGAGCAGGGGTGCGCAGTCAGCGAAGGGTTCACCTGTTCCAGCGACGCGGTGGCCGATCCGGCCGTCGCACGTAGCCTCGATGGGGTGAGCGTCGCCCCGCCTCCGACCGTTGCCCTCGACGACCGCTTCGCGCGCGAGCTGCCCGAGCTGGCGCTCCCCTGGCAGGCCGAGGACGCGCCCGACCCCCGGCTGATCGCGCTGAACGTGCCGCTGGCCGCCGGGCTCGGCCTCGACCCCGACTGGCTGCGGACCCCCGAGGGCCTGCGGCTGCTGGTCGGCACCTCCGTCCCCGACGGTGCGAGACCGGTCGCCCAGGCCTACGCCGGCCACCAGTTCGGCGGCTACTCCCCCCGGCTCGGGGACGGGCGCGCACTCCTGCTCGGCGAGCTGGTCGACGGCGACGGCCGGGTCCGCGACCTGCACCTCAAGGGGTCCGGACGCACCCCGTTCGCCCGCGGCGGCGACGGCCTCGCCGCGGTCGGCCCCATGCTGCGCGAGTACGTCGTCAGCGAGGCGATGCACGCCCTGGGCATCCCGACGACCCGCTCCCTGGCCGTCGTCGCGACCGGCCGCCCGGTGCGCCGCGAGACCCTGCTGCCGGGTGCGGTGCTCGCCCGCGTGGCGAGCAGCCACCTGCGGGTAGGGAGCTTCCAGTACGCGCGGGCCACCGGGGACGTCGAGCTCCTGCGCCGCCTCGCCGACCATGCGATCGGCCGGCACCACCCCGGCGCTGCGGACGCCGAGCGCCCCTACCTCGCCCTGTTCGATGCGGTGGTCGACGCCCAGGCGTCGCTGGTGGCCCGCTGGATGCTCGTCGGGTTCGTCCACGGCGTCATGAACACCGACAACATGACCATCTCCGGCGAGACGATCGACTACGGCCCGTGCGCCTTCCTGGAGGCCTTCGACACGGCCACGGTGTACAGCTCCATCGACCACGGCGGCCGCTACGCCTACGGCAACCAGCCGCTCGTCGCCGAGTGGAACCTGGCCCGGCTCGCCGAGGCCCTGCTCCCCCTGATCGACGACGACGAGGAGCGGGCGATCACCCTGGCGGTGGAGTCGCTGCGGCGGTTCCGCCCGCAGTACGACGTCGCCTGGTCGGCCGGCATGCGGGCCAAGCTGGGCCTGCCCGCCGAGCTCGACGACGCGGTCTTCTCCCCGCTGGCCGACGAGCTGCTCGCCCTGCTCGAGGCCGATCACGTCGACTCCACGTCGTTCTTCCGCGCCCTGGGCAGCGCAGCCCGCGGCGACGCCGAGCCGGCCCGCCTCCTCTTCCTCGACCTGGCGTCCCTCGACGGGTGGCTGGAACGGTGGCGCGCCCTGGAGCCCGAGGCCGACGCGATGGACCGCGTCAACCCCGTCTACATCCCCCGCAACCATCTCGTCGAGGAGGCCCTCGACGCCGCGACGGAGGGCGACCTCGAGCCGCTGCACGGACTCCTCGACGCCGTGGCCGCCCCCTACGACGAGCGGCCCGGCCTCGAGCGCTATGCGGCGCCGGCCCCGCCGGACTTCGGCGCCTACCGGACGTTCTGCGGGACCTGACCGGCGGTCAGCTGGAGATCGCCTCGACGAGGTCGCCCACCTTCTCCTCCGGAAGGTTCCGGGCGACGTCGCCCTGGCTGACCATGCCGATGAGGTCGTGGCCGTCGATCACCGGCAGCCGGCGGACCTTGTACTGGGTCATGGTGCGGAGGATCTCCTCCACCGGGTCGTCGGCGCCGATGGTGACGGGCTTGCCCTCGGCGTACTCGCCGGCCTTCGTGGACGACGGATCACCGCCCTGCGCCAGGCACTTCACCACGATGTCGCGGTCGGTCAGCATGCCCTTGAGGCGGTTGTCCTCACCGCAGATCGGCAGCGACCCGACGTCCAGGTCGCGCATCTTCTTGGCTGCGTCGACCAGGGTCTCGTTCTCGCCCACGCATTCCGCGCCGCCGGACATGATGTCGCGTGCTGTGGCCATGTCACCCTCCTGGAAGCCGGCCCCTGCCACGGCGGATCCGGGCACGTGGCGCCGGCCCCCCGACCTTGCTCCTGGGCGCTGACCTGCGCAACCGGTGCTGAACCGGTGCTCGGCTTGACGTCGGGGGGCTGCGGGGCGAGGGTTCCTGCGCCGGTGAGGGAACAGCCCTGACGCCGAGGGGGTCGTGTCCGTGGACGTCGACGTGATCGTCGAGATCCCCAAGGGATCGCGGAACAAGTACGAGTACGACCTGGAGCTCGACCGGATCCGGCTGGACCGGATGCTGTTCACGTCGACCGGCTACCCCGGGGACTACGGGTTCGTGCCCGAGACCGTCGACGAGGACGGCGACCCGATCGACGCCGTCGTCCTCCTCGACGAACCCACGTTCCCCGGCTGCGTGATCCGCGCCCGCGTCATCGCGGTGTTCTGGATGCGCGACGAGGAGCGGGCCGACGCCAAGCTGCTGTGCGTGTCTGCCAACGACCCGCGGAAGGCGCACCTGCAGGAGCTCGAGGACGTGCCGATGCACCTGATCGCGGAGATCTGGCACTTCTTCGAGATCTACGAGGCGCTCGAACCGGGGAAGTCGCTGTCGGGGACCCGCAACTGGGAGCGCCGCAAGGAAGCTCTCCAGGCGCTGGAGGCCGCGCAGCGCAGGTTCGCCGAACAGCTGTCGGTGGACGTCGCGGCTCAGGCCTGAGCTCAGCCAGGAGTTCGGAGGCCCTCCACCGGGGCGACTTCTGGACACCGCACCCTGTCGACATGACGGCCAGCCTCTTCGTGACGGAACGCCCGCTCGACGGGCCGACGGGACCTTGCGCGCGCATCGCCGGCCAAGGACGGCGCCGGCGGTGCCGACTGTTGGCGGGCCGCTCTCCTCCCGTGCGCCGGGAGCACCCCGACGGGTCACCTGCCGGCCGGAACCTCGAGGTGTCCGCACGGATCGACCCTGGAGGAAGCCATGACCACGCCGTCAGCCAAGTCGCCGACCACCACCGCCCCCGACACGAGTCGCAAGCGTGCAGAGGACGACGCTCCCGCCCCGCAGGACTTTCCGGCCGACTCCGGCGTCGAGCTGGAGGAGCTGAGCCGCACGCGCGACGAGGCCGAGGACCGGGCCCGCGAGCTGCTGGCCGCCGAGGCGCTGCACGCCGCGCGCAACGGCTCGCACGACGAGCGCGCCCGGCAGCTCGTCCTCGCCGTCCGCCGGGACCTGCTGACGGAGCTGCGATCGCAGGAGCAGGAGCAGGCGCGCCGTCAGCTCGCCGCGGCGGCCGACAGCAGCGAGGACGCCGTCTCGGGGATCGTCCAGGGCGTGACCACCATCGTGCGCAGCCTGGTCCCCGCTGTGCTCGTCCGGCCGGAGGAGGTCATCGAGACCACGTACGCGCTGGCCGACCAGAGCCTGCGGGTGGTGCGGCGTCTGGCGCTGACCGTCACCGGGAGCGTGCGCAGCCTCGTCACCACCTGACCGGTCGTAGCGGGCGGGTGGCCGTCGAGTTCCGAGCTCGGCGGTCACCCGCGCCATGTCACATCCCGAGCGCGGCCGGTGTCTTCATGTCGACAACACGACACACGTGGAGGAGACATGACGAGCAGCACGCGGGTTCCCCCGACCGAGATCACCGGCGTCCACGGGGCGCTCCTGAAGACGATGAGCCGGAAGATGCTGGGCCAGGTGCCGGAGGGGCTCGGCGTGATGTGGCACTACCCGGCGCTGCTCAAGGACACGATGCGGTTCGGCCGCAGGACCGAGTCGTGGAACCGGCTCGACCCGACCCTGGCGACCCTCGCGACCATGGCCGCGGCCGGAGCGATCGGATGCAGCTTCTGCCTCGATCTCCACTACTTCATGGCG
Source organism: Blastococcus sp. CT_GayMR20 (assembly GCF_004570345.1). Next base: position 6,966 of record NZ_SPQM01000131.1, on the reverse strand, counting down.
CACGACCGCGGCCTCGACGAGACGAAGGCGCGGGAGGTGCCGCGGTGGCGGGAGTCCACCGCCTTCACCCACCTGGAGCGGCGCGTGATGGAGTACGCCGAGGCGATGTGCCAGACCCCGCTCACGGTCACCGACGAGATGTCGGCCGCGCTGCTCGATGCACTGGGTGCACCCGCGCTCCTGGAGCTGACCACCAGGATCGGCGTCATGAACATGACCGCCCGGGGCAACGTCGCGCTGGGCATCCGTTCCGCGGAGTTCTCGGCATCCTGCGGCCTGCCGCCGCTCGCGCCCCGGTCGGCGGACGTCGCCCCGGCATGACCGGCGACCCGTTCCTCGATTCCTTCGTGGCCCACCGCAGCCTGCTGTTCACCGTCGCCTATGAGTTGCTCGGTTCGGCCGCCGACGCCGACGACGTCGTGCAGGAGACATGGCTGCGGTGGGCGGACGTGGACCAGGCGGCGGTCCGTGACCCGCGGGCCTACCTCGTGCGGATCGTCACCCGCCAGGCGCTCAACCGGCTGCGGACCATGGCCCGTCGCCGCGAGGACTACGTCGGCGAATGGCTGCCGGAGCCGCTGCTCACCAGTCCGGACGTCGCCGAGGACGTCGAACTGGCCGAGAGCGTCTCGATCGCGATGCTGACCGTCTTGGAGACCCTCGGGCCGACGGAGCGCGCGGTCCTGGTCCTGCACGAGGTGTTCGACGTGCCGTACGACGAGATCGCCGAGGCCGTGGGCAGGTCGACCGCCGCCGTCCGGCAGATCGCACACCGGGCGCGCGAGCACGTGGCCGCGCGGCGCCCGCGGATGGTGGTGAGCCGCAGCGAGCAGCAGCAGGTGGTCGACCGTTTCCTCGCGGCGGTCACCGCGGGCGACGTCCTCGGCCTGATGGAGGTGCTGGCGCCCGACGTCGTCGTGGTCGCCGACAGCGGAGGCCTCGCGCCGGCCGCCCGGCGTCCCGTCGTGGGCGCGAGGCGCGTCGCTCTGGCGCTGTCCCGCTTCGCGGAGTTCGCGCCCCGTGTGGAGATCACCACGCCGCTGCTCAACGGCGCGGTCGCCGCGCGGATCGACCCGGGCGGCGAGTTCGACACCGCGATCACCTTCGTCGTCGAGGACGGCCGGATCACCCGCATGTACGCGATGCGCAACCCGCACAAGCTCGGCCGGCTCGACGAGGTGGCGGAGCTCGTCCGGTGAGGTGGGAGACCCGTCGGCGATGAGTTCCACCGTCCTCACGGGTCTGCTCTCCATGACCGCTGAGTACACGTTCGACGTCTTCTGCAGCCTCGACGGCTTCGGCTCCTACGGTGAGGACGGCGACTGGGGCGGCTACTGGGGCAAGCACGGCCCCGAGTTCCTCGCCCGTCGCCTCGCCCAGTACGAGGAGGACCAGCGGCTGGTTCTCGGGGCGAACACCTTCCGGGACTTCGTGGAGTACCTGGGCGCGGGCACCGAGGTATCGGGATTGGACCCGGTGAACGCCCGCATGAAGAGCATGCCGACGACGGTGGTGTCGACGACCCTCGACGGACCCCTCGACTGGCCGGACGCGGACCTCGTGAGCGGCGACGCGGTCGACGTCGTGGCCCGGCTCAAGGAAGAGTCAGAGCTGCCGTTGCGCTCCCACGGCAGCCTGTCGATGAACCGGTCACTGATGGCCGCCGGCCTGGTCGACCGCGTCCAGGTGACGATCTTCCCCGTGATCACCGGTCGGACCGGGACGGATCCGATCTTCGGGGGCGCGGCCGACTTCGACCTCGAGCTGCTCGGCAGCCGGACGCTGGACAGCCACACCCAGGAGCTCGTCTACCGGCCCACCCTGCACGGCTGAGCGGGTGCGCCGGTTCGACGAGGTGGCTGAACTCCGGCGATGATCCGCGCGGGCCGGAACATGGCAGCCCGCCGTCCGAGTCCGACGTCCCGTCCGAATCGAGGCACCGGGAGAGACCTATGGCGTTCATCCTCGGCGTCTTCGACCTGCTCGCCTACGCGATACCCGGATCGATCTACCTGTCGGTCTTTGCGTACGCATCCCACCGAGCCGGCTGGATCGATGTTCCGAGTCTGCTGAACGTCCCGACGGTGCTGCTGCTCCTCGCCCTCGCCGTGGCGGCGTTCCTGACGGGACAGGCCTCCTCCCCCCTCGGGAGCGTCGTCGACCGGCTCAACCCCTTCAGCCCGGCCGACCTCCCGGGGGAGGCCAAGGAGGAGTTCGTTCGACGCAACGCCGCCGCGGCCCCGCGTCGCTTCCTCCGGTCCGATCCCTTCACGCTCCTCGCCGCACTCGAGGCGGACGACAGCGAGGCGGCTGCCGAGGTCTCCCGCCTGAGAGCGACCGGCCTGATGCTCAGTCGCTCGGTGCCACCGCTCGCACTGGGCGCCCTGGCGGGTCTGGTGGAGATCTTCACCGGCGGGCTCCCACTCTTCGCCGGACTGACCGGCCTCGTGCTCGCACTCGTCGCAGCCGGGTGCCTGCACCAGTCGGCCACCTTCGCCAGGTGGGCGATCGTCAGGACATACGAGTTGTCCTACTGGAACGACGACGAGCGATCCCCCGACGAGCAGCGGTGAAGCCGTGGCCGCTCAGACGTTGAAGCGGAACGTTCCCTGCGTGATTGAGCGATCTTGAGCATGACTGAAAACCCTCGTTGACCTGCGCTTTCGCCGTTGCCTGATGTTGGTGGTCGACGGCCTCAAATGAAATTCTTGTGGACTGAGTGTTGCCTGACGTCCACGCGCTCGGGCGTGTCGCAGAGCGTCTTGAGGCGGGCACATCCGCACTCTCCGTGACGGTCGCGACGTCTCCCCCAAAGGCCATGGGCGCAGGTACTCGCTGGCAATGTGCCCGTCGGTAGACGGGCTGCGGGGGGCTCACCGTCCCATACGCGGTCCGGCACCCGGACGTGGTCCGAGGCTCGACGGTGGCGGTGGCGGTGGCACATGGACGGGCCACTCGTTCGGGGTTCTCCGAACGTCGCCTGCTCGGCGGGCAGTCCGCTCGGCGTTCCGTCGGCGGGCACGCCACGCGTCGTGCTCATGGGCGAGCCGCTCGGCAGGCTGCGCCTGGGCCGGTTCGGCGGCGGGGATGGCGAGGTGTTCGGCCCGGAGGGTGGCGATGCGTGCCCGGGCGTCGGTGAGCTCCTGCCGGGTGGCGGCGATGTCTCGGTCCAGCTCGGCGAGCCGCGCCTCGAGCTCGGGGGTCCAGGCGGCTGGTTCCAATCCTCGGAGTCGCTGGTCGCGTTGGCCGTGGGCCTCGGCCAGCGCGGACCGGGCCTGCTCGTGCTGCTGCCGTGCGGCGTCGGCGGCGGCGCCCTGGGCGCCGTGCTCGGGGTGGGCGGCTTCGGCGGCGCGCTGAGCGGAGGTGTCGAGTGCCGCCCACAGCGCTGGTCGGTCATCGAACCAGCCGGCCAGGCGCGCAAGCTCCTTCGCATCGCTGGGCAGGGAGGAAACGTGGGCGCGCCATCGGTCGGCCCCGTCGGCGAGCTGCTCGCCGGCGCGGGCGACCGCGCCCCGGCGCAGCCCGAGCCGGCCGGGCCCGTCGAGCACGACCTTCGCCGCCGCGCGGGCGGCCCCGCGTTCGCCGTCCCAGGAGCCCAGCAGTCTGTCGCGGATCCGGTCGGCCTCGGTGGCGACCGCGGCCGCGCTGGCCTGGGCCCGCTGGTGGGCCTGCTGGGCGGCGATCGCCGCCCGCTCCCGGGCGGCCCCCAACCTCGCGAGTTCGCCGGCGTGGGGAGCTTCGAGCGCGACTACCTCTCGCAGCTGGTCGCGCTGCGGCTGCCAGAAGGCCAGCCGGTCCAGGCAGTTCTGCTCGACGGTCCACGCCCGATGCAGGTCCGCCACGACGTGCTCCAGGGGACGAGGTGCGGCGTAGCGGGCGGCCTCGGCGGCGGCCTGTTCAGCAGCGTGGGAGGGGCCGAGGTCGGCGCGGTCACGGGCGAAGACAGCGACCCACTGCTCACGAGCCTCGTCCACGTTGGCGGCGACCAGGTGGGCGGTGTTGGCGGTCCGGCCGCGGGTCATCCCCACGTACGCCGACGCCGCCCCGGTGCGCTCCCCAACCACCAGGTGCGTGGCAGTGACCGTCTCCCCCTGCACCCCGTGCGCGGTGCTCGCGTAAGCCAGATCCACGTGCGCGGTGACGTAGTCGGCGGGCAGCACCCGCGTCCCTTGCGGGTCCGGGGTGACACCGCCGGGAACGTCCCCGCTGGCAGGGCCGGCGGGGGTGACAAGCAGCGCGCCGCTTCGGCCGACGGCGGTGACGGTCCAGATGTCGCGGTTGGCCACGCCCAGGTCGCGGTCGTTGCGGCGGGTGGCGATCCGGTCCCCGACGCCGATCCGCTGCCCGGCCCCGGTGATGGCGACGCGCTGGTCGTCGACGCGGCCGTCGGCGGCCAGCCGGTCGCGGATGGCGGCGTTGAGGTCGGCGGCCTGCTCGCGCGTGTTCACCACCACCGCCACGGACTCGCCGCGGCGGTGGTGGCCGGCGGCGGCCGCCGCGATCGCATCCTGCAGCGCGGTCGCATCCGGGTGCAGCCGGATCTGCCCGCGCGCCAGCAGCGCGTCGAAGACCGCGGCGGGGTCGGCGCCGGTGCGCATGGCCAGGGTCAGGTCCGCGTACTCGGTGTCGGGCAGCACCAGGCCGGCGTCGCTGCGGGTGAAGCGATGCACCGCCTCGAGTGTCAGGTGTGCCGCCGGGTCGACTGCGTCGGCGGCAAGGTCCAGGACGCCGCCGCGGCCGACCGCGGCCAGTTGGTGCCGGTCGCCGAGCAGCGCCACCCGCACCTGGCATTCGTCGGCGACGGTGAACAGGGCGCGGGCGGTGTCCTGGTCCAGCATCCCGGCCTCGTCGACGACCAGCAGATCCCCCGGACGCAGCCGCGCCCCCGCCTCCGTCGGGCCGGCGTAGACCCGGCCGGTGACCGGATCGGTGTCGCCGGTCGCGAGCCGGGTCCAGGCGCCGTCGGCGTTCCACCGCCAGCCGTGCTGGTAGGCGAGGGACGCCGCCGACCCGGCCGCCGCGCCCACCTCCGCGGCGGCGACCTTGGCGGCCTTCAGCGTCGGGGTGACCACCACCATCCCGCGGCCCTGGTCGTGGAGCAGGGCCCGGGTGGCGGCCAGGGTGGTGGTCTTGCCCGCGCCGGCCGCACCCTCCACCACGGCCAGCGGCCGGTCGCCGGACAGCGCGGCGACCGCCGCTGACTGGCCGGCATCCAGCCTCGCGCCGCCGCCCGGGAGGCCGACCGGCAGTGTCAGGCCCGCGTCCGGTCCGCCGGTCGCGGCGCGGGCGGCGAGCCGGGCGGTCAGGTCGGCCTCGACCTCGAGCACCAGCTGCGACGTCCAGGCCCGGAGGTGCTCGGGCACCCCGTCGCGGTCCAGCAGCGGCAGGCAGCGGTCCATCGCGCGGGCGGTGAGGTCCTCGGCCAGCTCGAAACGCACCGCCGCCCCGGCGACGACGCCCGCGGCGGCGATCAGCCGCTCGACCTCGCCGCGGACGTCGGCGGCGTTCCACGCCGACCGGCCGGCCGCGAGCCGGGCCAGCGTGCGCTGCACCAGCTGGTCTCGGTCGAGGGCACCGACCGGGGTGGGCGTCAGGTCCACGGGGCCGGCCGGGTCGCGGTAGCCCAGGTCGTACACCCTCGTCCGCCAGCGTTCCGCCACGTTCGTCCCCGGCTGCGGGGTCACCTTGTCCGGGCGGCCGTCGGCCCAGGCGCGGGCGTCCCACGCGCGCCGCAGCGCCGGGCCGGGGCGTTCGCCGGGGTGCGTGGCGGTCCATTCGGCTTCGTAGCGGTCCACATTCCGGGCGATCTGCGCATGCCGTGCGCTGAACGGGCCGGCATAGTCGGCGAGCTCCTGTATTTCTCCAGTAGCGTCCTTCGTGTAGCCGTGCGCGGCGAAGGCGGCGTTCAATTCCGGGTCACACGCCATCGCCGCGTGCCCGATGCCGTTGATCGCATTCAGGGAGTCTCGGATGCCGATGGTGTGCAGGCCCCGCCATTTCCCGGCGGCGAACACGCGGGACAGGATTTGCAGGTGCAGATGCCAGTGTGGATCCTCTGCCCGGGAGGTGTAGTGCCGCACCGTCGCCGCCTCCAGCACCTCCAGCGGCACCTGCACCTGCCCGCCGCGCGGGCCGACCCTGGTGGTGGCGTGCTGCGACAGCCAGCCGATGATCTGCCCGGCGGCGCGGTCTTGGGCGGCCTCGTACGCGGCGGCGATGTCCGGATGCAGTGCAGCAGCCAGCGACCAGGTTTTCGGGCCGTTGACCACCACCTCCACGAACCGCACCGCCCGCTCGTCGTCGCGCAGCTGCCCCCGCGGGTGGTCGGTGCCCGGGTCGCGGCCCGCGACCCAGGTCTCGTAGTTGTCGCCGGTCAGCGGCGCGAGTTCGGTCACGTGCCCGTCCGTGGCGGTGAAGCGGCGAGCGAAGCCGGTCCCCTCGGCCAGGTAGTAGTCATCGGCCCGACCCCGGTCGGCCTCCACATAGGCACGGGCGGCTGCCGGGTCGCCGACGTACACCTTCATTCCCCCGTGCATTTTCAACGCCAATCGATAATGACCAACAGGTCACCCCTAGAAACGACGATGGGCCCCGCAAAGCGGGGCCCGAACTACCTCCGAAGGTAGCATGCGTGCCGTTCTCAGGGGAGGTGACTCGATGTCGTCAGACTAGGTTGAGCGGACCGCTTCGCGCGGTATCGGAGTTTGCTGGCTCATCCCAATCGGGGGTGTAGGAGTTGGGGTCTGAAGCCGCCGGTCTCGAGCAGGCTTCGGGCGATGTAGTTGGTCAGGTTGCGGAACCCGAGTGCGGAGCCGCGCAGGTGTTCGAGCCGTCCGTTGAGCGCCTCGGTCGGCCCGTTGCTGGTGCCGGGTCGTTCGAAGTAGGCGAGCACGTCAGCGGCTCGCTTCTTCAGGGTCCGGCCCAGGGTGGTGAGCTCGGTGAGCACCTTGGGGACGCCGGCGCTGA
>NZ_SPQM01000130.1 GCF_004570345.1 Blastococcus sp. CT_GayMR20 | reverse complement strand
GAAGAGGTCCCCGACATCGACTACAGCGACATCGGTGGCCTCTCCCGCCAGATCGAGCAGATCCGGGACGCCGTCGAGCTCCCGTTCCTGCACTCCGACCTGTTCCGCGAGTACGAGCTGCGCCCGCCGAAGGGCATCCTGCTGTACGGGCCGCCCGGCTGCGGGAAGACGCTGATCGCCAAGGCGGTGGCGAACTCGCTGGCGAAGAAGGTCGCCGCTGCGAAGGGCGACGGCGACACGAACCAGGGGAAGTCCTACTTCCTCAACATCAAGGGCCCCGAGCTGCTCAACAAGTACGTGGGCGAGACCGAGCGGCACATCCGGCTCGTCTTCCAGCGGGCCCGGGAGAAGGCCAGCGAGGGCACGCCGGTCATCGTGTTCTTCGACGAGATGGACTCGATCTTCCGGACGCGCGGATCGGGTGTGTCCTCCGACGTCGAGTCGACGATCGTGCCGCAGCTGCTCAGCGAGATCGACGGCGTGGAGGGGCTGGAGAACGTCATCGTCATCGGCGCCTCCAACCGCGAGGACATGATCGACCCGGCGATCCTGCGGCCGGGCCGGCTGGACGTGAAGATCAAGATCGAGCGGCCGGACGCCGAGGCCGCGCGCGACATCTTCAGCAAGTACCTGACGACGACGCTGCCGATCAACCCCGAGGACCTGGCCGAGCACGGCGGCAGCCGCGAGATGACCATCGCCGGAATGATCCAGCGCACCGTCGAGCGCATGTACACCGAGAGCGAGGAGAACCGCTTCCTCGAGGTGACCTACGCCAACGGTGACAAGGAGGTCCTGTACTTCAAGGACTTCAACTCCGGCGCCATGCTGCAGAACATCGTCGACCGGGCGAAGAAGATGGCGATCAAGGAGCACCTGGAGACCGGGACGTCGGGTCTGCGGGTCAGCCACCTGATGGCGGCGTGCCTGGACGAGTTCAAGGAGAACGAGGACCTGCCCAACACGACCAACCCCGACGACTGGGCCCGGATCTCGGGCAAGAAGGGCGAGCGGATCGTCTACATCCGCACGCTCATCAGCGGCAAGGGCAACGAGTCCGGGCGGGCGATCGACACGGCGACGAACACGGGTCAGTACCTCTGATCCCAGCGCCTCGACGGCCCGGTCCCTCACGAGGGGCCGGGCCGTCGGCGTCTCTGCGGTGGGTGCCGTCGAGGCGTGCGGCGTCTGAGGCCGTCGACAGGCCGTAGCAGCGGGCCCTACCGTGCCCAATCGGCCGAGGAGGGCACGCCATGACGGGTGAGGCGTGGGTTCTCGCGGCGACCGTCTTCTTCTCCGGGCTCGCGGCCGGCCTCTTGGGAATGCTCTGCACGATCATGCGCCCGATGCTCGCGGAGATGGACGGCCGGGACTTCCGCAGCTTCATGGAGGCGTTCCTTCGATTCGCGCACCATTCCTGGGGAAAGGTCTTCAACCTCGCCTGGGCGCTGGGGATGTTCCTACTGCCCGTGGTGGCGCTCGTGCTGCTCTGGGACGACCGCGGCTCCACCTCGTTCGTACTCACCGCGATCGGCCTGGTGATCGTGTTCGTCGGCGTCATCGTCCTCTCGAACGCCGTCAAGACGCCTCACTACAAGGTCATATTGGCGTGGAACCCCGAGGCGATGCCGCCGAACTGGGAAGCGGGGCGCGAGAAGTACTTCACGATCAACTGGATCCAGATGGCGACGACCTGGTGCGCATTCGCCCTCTTCATCGGGGCCCTGACTGCCCTCTAGGGCCGCCGTCAGCAGGCCGTCGGCGTCTCTGCGGCGGGTGCCGACGGCGGACGCCTAGGGTTGGCGCATGAGCGTGCGGCGTGTCATGGGCACCGAGGTCGAGTACGGCATCTCGGTGCCCGGACAGCCGACCGCCAACCCGACGACGCTGTCGAGCCAGGTCGTGAACGCCTGGGCGGTGGCGGGGGCGCCCACGCCGCGGCGCCCGCGCTGGGACTTCGAGGAGGAGTCGCCGCTGCGCGACGCTCGCGGGTTCGACCTCTCGCCGGCGCAGGCGCTGGACCACAACGACCTCGACGAGGACACCGGGATGGCCAACGTCATCCTGACCAACGGGGCGCGGCTCTACGTCGACCACGCGCACCCGGAGTACTCGACGCCAGAGGTCACCAACCCGCGCGACATCGTCCTGTGGGACAAGGCGGGGGAGCAGGTGATGGCGGAGGCGGCGCGGCGCGCGGCACGCATCCCCGGCAATCCGACGATCCAGCTCTACAAGAACAACACCGACGGCAAGGGGGCCTCGTACGGGTCCCACGAGAACTACCTGATGGACCGCAGGACGCCGTTCATCGACATCATCCGGGGCCTGATCCCGTTCTTCGTGACCCGCCAGGTGTTCGCCGGCAGCGGTCGGGTGGGCATCGGCACGGAGGGTCGCGCGCAGGGCTTCCAGCTGTCGCAGCGCGCCGACTTCTTCGAGGTCGAGGTGGGCCTCGAGACGACGCTGAAGCGGCCGATCATCAACACCCGCGACGAGCCGCACGCCGACGCGGACAAGTACCGCCGGCTGCACGTGATCATCGGCGACGCCAACCTGGCGGAGCTGTCGACCTACCTCAAGGTCGGGACGACGTCGCTCGTGCTGGCCATGATCGAGGCGCGGGCGCTGCCGCGGGACCTCGCGATCGAGGACCCCGTCGAGGCGCTGCAGGCGATCAGCCACGACCCGACCCTGAGCCACAAGGTGCGGCTGCGCGACGGCCGGCAGATGACGGCGCTGGAGGTCCAGGAGGTCTACCTCGAGCAGGCGGAGAAGTTCGTCGCGACGCAGGGGGAGAGCGACGAGCTGACCCACGACGTGCTGCGCCGGTGGGCCGAGGTGCTGCATGACCTCGCGATCGACCCGATGCGCTGCGCCGACCGGCTGGACTGGCCGGCCAAGCTGCGGCTGCTCGAGGGTTACCGGTCGCGGGACGGGCTCGGATGGGGCGACTCGCGGCTGCACCTGGTCGACCTGCAGTACTCCGACGTGCGGCCGGACAAGGGGCTCTACAACCGGCTGGTGGCCCGCGGCTCGATGCAGCGCCTGCTGACCGACGAGGAGGTCACGCGGGCGATGACCGCGCCGCCGTCGGACACCCGGGCGTTCTTCCGCGGGGAGTGCCTGCGCCGGTACCCGGCCCAGGTGGCCGCAGCGTCGTGGGACTCGGTCGTGTTCGACCTCGGCCGGGAGAACCTCGTGCGGATCCCCACGATGGAGCCGCTGCGGGGCACACGGGAGCACGTCGGGGCGCTGTTCGAGGCGTCCGCCACCGCGCAGGAGCTCGTGGACACCATCACCGGATCGTGATCGACGGCCCGTCCGTGTGACCCGAAACGTCACATCCTGCGGGTAACTTCAGCGCAGCAGCAGTTCCGAAAGACCGGGAGGGCAAGCGATGGCCACCAGGGACACCGGCGGGCAGCAGAAGGCGACGCGGTCGCGCGAGGAGACCGACGAGGTCGAGGCCTCGGTCGATACGGAGACCGCCGAACGCCACAAGGAAATGACCGATGACGTCGATTCCTTGCTGGATGAAATTGACGAGGTATTGGAAGAGAATTCGGAAGAATTCGTTAGGCAGTATGTACAAAAAGGGGGCCAGTGAATAATTGCGTACAAAATCTGCGCAATGGCTCTCAAGTTCTGCAAGGACTGTGACGACTACCGCCCAGTCGGGGATTTCACGAAGAACGCTCGGACACGAGACGGCTTAGCGTTCTACTGCCGTGAGCACCTGGCGAAGCGCTCCCTCCACAGTCGCGAGGCGCGTCGCACTCGTCCGCGCGTGCAGCGGCGCCCCTCGGAGAAAGTTGTCATCCCCGCGGGGCATAAATGGTGCGCCGACTGCGATCGGGTCCTACCTGTCGAAGAATTCGTCAGGACTGTCGCGTCGACCACCGGCTACGGCTCCTACTGCAAGCCTTGTCACAATGCGAGGGGCAAACTCGCGAAGGACAGGGTCGGCGGGTCACGGACGTACCACCTGACGCGCCGGTATGGGATCACGGCCGCAGAGGCCGACCACATGCTTCGTAACCAGGGCGGAATGTGCGCGATCTGCCGAGTGGCCCCGGCTGCGCATGTCGACCACGATCACGCCACCGGAGCCGTCCGAGCGTTGCTGTGTTTCAACTGCAACGGCGGTCTGGGCCAGTTCAAGGACGATCCGGACGTGTTGCGTGCCGCGGCCGAATACGTGCAGTTCCACACCCTGAGCCAGCGCGTGATCGCCGTCGCCGCAGCTGCTGGGCTCGGATCGGTCCGGACCATCCGGCCGGGGGAGCCGCCGGTAGGGTCGCAACGACGGCCAGGCACGCACGGCACCAGCGCGCGGACCACGGGGCGGAGCAGCGGGTCACGCCGGCGTGAGCAGGCGGGAGAGGCGGATGGGTGAGCGATCAGTCGAGCGGCCGGAGCGGGTTCCCGCCCGCCTACCTGGACCGGGTGGGCTCCTCGTTCACCGACTTCCTCGCCACCACCGCGCCTGACCTGCTGCCCGGTCGCCGGCCCGTCCCGATGCTGCCCGTGGGTGAGATCGCGCCGCACGGCACCACGATCGTCGCGGTCACCTACGAGGGCGGCGTCCTCATGGGCGGCGACCGCCGCGCCACCATGGGCAACCTGATCTCCAGCCGCGACATCGAGAAGGTCTACCCGGCCGACTCCTACAGCGTCATCGGCATCGCCGGCGCCGCGGGCATCGCGATCGAGATGGTCCGGCTCTACCAGGTGGAGCTCGAGCACTACGAGAAGATCGAGGGCCTCACGATGTCCCTCGACGGCAAGGCCAACCGCCTCGCCGCGATGATCCGCGGCAACCTCGGTGCAGCCCTGCAGGGCCTCGCCGTCGTCCCGCTGTTCGCCGGCTTCGACCTCGACGCCGCCGAGGGCACCGCACCCGGCCGCATCTTCAGCTACGACGTCACCGGCGGGAACTACGAGGAGCGGGGCTACGCAGCCGTCGGCTCCGGCTCCCTCTTCGCCAAGAACTCGCTCAAGAAGACCTGGCGCAGCGGCCTTCCCGCCGACGCCGCCACCCGCACCGTCGTCGAGGCCCTCTACGACGCCGCCGACGACGACTCCGCGACCGGCGGCCCCGACCCCGTCCGCCGGCTCTACCCGATCGTCTACCGGGTGGACGCCGAGGGCGCCGTCCGCCTCACGGAGGCTGAGATCGCCGCCGTCGCCGACACGATCGTCAGCGAGCGGGCCGAAGCCGACCGCCAGAACATGCCGCGGGAGGCCTGAAGCCATGACCATGCCGTACTACGCCTCGCCCGAGCAGCTCATGCGGGACCGCTCGGAGTACGCCCGCAAGGGCATCTCCCGCGGCCGCAGCGTCGCCGTCCTCACCTATGCCGACGGCGTCCTGTTCATCGCCGAGAACCCCAGCTCGACCCTCCACAAGGTCGGCGAGCTCTACGACCGCATCGGCTTCGCCGCGGTGGGCCGCTACAGCGAGTTCGAGAGCCTGCGCGTCGCCGGCGTCCGCCTGGCCGACGTCCGGGGCTACTCCTACAACCGCCGCGACGTCACCGGCCGGGTCATCGCCAACGCGTACGCCCAGACCCTCGGCGAGATCTTCACCCAGCAGACCAAGCCCTTCGAGGTCGAGCTCTGCGTCGCCGAGGTCGGCGACCGGCCCGACAACGACCAGCTCTACCGGCTCACCTTCGACGGCTCCATCGTCGACGAGCCCGACTTCGTCGTCATGGGCGGCCAGGCCGAGGCGGTCACCGGCCACCTCCGCGACAACTTCCACTCCGGCATGGGCCTGTCCGACGCGCTCGAGGTCGGCGTCGCGGCGCTGTCGGCGGTCAGCCCCGTCACCGCTGGCGCCACCAACGGTGGCCCCACCCGCCTGACCGGCGCGCAGCTCGAGGTCGCCGTCCTCGACCGGCGCCGTCCCAAGCGGGCCTTCCGGCGCGTCGTGGGCTCGGCACTGCGCACCCTGCTCGGGGACGAGACCCCCGCGCCCGACGACCGCGAGCCGGCCACCACGACCCACGCCCCGAGCGTCCCCGAGCCGGGCACCCCGCCCGGTCTCGGTGACCCCGCCAACCCCGACACCGCCGGGGGCACCGAGCACGACCCGCAGGACTGACGGTGCCGAGGTACCGCGTCAACGAGGCCGCCGTCGACCACGCCCGCAGGCTGATCGACGACGGGAAGTACGACGCCGACACCGAGTGGTCCGACGCCGCGCCCTCCGCGGACGACGAGAACGCGGAGATCGACAAGCGCGGCTACGAGGGCCTGAGCGCCTGGTATCTCGCGATCGACCCGGACGCGAACGAGGAGACGAAGAAGCGGTACGCGTTCCCGTACGGCGACTTCCGCACGGTCAACCGCGCCGCGCTGATCCACGGCAAGCAGCGGGCCTCCCAGAACGGGCACGACGCGATCGAGAAGGCCGCCGACGAGCTCCTCCAGCACCTCGACGCGACGCGCGACGGCTGAACGTCACCCGATCGGAACGCGCCGGGGCGCAGTGACGCGGCCACTGTCGCTCCCGGCGCCTAGTCTCGGATCGTGGACCGACGGATCTTCGGCATCGAGACCGAGTACGGCGTCACGTGCACCTTCAAGGGTCAACGCCGGCTCTCCCCGGACGAGGTCGCCCGCTACCTGTTCCGGCGGGTGGTCTCCTGGGGGCGCAGCTCCAACGTCTTCCTGCGCAACGGCTCCCGGCTCTACCTCGACGTCGGCAGCCACCCCGAGTACGCCACCGCCGAGTGCGACGACCTCACCGAGCTCGTCGTCCACGACAAGGCGGGGGAGCGCATCCTCGAGGGCCTCCTCGTCGACGCCGAGCAGCGCCTGGCCGAGGAGGGCGTCACCGGCGACATCTACCTGTTCAAGAACAACACCGACTCTGCGGGCAACAGCTACGGCTGCCACGAGAACTACCTCGTCGGCCGGCACGGCGAGTTCAGCCGGCTCGCCGACGTCCTGATCCCGTTCCTGGTCAGCCGCCAGATCGTCGTCGGCGCCGGCAAGGTCCTGCAGACACCCCGCGGCGCCATCTACTGCGTCAGCCAGCGCGCCGAGCACATCTGGGAGGGCGTCTCCAGCGCCACGACTCGGTCCCGGCCGATCATCAACACCCGCGACGAGCCGCACGCAGACGCCGAGCGCTACCGCCGGCTGCACGTCATCGTCGGCGACTCCAACATGAGCGAGACGACGACGCTGCTCAAGGTCACGATGACCGACCTCGTGCTGCGGATGATCGAGGCCGGCGTCCCGATCAAGGACATGACGCTGGAGAACCCGATCCGCGCCATCCGCGAGATCAGCCACGACATGTCCGGACGGCGCAAGGTCCGGCTGGCCAGCGGCCGCGAGATGTCCGCGCTGGAGATCCAGTCGGAGTACCACTCGCGGGCCGCCGAGTTCGTCGACCGGGAGGGCTGCAGCCCCGAGCACCGGCAGATGCTGGAGCTGTGGGGCCGGGTGCTCAAGGCCGTCGACACCGAGGACCTCAGCCTGATCGACCGTGAGGTCGACTGGGCGATCAAGTTCTCGCTGATCGAGCGGTACCGCGCCAAGCGGGACCTGCCGCTGAGCCATCCGCGCATCGCCCAGATGGACCTGGCCTACCACGACATCAGCCGACGCCGCGGCCTCTACTACCTGCTGGAGCGGGCCGGCCAGGTCGAGCGGGTGGCCCACGAGCCGCGCATCTTCGAGGCCAAGAACGTGCCCCCGCAGACCACCCGGGCCCGGCTCCGCGGCGAGTTCATCCGCAAGGCGCAGGAGAAGCGCCGCGACTTCACCGTCGACTGGGTGCATCTCAAGCTCAACGACCAGGCCCAGCGCACCGTCCTCTGCAAGGACCCGTTCAAAGCGGTTGACGAGCGCGTCGACAAGCTCATCGCCAGCATGTGAGCGCGGTCCGGCCATCCCAGACGAGGGGCAGCGTGCGAGTTCCGTTTCCGGGCCGTCTGCGGCCCGCCGTTTCTGCGCCCAAGGGCTCCTTGGCCCCGTACGCGCTCGGTGTCGCCGTCACCTGGAACATCTCGAACGTCGGCGGGGCGCCCGAGCTGATCGCCGCACGATTCGACGTCGACCTGGCCAGCGTCGGACTGCTCACCAGCGCCGTGTTCCTGGCCCAGGTCGTCACGCAGATCCCGGGCGGGCGACTGATCGACCGTCACGGTCCCCGGCGCGTCGGCCTCGCCTGCCTGCTGTTCTGCGCTCTCGGCAACGGTGCCATCTTGTGGACACCGGACCTGGGGTGGGCGGTCGCGCTGCGCTTCCTCGTCGGGATCGGCTCCGGGGTCGGATTCGTGGCAGGCGCGACGTACATCCGGCTCCTGGGCGGGGCGGGCCAGGCCCAGGGCGTGTACGGCGGGTTCTCGATCGGCGGCGGCGGACTGGCGATCGCGACCGTGGCCTGGTTGAGCCAGTACGCGGGCTGGCGCGCGGTCTTCGCGTCGAGCGTCGTCGTCGCCGTGGCGGCGATGATCGCGCTGCTGGTCTCGGCACCCACGAAACGCGCCGACCCGTCGCACGTCGCCCTGCGGATCCGCCCCCTGCTGTCGAGCCCCGTCATCTGGCGGCTGGCCGCCGCCCAGGCTGCGACGTTCGGCTTCAGCATCCTCGTCAGCAGCTGGCTGGTCGTGTTCCTCGTCGACCGCGACGGCATGTCTCCCAGCGAGGCCGGGATCGTCACCGGCCTGGTCCTCGTCGGCGGCATCCTCGGGCGCCCCTGGGGAGGATGGGCCGCCCAGCGCCACCCCGAACGTCGGCGCCTGACCGTCGTGCTCAGTCTGGTCGCGGCCGGCGTGAGCCTGCTCGTCCTGGTCCTCGTCCCCGGTCTGCCGACCGCTGTCGCCTGCACGGCGATCTTCGGCTTCGCCGTGGGGGTCCCCTTCGGCCCCATCTTCGACACCGTGACCCGCGCACACAGCGCCGGCCCGGGCCTGGCCATCGCCGTGATGAACGCCCCCGCGATGGTGCTCATCGCCGCAGGCACCCCGCTGATGGGTGTGGCGCTGTCCCAGTGGAGCCGGCCCGGCCTGGCGTTCCTGGCCCTCGGCGTGCCACTCCTGGCCCTGGCGACGCTGGCGCAGCTGGGTAGAGGCGCCGCTCAGGCCGAGAGCACCGCCCCGTCGTCACCCGCAACCGCGGGGACCGACGCAGGCGTGCGGGCAGCCGACAGCCGGCAGCCGTAGCGCGCCGTCAGCGGCCGAGGGTCAGGGCGCTGCCTCGCCGGACTCCGGCGCAACGTCGTTCCCCTCGGGCACGGGCACGCGCAGGGCAGCGAAGCGCCCCGCCGCGGCCGCCGCCAGGAAGTACGCCCGCTCCTCGGGATACCCACGCCCCATGGTCCGCAGGGGCACCGGGGAGAGGCCCAGGGCGTCGTCCAGGCCATCGGTGTCCACCCACACCACCGGGTTCCGGTCCGGCTGCCCGGCGAGGTCCTCGTCGACCTGGCCACCGAGCTCCGACGTCAGCCCGCGGGGTGCGACCAGCGTGACCCCGCCCAGCGCCACCCGGCCGAACGCCGTCAACGAGTGGTGTGACACGCCGCGGTGACGCGGCCGCGGGTCGGCGTCGGAGATCCGCAGCGCGCCGATCGCCTCGCCGCCCAGCACCGTCACCGCGTTGCACGCCTCTCCCGCCGCGACACCGGAGAAGCCCCAGGGCGTCCCGGTGCCGAGGTTGCCCGGTCCCTGCGTGACGATCGCGAGGTCGGCGCCGAGCACGTGCCGGGCGGCCAGCAGCCCGGTGTGCACGGTCACCGCCTCGAGATCGCCGCCGAAGGCCTGCCCGACCGTGACGGTCCCGACGAGCGAGGCGGCGAGGCTGTCCAGCGTGCGCGAGAACGCGGCCGGCAGGGCCCCGCCGTCCTGCATCACGTAGGCGACCTTCAGGTCCGGATCCGTGGCGAGCATCCCGATCAGCACCGCCGGCAGCGCCGAGTGCAGGTCGGCGACGACGACCGGCATGCCGCCGAGGTCGTCGGCCTCGGCGAGCAGCTCGTGGTGCTCGGTGTCCTGCTCGTCGACACCGGTGACCGTCACCTGCAACGGCGTGTAGCGCGCCTTCACCAGGTGGCCGGGCCCCGCAGGGTCGTCGGGCAGCCGATCCGGGACGGCGACCACCATCGCGACCCCACCCGTGCCCAGCCCCTGGGCGAGCGCCGTGGTGTTGAGCAGGACGCCGTCCCCGACCTGGGGGATGCCGACCATCGACGGGTAGGCCAGCGCACGCAGCTCGCCCTCGCCGGGCACCTCGACCGTCAGCTCCAGGCTGTCCCGGCCCCGGCGGCCGGTGGCCGTCACTGTCCCGCGCCGCCAGCGGATGCGGGACGGCGGCGGGGGCGAGGCGGAGAAGGGCATGACCGCAGGCTAGCCAGCCCTTCGGACGGCGGCCCACCGGCGGCGGAGGAGTCGCCGCGGCTGACTAGCCTGAGCGGCATGGCAGCCAAGCGGGCGGAACGACTGGTGAACCTGGTCATCGCCCTGCTGAGCACCCGGCAGTACGTGACGGCCGCCAAGATCCGTGCCACGGTGCCCGGCTACGAGCCCGACGACGGCAGCGACCGCGCCGACGAGGCCTTCAAGAGGATGTTCGAGCGGGACAAGGCCGAGCTCCGCGAGATGGGCGTCCCCCTGGAGACCGGTCGCACCAGCGTGTTCGACACCGAGGACGGCTACCGGATCGCGCGCGCCGACTACGAGCTCCCCGAGATCCACCTCTCCGGCGAGGAGGCCGCCGCCGTCGGCCTCGCGCTGCGGCTGTGGGAGTCCGCCCAGCTCGCCGGCCCGGCGCACAGCGCGCTGGTGAAGCTCAAGGCGGCCGGTGTGGACGTCGACAGCTCCCGAGCGATCCCGCTCCAGCCGCGGCTCGACGCCGGCGAGCCGGCCTTCGAGCCGTGCTACGCCGCCGCCCGCGACCGCCGGCAGCTCGAGTTCGGCTACCAGCGACCCGACGAGGACGCACCGGCCCGCCGCCGGGTCCAGCCGTGGGGAGTCGTCGCCTGGCACGGGCGCTGGTACCTGGTCGGCCTCGACCTCGACCGTGGTGCCGAGCGGGTGTTCCGGCTCTCGCGGGTCGTCGGCACGCCCAAGGCCACGGGCCCGGCCGGCGCCTTCGAGCCGCCGACCGACCTCGATCTCGGGGCGGTGGTCGCGGGTCAGGTGGGGGGAGCGGAGCACCTCGTCGTCGTGCGTGCCCGGCCGGGCACCGCCATCGGCCTGCGTCGCCAGGCGACCCCGCTCGGCGCCGCCGAGGACGGCGACGACCGGCTGCAGCTGCGCACGACCGAACCCGGGCGGCTGGCCGACCAGCTGGTCGCCTACGGCGCCGACGTGGTGGTCGAGGGGCCGGCCGAGGTCCGGGACGCGGTGATCGCCCGGCTCTCCCGCCTGGCCGCGATGGGGGAGAGCGCGTGACGAGCACCGGCACCACCGACCGGATGACCCGCCTCCTGGCGCTGGTCCCGTACCTGACCGCCCGTCCCGAGGGCGTCGCCCTGGCCGAGGCCGCGCGGGACTTCGGCGTGACCGAGCGGCAGCTGCGCAGCGACCTCGAGCTGCTGTGGATGTGCGGCCTGCCGGGCTACGGCCCCGGCGACCTCATCGACCTCGCCTTCGAGGGCGACCGCGTCCGGGTCACCTTCCCCGCGGGCATGGCGCGCCCGTTGCGCCTCACGACCGACGAGGCCGTCGCGCTGGTCGTCGCGCTGAAGACCCTGCTGGAGCTGCCCGGCCTGGCCGAGCGCGAGGCCGTCAGCCGGGCACTGGCCAAGGTGTCGGCGACGGCCGGGCATGCCGTGGAGCGGGTCACGCCGGTCGCGGTCAGCGTCGACGCCCGCGACGAGGCGCTCGCCGTCGTCCGGGAGGGGCTGGAGCGCAAGCGCGCGCTGCACCTGCACTACTACGTGCCCACGCGCGACGAGCGCACCGAGCGGACCGTCGACCCCATGCGGCTGCTGCTCGTGGACGGCCGCGGGTACCTCGAGGCGTGGTGCCGCCGCGCCGAGGGCGTCCGGCTGTTCCGCCTCGACCGCGTGGACGACGTCGTCGTCCTCGACGAGCCGGCCGCCCCGCCGCCGCAGGCCCACGAGCGCGACGTCGACAACGGCATCTACCAGCCCGATCCGCGCTCCCCGGCGGTGCGGCTGCGGCTGTCGCGCAGCGCGCGCTGGGTGGCCGACTACTACCCGGTGGACTCGGTCACCGCCGTCGACGACCCGCCGGGCGGGCTCGCGGTCACGGTGCGCACCGAGGACCTCTCCTGGGCCCGCCGGCTCGTGGCCTCCCTCGGCGGCGAGGCGTCGGTGGAGGAGCCGGCCGCGCTCGCCGCCCAGGTGGCCGCCGACGCCCGGGCCGCACTGGCGCGTTACGGCGGGGAGCCCGCCGGTTAGGGTCGGCCCGTGCTGCTCCTGATGGTCTGGATCGTCGCCGTCGTCCTGGCGCTGGTCGTCCTGGGCTCGATCGCCTACGGCCTCCTCGGGGCCGCCGGGCGGCTGGCGGACGCCGGCGTGCGGGTGGAGGTCCCCCTGTACGGGCTGGCGCCCCAGCACACCTACCGGGATGCCAATCCCTTCGTGCACGAGGTGTACCGGCAGCTGGCCGTCGAGGAGCCG
>NZ_SPQM01000345.1 GCF_004570345.1 Blastococcus sp. CT_GayMR20 | reverse complement strand
CCGCGGCGCTCGCCGCCCTGGCACACGCGGTCGGCCTCGGCAAGCACCTGTATCCGGGCAACGAGGGACGTTCCTCGCGCTCCCGGCTGCGGGACCTGATCAGGCACGACCCGATGGGCGGACTCGTCGCGCACGCCGTGATGGACGTCCAGAACGGCGTGGCCGCGCAGCCACGTCGTAGCCCGGCACCGGCCGGCCGTCAGGCCGCCCCCGGAGTCAGGCCCGCGCCGGAACCCGCTCGTGGCGTTCCGATGCAACCGCGCCGAGGACCGATGGCGCGCGCCGTGGCTCACTGAGCCGCAGTCCCACGGCACGCACCGCCGGCAGCACGACCGCACCAGGCACGATCCGCACCACGTACCGCTCAGCCGCCGCACCGTCAGTCCCCAAAGACCCGGTTCGGGAGCCGCTGGTCCGCGCGGGGCGACGGAACCGTACGTCCGTACATCGGGCGTCGCCGGGTTCCGCCGCCCCGCGCGGCCGCATGTTCGGACCTCGCCCGCACTCCATGGCACCAAA
>NZ_SPQM01000012.1 GCF_004570345.1 Blastococcus sp. CT_GayMR20 | reverse complement strand
CGTGGGCGGCATCCCCTGGATCGAGGCGACCCCGGCCGACCAGGAGGCGCACGTCGACTGGGCCTGCGCGCTGGCCGCCAGGCTGGGACGACGGGTGGCGATGCTCACCGACGACGCCCCTGACCCGGCCTACGAGACGACCCGGATGCTCGCCGAGGCGATGCGGCGGCACGGGCTCGAGGGGCGGGGCGTCGCCTGTCACGCCCGCGCCGTCGGGCACTACGACGCCGAACGGCAGGACGCGCTCCTCGACCTGGCTCGCGAGGTCGGGCTCGGACTGGTCAGCGACCCGCACACCGGCTCGGTGGCGCTACCGGTGGAGCGGGCGGTCGAGCGGGGCGTGGCGGTGGCGCTGGGCCAGGACGACGTGGAGGACGCGTACTACCCGTTCGGCCGGCACAACCTGCTCGAGGTCGCCTTCCTGGCCGCGCACCTGCTGGACATGCGGTCGGCGCCCCAGCAGGAACTGCTCGTCGACCTGGTGACCACCTCAGCGGCCCGGGTCCTCGGGCTGGACGGCTACGGACTGCGGGTGGGCGGCCCGGCCGACCTGCTCGTGCACGACGCGACGAGGACGGTCGACCTGCTCGCCCACCACGCCCCACCCCGAGTCGTCATCCGCGCCGGCCACGTCCTCTCCTGAGGTGCCGAAATCGCGGTTCCGGCACCTCTCGTCAGGTGCCGAAATGGCGGTTTCGGCTCGGGGGTCCTTTCAGTCGTGGAAGACCTGGATCTGCGCGCCCATCTCGACCAGCCGCTCGTAGAGGTGCTCGTAGCCGCGGGCGATGATGTCGACGTTGCGCAGGACCGACGTCCCCTTGGCCGCGAGCATCGCCAGGAGGATGCAGACCGCGGGCCGGAGCGCGGGAGGGCACACGACCTCGGCGCTCGACCAGCGGGTCGGGCCGTTGACGAGGACCCGGTGGGGGTCGAGCAGGCGGACGTCGGCGCCGAGGCGGGTCAGGTCCGACAGGTGGATCGCCCGGTTGTCGTAGACCCAGTCGTGGATCAGCGTCGCCCCCTCCGCCTGCGCCGCGATGACGGCGAAGAACGGCAGGTTGTCGATGTTCAGCCCCGGGAACGGCATCGGGTGGATCTTGTCGATGGGCGCGCGGAGCACCGAGGGCGAGATGGTGATGTCGGCCAGCCGGGTGTGCCCGTTGGCGGCGACGTACTCGCGGGAGAGCTCGTAGCGCAACCCCATCTCCGCAAGCACGGCCAGCTCGATCTCGAGGAAGTCGACCGGCGCCCGGCACACGGTCAGCTCGGAGCCGGTGACGATGCCGGCGGTGAGCAGGCTCATCGCCTCGACCGGGTCCTCGCTGATCGTGTAGTCGACGTCCGAGTCCAGGACGGGCTTCCCGTGGACGACGAGCGTCGTCGTCCCGAGGCCCTCGATGCCGACCCCGAGCAGCTGCAGGTACAGGCAGAGGTCCTGGACCATGTAGTTGGAGCTGGCGTTCCGGATGACCGTCGTGCCGTCGGTGCGGGCGGCGGCCAGCAGCGCGTTCTCGGTCACGGTGTCCCCGCGCTCGGTGAGCACGATCGCCCGGGACGGGGCGCCGTTGTGCTGCACGGTGGCGTGGTACTCGCCGGCGCGCGCCTCGATCTCCAGGCCGAAGGGCCGCAGCGCGATCATGTGCGGCTGGACGGTGCGCGTGCCCAGGTCGCAGCCTCCGGCGTAGGGCAGGTTGAACGTCTGCGCGCGGTGCAGCAGCGGGCCCAGGAACATGATGATGCTGCGGGTCCGCCGGGCGGCGTCGGCGTCGATCCCGGCGAGGTCGAGGTCGTCCGGCACGACGAGCGTGAGGTCGTGGCCGTTCCCGTCCCACGTCGCCGAGACGCCGATGGAGCGCAGGACGTCGAGGATGCGTTCCACCTCGACGATGCGCGCCACGTTGCGCAGCGTCGTCCGGCCGCGGTTGAGCAGTGCGGCGCAGAGCAGGGCGACGGCGGCGTTCTTCGACGACTTCACCGTGACGCGACCGCGCAGCGGCTGTCCGCCGGTCACCCGCAGGTGCGTCGGGCCGGTCGGGCCGAGACTGATCAGCTCGCTCTCCAGCGCGGCGGAGAGCCGGCCGAGCAGCTCGAGGGTGAGGTTCTGACCGCCCTGCTCGATGCGGGCGACGGCGCTCTGGCTCGTGCCGAGGCGGTCGGCGAGCTGTTGCTGGGTGAGGCCGCGGTGGCGGCGGGCGTCCCGGACGAGGGAGCCGATGCGCGCCATGGCGGTGTCGGCGGGCATGTCGGTGAGCGTCACCGGAGCACGTTATCTCGCATGTGAGATGAGTTCGTGCACCCGGTCGGGCGAGTCCGCAGGCAAGACTGCGGGGCGTGGACGTACTCGTCACCGGTGGGACCGGTCGCCTCGGACAGCGCCTCGTGCAACCGCTCCAGGGGGCCGGCCACACGGTCCGTCTGCTGTCGCGGCGGGGGACCGGTCCGGGTGGGGTTCGAGGGGACCTGGCGGTGGGCGGTCCCGACCTGAGGCAGGCGGCGGCCGGTGCCGAGATCATCGTGCACGCCGCCAGCGACCCGCAGGGTGATCCCTGGCAGGTGGACGTCGCCGGCACGCGCCGGCTCGTCGAGGCCGTGGACCGCGAACGGCTGCGGCACCTGGTCTACCTCTCCATCGTCGGGGTCGACCGCATCCCGTACGGCTACTACCGCGCGAAGTTCGCCGCCGAGCAGGTGCTGCTCGCCTCGCGGCTCCCGGTGACCCTGCTGCGCGTGACGCAGTTCCACGACTTCATCGACTTCCTCCTCGATTCGGCCAAGCGCGGCCCGGTCCTCCCCGTGCCGATGGGCTGGCGGGTGCAGCCCGTCGACGTGGGGGAGGTCGCGGCGCACGTCACCGAGGTGGTCGCCATGCCTCCCTCCGGGGGCGTGGTCGAGTTCGGCGGGCCGGAGGACCTGGCGGCGGCCGACCTCGCCCGGGCCTGGGCCGGGGCCCGCGCCCCGGGGACGCACGTGGTCGCCACGCCGGTGCCCGGCAAGTTGAGCGCCGCCGTCCGGGACGGCGCGGCGGTGCCGTCCGGCGGGGCCCGGGGACGGCGCACCTACGCCGAGCACCTGCACGCATAGCGCTGGCGGACTGCCAACTTCGGTGGCAGGACCGCCATCGCAGGACGACGTCGGAAACCCGCCGGAGAACTGTCGGACCCGGCACCTAGGGTCCGACCGTGAACACCCCGACCAGCGCGCCGGCCCGCCCGGACAGCCGCACGATCCTCGCCGTCGTCGTCACGCTCTTCGCCTGGGCGTCGGCGTTCGTGGCGATCCGCGGGGTGGGGGAGGACCTCTCACCCGGGGCGCTCGCGCTTGGACGTCTCCTCGTCGGGTCGGCCGTGCTGGGCCTGCTCATGGTCGGTCGTGGCTGGGTGCCGCCCACGCGCCGGGAGTGGGCCCTGCTCGGGGCCTGCGGGGTCGGCTGGTTCGGCGTCTACAACGTCGCGCTCAACGCCGCGGAACAGCACCTGGATGCCGGCACGACGGCGATGCTGGTGAACATCGGGCCGATCCTCATCGCGGTCTTCGCCGGCCTGCTGCTGGGTGAGGGCTTCCCGCGGTGGCTGGTCGCCGGCATCGCGGTCGCCTTCGCCGGCGTCGTCCTCATCGGCGTGGCCACTCGCAGTGCCGAGACCGAGCTGGTGGGCGTCGTCCTGTGCGTCGTGGCCGCCGTGACCTACGCGATCGGGGTGGTGGCCCAGAAGCCGGTCCTGCGCCGGCTGCCCGCGCTCCAGGTGACGTTCACCGCCTGCGTCGTCGGCATGCTCTGCTGCCTGCCGTGGGCCGGTGCGCTGATCGACGAGCTCGGGCGGGCGCCGGCGGCGTCGGTTGCCGGCATGGTCTACCTCGGCGTCGTGCCGACGGCGCTGGCGTTCAGCACCTGGGCGTACGCGCTGACCCGCATGGACGCCGGAAAGCTCGGGGTCACCACCTATGTGGTGCCGCCGCTGGTCATCGTGCTCGGCTGGCTGCTCCTCGACGAGGTGCCGCCGGCGCTGGCGGTCGTCGGTGGCGCGGTCTGCCTGGCCGGGGTCGCCCTGTCCCGCCGCCGGACGCGCCCCCGCCGTCCCGTGCCGGTGACGCAGGAGGCTGGCACCCCACTCTGACGAACGCTGCCGCTGCGACGCACCGGCGCCCGCGCCCAGGAATGGGGTAGGCAGCAGACCGGGGCGCCGGGCGACTCCTGGCCGCGGACGGAGCGGGAGGTCGGCGTGGAGGAGCAGGACTGGGTGCGGGTGGTGGCCGACGCCACATGGGCGCCGTCGATCCTCGACACGCAGCCGTGGCGGTTCGTCGCCGGGCCGGACCGCCTCGACCTCTTCTTCGACCGCGAGCGTGCCCTGCCCGTCCTGGACCCGACCGGCCGCCAGCAGGTGATCAGCTGCGGGAGCGCCCTGGAGTTCGCCGTCGTGGCCCTCTCCGCCGCCGGGTCCGACGGCGCGGTCGACCTGCTCACCGACGACGGCGATCCCGACCACCTGGCGACGATCGAGGTGACGGGCACCCGCGATCCCTCCGACGAGGACCGCGGGCTGGCCGCGGCGATCGACCGGCGGCACACCGTGCGCGCACCGTTCGAGTCGCGGGCGGTGCCCGCCGACCTGGTGGACCGGCTGCAGGAGGAGGCCGGCCTCCTCGACACCTGGGTCAAGCCGATCACGCGCTCCGAGGAGGAGGTCGCCACCGTCGTCCTGGTCTCCCGGGCCGAGGAGATGGAGCAGGGCGCCGCCTATCTGGCGGAGATCCAGCGCTGGATGCGGACCGACCCCGGCGCGGTGGACGGCGTCCCGGTGGAGGCGGTGCCGAGCGGGAACCCGCACGCCCGTCCCTCGAACTGGCTCATCCGCGACTTCGTCGCCGGCGAGCGCGAGCAGTCACCGTTCCTCCCGGCGGGCGATCCCGACGCGCCGCCGCCGGAGGTGGAAGGCCCGCTCGTGGTGCTGATGGGCACCGGCGGCGACGACCGCTACGACTGGTTGCAGGCCGGCCGTGGCCTGGGCCGCATCCTGCTGCACGCGACCGCGGCGGGCGTGGCCGCGTCACCGCTCACCCAGGCGCTGGACTGGCCGGCGACGCGCACCCGGCTGCAGTCCCGGCTCTCCCTGGTCGGACACCCGCAGCTGCTCGTGCGGCTGGGGTACCCGCCGCAGACCCCGACCGGGGCGGTCAGCGGGCGGCGTCCGGTCGAGGATGTCCTGACCTTCGTGCCGGGCTGATCAGTCCCGCCGGCGCCCCTGGCCCGCCCACGGGTCGTCCTCGGTTCCGTCGGCGTCCACCGCCGGGGACTCGGAGACCGGACGCCGGACCGCCGCCTCGAGTGCCTCGTCCCGCCGGCGGTCGCGCTCGGCCCGCTCCGCGCGGATCAGTTCGCGCTCCTCGCGCCGGGTGAGGCGCTCCTCGGTCGACGCATCCGAGGACGGGACCCCCAGCCGCCACAGTGCCGCGCCGGCGACGGCCAGCGCGATGGGGAGGACGTACCCGGCCGCGCGCTCGGTGCCGCCGTTGCCGAGGACGTCGACGACGCCGGTCAGGAAGAACACCGTGGCCGCCGTCCCGATCAGGCCGAGCAGCGCCAGCGTCGTCCCGAGGAGCTCCGACCGCGGCCGGACGGCGTAGGCGAGAGCGATCAGGGCCAGCCCGCCCCCGAGCAGGTACAGCACCGCGCCGATCGCATGCATCGTCGAGTTGCCGTCGGTCGGGAACACGCCCACGAGGACGACGCCCACCGCGGCGCCGCCCAGCAGGACAGGGGCGACGTCCGCCGCCCCGCGCATCAGCGCCGGTCGCAGGAGGAGCGTGCCGGTGAGGATCAGCACCCCCTGGACGACGAACGACGCGTTCATCAGGGTCGCAGCGGCGGAGTCGGCCGCGCCCAGCGCGCTGATGGTGTCGTCGGCGCGCGAGTAGGACCCCTCGAACCGGCTCGCCGCGATCGCCTCGACGACGAAGAACTGCAGGGTCAGCAGCCAGGCGAGCGCGCCCCAGCGCAGCCGGTTCGGATTCACGCCCTCATCGTCCCAGGACGGCGCCGCCCGCCCGGTCGAGGACCGCGGCGAACTGCTCGGCCGACAGCCACGAGGGATTGCTGCCGGCCGGCATCCGCAGCACCTCGGCATCGCGCATCCGCGGATCGGCCAGCAGCTCGGCCCGGGGCACCGGCTCGGCGAGCAGCTCCAGCCGGGCGGGGACCACCGGACGGCCGTCGTCGTCCTCGCCCGCCGGACCGGTCAGCCTGCCCAGGGCGTGGACCCCGGGAGCGGTCCGGCCGCTCACCCAGAGCAGGCACGGCTGGCCGGCCGCCATCAGCTCGAGGCGGTAGGAGGCACGCACGCAGCGGGTCATCGAACGCGCCGTGCGGGGTGCCCAGCCGGCCGCCATCGCGTCCGGCGGACGGGTCGTCTTGAGCACCCAGCAGGCGACGTCCGCCGGGGTCAGCCGGCTGCTCAGTCGGTCGCCGCGTGTTCCTCGGCGCCGGTGGGGTCGGCGTCGTCCGAACCCACGGCCTGGCGCTCCAGCTCCGTGCGGTGCTCCAGCACCTCGTCGCTCGGGTGCGGGTCCTTCGCGTGCTGGGTCCGGTCGCGCGTGGGGTGCTCCTCGGGCTGGATCACGTCGTCGAGAGTGGCGCCGTCGTCGGGGGAAGTCATCGTTGCTCCGTCCGGGAAGGAATGTGACCGTCCGGCCATAGCCACCTCGCGCCGCCGCCAACCGTGATCATCGCGGCTCCAGCCGGGCCGCCGGCAGCCACGACTCCACCAGGGCCGGCCCGTGGGGGCCGGTCACCGCGTAGGCGACGCGCCCCTGCCAGGCCCCCCCGCGCTGCCGCCACTCGACCAGCAGGCCCGGCCATGTGCCCGGGAACTCGGGGGGATCGCGCACCCAGCAGTGCCGCCCCTCGCCGCCGTCCCCGGCGGCTGCGTAGGCGGGTCCGGGCTCCGGGACGGCGGCGGACATCGGTACCTCCGTCCGGACCCCGGAGGCCGCGGCTCGCTCCCCGAGGGAGCGTCCCCCTCGTCCAGGACTCATGCCGCCGGCCACCGCAGAAGTCTCGCACGGCATCCGAACGTACGTTCGATCCGGTAGGCGCGAGTCGCTCCGGCGCGTCGTCGCGACACGAACGGCGAGGCGTCAGTGAGAAGCGGCACAGCATTCCGGTTGGCGGCAGGGAGGCGAGCCGCCTGTGCGACACAGGCAAACGACTTCTGGGCTGCCGTGAGCGCTCCGAGTCGTGGCCGGTGCGCCGGTCGGCACCGCGAGCACCACGGCCGGAGGCCGGTCCTCATCTCCTCGGGGCCGGCCTCCGGTCGTTGGTCACGCCGGCGGCGAGGATGCCCGAGACCTTCTGCAGCAGGGGGTGGCCGGGCAGGTCCTCCACGAGCACGGGCAGCGGCAGCGACCAGTTGGGGCGCTCGGTCGTGCCGGGCACGTTCGGACGGCGCAGTTCACCCACCGCGTCGTCCAGGGTCGCCGACAGCAGCTTCGACGGGGCCTGCGCCAGCAGTCGGTGCGCCCGCTCGACGGCCTGCTCGACGGGTGCGTCCTCGGCGAGCCCGGGCAGCCGCTCCAGCAGCGCCTTCCGGCCCCGCTCCAGCTCCTCGTCCGTCCCCGTGCCGTACTCGCGCTGCTCCTCGGCGTCGTTCCCGGTCCACAGCCCCGCGACCGTGGGCAGGTCGTGAGTGGTGATCGCCGCCATGGCCTCCGCCGGCCACTCCGCCGGGGCGTCCTCCTCGAACCACAGCAGCCGGTAGGACAGCACGCCGTGCTCGGCCATGGCTTCCCGGACCCCGTCCTCCACGGTGCCGAGGTCCTCACCGACGACGAGGGCCTGCGCCCGGTGGCTCTCCAGCGCGACGATGTCGAGCAGGTCGTCGGACGGGTAGCGGACGTAGGCGCCGTCCGCGGCACTGCCGTTCGCGGGAACCCACCACAGCCGGAACAGGCCCATGACGTGGTCGATCCGCAGCCCCCCACCGCCGGCCATGGTGGCGCGGATGGACTGGATGAACGGCTCGTAGTCGGCGTCCCGGAGCCGCCACGGGATCAGCGGTGGCGAGCCCCAGTTCTGGCCCTGCGAGTTGAAGGCGTCCGGCGGGGCGCCGACGTCCACGCCCTCGGCCAGCACGTCCTGCCAGGTCCAGGCGTCGGCGCCGCCCCCGGCGAAGCCGATGGGCAGGTCCTGGATGACGGTCATGTCACCGGTGGCGGCGGTGAACTGCAGGTCCAGCGCCCACTGCAGCCAGGCGTGGAACGCCACGACGGCGCCGTGCCGCTCGACGTAGGCGGCCAGTTCCGGGCTCTCCGGACGGCGCAGCTCCGGGGGCCAGGTGTGCCAGTCGCCGCCGTGCTCCTCGACGATCGCGGCCCACGTCGCCCAGTCCTGCAGCGTCTGCCCCTGCTCCTCGCGCCAGCGGGCGAACGCCTCGCCGCCCCCGTGGGCGAAGAAGATGCGCATCAGCACCTCGCGCTTGCGCGCCCAGATCGCGTCCCGGTCGATGAGCGTGCCGTCGGAGAGCGCTCGGCCGGCATCCTCCTCGAGGTCGACGCCGTCGGCGCCGGGCACCTCGGAGACCCGCAGGTAGATCGGGTTGCGGAAGCGGCGGGTGGCCGGCAGGTACGGGCTGGACTCCTGCCCGGCGGTCGGGGCGACCGCGTGCAGGGGGTTGATCAGCACGAAACCCGCGCCCTGGTCGGCCGCCATGCGGCGCACCGCCCGCAGGTCGGCGAGGTCGCCGATGCCCCAGCTGTCGCGGCTGCGGGTGGCGTAGAGCTGCACGGCCCAGCCCCAGCGGCGGCCCTCGGGGAGCCAGCACCCGCCGGGGGAGACGATCAGCCGCCGGCGACGGCCCTCGGGCGTCTGCAGCCAGTGGTAGCCGAGGGGGAAGTCCTCGGGCAGCTCGCCGTCGATCTGCCGCACGTCCCCGTCCTCGCAGACGACGGTGGCCTCGTCGATCTCCAGCGCGTCCCCGGGCCGGGCGACGATCGGCGCACGGTCCTCGAGGTCCGCCGGGGGACGCCCGATGACCTCCCGCAGCCGCTCGATCGTCGCCGGAGCCACCTCGTGCTCCTCGTCCAGCGCGTCCAGCCAGCTCGCATCGATGCCCCACTCGTCGGTGGTCGGTGTCCGTGTCACCCGGCGATCCTCGCCGGGGCGTGGCCGGTTCGCAGTCCCAGTGCGCCACCATGGCGACGTGAGCCTCGGCACGGCGGTCCTGGGTTTCGCCGTCGTGGCGGCGGCGCTCACCGTCACGCCGGGACTGGACACCGCCCTCGTCCTGCGCGCGGCGCTCACCCGGAGCCGGGGCGAGGCTGCCGCGACCGCGGCCGGGATCGTCGCCGGGCTGTTCGTCTGGGGTGCCGCCGCGGCCGTCGGCGTCTCCGCGCTGCTGACCGCCTCGGACCTCGCCTACGACGTCCTGCGGTACGCGGGTGCGGCCTACCTGCTGTGGTTCGGCGCCCGGCTGCTGGTGCGCGCCGTGCGAGGGAGCGGTGCGCCCGCCGAGCCGGACGGGGCACCGGCGACGTCGGCGTGGCGGGCGGCCCGGGCCGGTCTGGCCACCAACCTGCTCAACCCGAAGGTCGGCGTCTTCTACGTCGCCCTGCTGCCGCAGTTCCTGCCGGCCGGGAGCGACCCGCTGCTCGTCGGCCTCCTGCTGGCCGGCGTGCACGGCGCCCTGTCGGCCGTCTGGTTCGCCCTGCTCATCGCGCTCGCGAGCGCGCTCGGCCGGCGCCTCCGCCGTCCGTCGACGGTGCGTGCGATCGACGGGGTCACCGGGGCGACGCTGCTCGGTTTCGGTGTCCGGTTGGCACTCGCCGGCCGCTGACCCACCTGGCCGCGGGGTCCGGACACCGGTAGGCATGGGCGCATGCCGGTGATCGGATTCCACAACTCCCACGAGCAGATCCATCCCGCGGAGCTGCTCACAGCCGTCCAGCACGCGGAGGAGGTCGGGTTCACGGCCGCGATGTGCTCGGACCACTTCGCGCCGTGGAACCTCGAGCAGGGGCACTCCGGGTTCTCGTGGTCCTGGCTCGGCGCCGCGCTGGCGACGACGAACCTGCCGTTCGGCGCGGTCAACGCGCCCGGCCAGCGCTACCACCCGGCGATCGTGGCGCAGGCGATCGCGACACTCGGCGCGATGTTCCCCGGCCGGTTCTGGGTGGCGCTGGGCAGCGGCGAGGCGATGAACGAGCACATCACCGGGGACCGGTGGCCCCGCAAGGACGTGCGCGACGCCCGCCTCCGGGAGTGCGTCGACGTCATCCGGGCGCTGCTGGCGGGGGAGGAGGTCACGCACGACGGGCTGGTGACCGTCGACCGGGCGAAGATCTGGACCCTGCCCGAGCAGCCACCGGCGCTGATCGCGCCCGCAGTCACCGTCGCGACCGCACGCCGGGGCGCGGAGTGGGCCGACGGCATGGTCACCATCAACCAGCCGCACGGGCACCTGCGCGAGATGATCGCCGCGTACCGGGACGCGGGCGGACGCGGCCGGCTCGTCCTCCAGGTGCACGTCTCCTACGACCCGGACCCCGACCGGGCGCTGGCCATCGCGTTCGAGGAGTGGCACAGCAACGTCTTCCCCCCACCGCTGTGCTGGGACCTCGACACCCCGGAGGCGTTCGAGCAGGCCAGCGCCCACGTCACCCCGGACGACGTGGCGAAGGTCGTGCGCGTGTCGTCGGACCTCGGTCAGCACGCCGCCTGGATCGACGAGTACGTCGAGCTCGGTTTCGACGACATCTACCTGCACCACGTCGGCCAGGAGCAGCGCGGCTTCCTCGACGCGTTCGGCGAGCACGTGCTGCCCCAGCTGGACGTCGAGAAGCCGGAGCCGGCGGTGGCGGTATGAGGATCACCGACACCAGTGACCTCTGGTGGAAGACCGCCGTCGTCTACTGCCTCGACGTCGAGACGTTCATGGACTGGAACGGCGACGGCATCGGGGACTTCGCCGGCCTGGCCCAGCGGCTCGACCACCTCGCCGACCTCGGCGTCACCTGCCTGTGGCTGATGCCCTTCTACCCGACCGCCGAGCGCGACGACGGCTACGACATCACCGACTTCTACGGCGTCGATCCCCGGCTGGGCACGCACGGCGACCTCGTCGAGGTCATCCGGACGGCGAACGACCGCGGCATGCGGGTGATCGCCGACCTCGTCGTCAACCACACCTCGCGCAAGCACCCCTGGTTCCGGTCGGCCGAGAGGAGCAAGGACTCGCCGTTCCGCGACTTCTACGTCTGGCGCTCGGACCCGCCGCCCGACACGACGAAGGACGTCGTCTTCCCCGACCAGGAGACCAGCATCTGGACGCTGTCCGAGCCGACGGGGGAGTGGTACCTGCACAAGTTCTACAAGGAGCAGCCGGACCTGAACGTCACCGAGCCGCGGGTGCGCGACGAGATCGCCAAGGTGATGGGGTTCTGGCTGCAGCTCGGGCTCTCGGGCTTCCGCGTCGACGCCGTCCCCTTCCTCCTGGAGACGGCGGGGGCGGACGACGGCGCCTTCCCGGAGCCGCACCAGTACCTGCGGGCGCTGCGCCAGCTCGTCGGCCGTCGCTCGGGCAGCGGGGTCCTCCTCGGCGAGGTGAACCTGCCGTTCGACCAGCAGCTGGAGTTCTTCGGCGGCAGGGACGGGGACGAGCTGACGATGCAGTTCGACTTCATCGGCATGCAGGCGCTCTACCTCGCGTTGGCCCGGGCCGACGCCGGACCGCTGGCCGCCGCGCTCGAGGGCCGGCCGGCGCTGTCACCGGACTCGCAGTGGGCGACCTTCGTGCGCAACCACGACGAGCTCACGCTCGACAAGCTGTCCGACGAGGAGCGCGCTGAGGTGTTCGCCGCCTTCGGCCCGGAGGAGCGGATGCAGGTCTACGGCCGGGGTCTGCGCCGGCGGCTGCCGCCGATGCTGGACGGCGACCCGCGGCGGATCCGGATGGTCTACAGCCTGCTGTTCTCCCTCCCCGGCACCCCGGTGCTCTTCTACGGGGAGGAGATCGGCATGGGGGAGGACCTCGATGCCGAGGGGCGCCTCGCCGTCCGGACGCCCATGCAGTGGACGTCGGGGCGCAACGGCGGCTTCTCGCCCGCCGAGCCCCGGAAGCTGCCCGGCCCGGTGGTCAGCGGCGGCTTCTCTCCCGAGTTCGTCAACGTCGCGGCCCAGCGCAACGACCCCGACTCGCTGCTGTCGTTCATGAAGCTGCTGATCCGCCGGTACCGGGAGTCGCCGGAGCTCGGGTGGGGCGACTTCCACGTGCTGGAGCACCCCTGCCCCGAGGTGCTCGCCCACCTCTGCTCCTGGGACGACGGGGCACTCGTGGCGCTGCACAACCTGTGCGCCGAACCGCGCACCGTGCCGATCACGCTCGAGGGCTGCGACGCCTCGCACCGCCTGGTCGACCTGCTGCAGGCGGGCGAGACGTCGCTGTCGGACAAGGGCGGGGCCGAGGTCCCGCTGGAGGGCTACGGCTACCGCTGGCTGCGCGTCGTGGCCCAGGACAGCCGCCGCCTGGTCTAGCCGCAACGAGTGTCGGTGCCGGGAACCGTCGGTGGTCGCTCGTAGCGTCGGGGGGTGCCCCGTTCCGTCGTCCTCGTGCTGCTCGCCGTCCTCCTCACCCTCACCGGCTGCGAGTTCGAGTGGCAGATCGAGTCGGGTCCGCCGGAGCCCGCCGCGTCGGTGGGACAGGCGGACGTCCCAACCGGAACGCTCGAGCCCGCCGCCGCGGCCACGGCACTGGCCGGCCTGCGGGTCGCGGAGAAGACCGCACTCGACGGCTACGAGCGCGGCTGCGGCGACGGGGAGGCCTGCGTGTTCGGCCCGGCGTGGTCCGACGTCGACCGCAACGGCTGCGACCAGCGCAACGACGTCCTGCACCGCGACCTCACCGAGGTGCAGGTGCGCGACGGGACGCAGGGGTGCGTGGTCATCGCCGGTGTCCTCGACGACCCGTACACCGGCGAGATGGTCCCCTTCGAGAAGGCCGACGCCGCCCTGGTGCCGATCGATCACGTCGTCCCGCTGGCCGCCGCCTGGGTGCAGGGGGCCGCGGCGTGGGCGCCCGACCAGCGGGAGGCGTTCGCCAACGACCTCGCCAACCTGATCGCGACGACGCGGGCGGAGAACTCCTCGAAGGGCGACTCGACCGCCGAGGAGTGGGTTCCCGCGGACCCGGCCTACGGCTGCTCCTACGCGACCGTCGTCGTCACGGTGAAGGACCGCTACGCCCTGGCCGTCACGCCCGCCGAGGCCGACGCGCTGGCCGGGCTGCTCGCCACCTGCTGAGGTCGCCGCCACTGAGTTCGCCG
This sequence comes from Blastococcus sp. CT_GayMR20, assembly GCF_004570345.1. The sequence goes on along the minus strand of NZ_SPQM01000012.1, from coordinate 52,769 downwards.
GCCACTGAGTCGTAGGCCACTCGCGCGTCCTCGGGGCGTCGTCCGAGCTTCTGGGACGGATGCGCCTAGCGTGACGGATGAGGTGATGAGTCATGAGTGAACGCAACGGAAGTACGTCGGTCGGCACGGGCACGGCGGAGATCCCGGTGGTCCGTCCGGGTGTGCCGGGCGAGCCGGAGGTCGTCCCGACGGCGGCGGAGGAGGCCGGCGCCGCGCCGCAGCAGGACGCCGCCCACATGACCGCACCGGTCACCGTCCGGCCGGCGCCGCGGATGCCGCGCCGCGGCCCGCTGACCGTCATGGGCCCGTGGGCTCCCGTGGCCGGCGCCCTGATCGGGCTGCTCCTGGGCCTGGTCGTCGTGCTGCTGCTGGGCGGAGTGGCCGACAGCTTCGAGGACCGGCTGGCACTCGCCTTCACCGTCCTCGGCCTGGGCCTGCTCGGGACGTCGGGCATCCTGCTCGCCGACGAGGTGCGGATGATCCGGCAGCGTGCCCGCGACGCCGTCGTCCGCCCAGCGTGGGTGGAGGCGACGGCCGGCCTGCTCAACGGGCTGACGCCGGCCCGGCTGCTGCTCCTGGTCAGCGGCTTCGTGCTGTTCCTGGCGGCCTACGTCAGCCGCTGAGGTTGCTCGGACGCCGTCCGCCCGCGCTCAGGTGTAGGCCTGGATGCCGAGGTGGATCGCCAGGCCGATGCCGGCGAGCGCGATCAGTCGGCGCAGCAGCGTCTGCGGGGCCCGGCGGACGACGCGCGGGCCCAGCCGGCCCCCGGCGAAGAGCCCGATGGCCAGCGGCAGCGCGGCCGACCACGCGATCGACGAGAACACGATGAAGCCGACGGCGGCGGTGCCGTTGGCGATCCCGAGGACGACGTTGCGCAGCGCGTTGCCGCGGGGCAGGCCCTCGCCGGTGGTGAGCAGGAACATCGCCAGCATCATCACGCCGGCCGCGGCGCCGAAGTAGCCGCCGTAGATGGCAATCGTGAACGTCCCGAGCGGCAGCCACCAGGGGTCGCGGTGCTCGGGGTGCTCCAGCGCCCCCTCGACCGCAAGGGCCTGCGGCGGGCGGCTGACCAGCAGGGCGATCGCGGCCGCGGCGATCAGCCAGGGGACGATCCGTTCGAACGCCGACGTCGGCGTCGACAGCAGCAGGGCCGCCCCGGCGGCGCCGCCCAGCGCCGAGGCGCCGGCGAGCCGCAGGACCCGCGACCGTTGCCCTGTCAGCTCCGGCCGGGACGCGCTGACCGAGCCGACGCCGGTCAGGACCATCGCCGTCGTGTTGGTGACGTTGGCGGTCACGGGCGGGATGCCGATCGCGAGCAGCGCGGGATAGCTGATGAGCGAGGCGAGACCGGCGATGCTGCCCACGAGACCGGCGCCGATGCCGGCGAGGACGAGGAAGCCGAACTCGAGGGGGTTCACCTCGTCACCAGGACCACGATGGCGATGATGCCGAGGACGACGATCGCCGTCCTCAGGAGCCACGACGGCAGCCGGCGGCCGAAGCGGGCGCCGACGTGCCCGCCGACCAGGGAGCCGCCCGCGAGCAGGGCCGCGGCCGTCCAGTCGACCAGGTTCGAGGCGACGACGACGTAGGCCCCGGCCGCCACCGTGTTGACCGTCAGGGTGAGCACGTTCTTGAGCGCGTTCAGGCGCTGGATGGACTCCCGGAGCAGCAGGCCGAAGATGCCGATCTGCAGCACACCCTGACTGGCCGCGAAGTAGCCGCCGTACGTGCCCGTGGCGTACGCCCCGGCGAAGAGTCCGGCCAGCCGCGCGCCGTCGACCGGACGGTCCGGCGAGCCCGCGGGCGTGGCCAGCCTCCGCTGCAGGGCCGGCTGGACGGCGACCAGGACGACGGCGATCCCGATGAGGACGGGGACGATCGCCTCGAAGCTCGACGCCGGCAGGTGCAGCAGCAGGAAGGCGCCGGTGAGCGCGCCCAGGACGGAGGCGGGCAGGAGCCGGAGGAGCAGCCGTCGCTGGCCCCGGAGCTCCCGCCGGTAGCCGACCGCCCCGCTGAGGTTGCCCGCGATCAGGCCGAGGGAGTTGCTGATCGTCGCGGGCACCGGCGGCAGCCCGACGGCGAGCAGCACGGGGAAGCTGACCAGGGTGCCGGAGCCGACGACGGCGTTGATCCCGCCCGCCGCGAGGCCGGCCGCGGCCACGGCGGCCATCTCCCAGCCGGTCATGCGTTCATCGCTTCCGAGCCTGACACAGGCCGCTGGTCCGGACGGCGGCTCGGTGGTGTGATCGCCGCCATGCCCGGACCGACGCCGGAGCGACCGCCCGTGCGGTTGCTCCGTGCCCCGTACGACTCCGGTCACCGCGACGTCCGGATGGGGGCGGGCCCCACCGCCCTGAGCCGGGCCGGTGCCGCTTCCCGACTGCGCAGCCGGGGGCACGCCGTCCGGGAGGAGCTGGTCGCCCCGGCGTCGGACTGGCAGGCCGAGCTCGCCACCGCCTTCGAACTCCAGCGGCTCGTGGCCGCAGCCGTCGCCGATGCCCGGGCGGCCGGGGAGGTGCCGCTGCTCCTGGCCGGGAACTGCAACACGACGCTGGGCGTCCTCGCGGGGATGAGGGCGGACCACCGCCGGGTCGGCCTGGTCTGGCTGGACGCGCACGGTGACTTCAACACGCCCGAGGAGGACACCTCCGGCTTCCTCGACGGGCAGGGCCTCGCCATGATGGTGGGCCGCTGCTGGCGGGCGCTCGCCGGCGATGTGCCCGGCTTCCAACCGCTGCCGGAACGGGACGTCGTCCTGGTCGGGGCGCGTGACCTGAGCGAGGCCCAGGTCGCCGTGCTGGAGCGTTCGGCGCTCACCTGGCTGCGCCCGGAGCAGGTCCGCCGGCCGGCGGACCTGGCGGGAGCGCTCGACGGGCTGGCCCGGCGGGTGGACGCGGTGCACTTCCACGTGGACCTCGACGTCCACGACCCGTCGATCGCCCCGGCCAACGGGTACGCCGCCCCTGACGGACTGACGGCGGAGGAGGTGCTCGGCGTGCTCTTGGCGACCGCTGCCCGGCTGCCCGTCGTCTCGGCGACGCTCGCGTCCTACGACCCTGCGTACGACATCGAGGACAGGATGCGGACGACGGCCCTGGCGCTGCTCGAGCAGGTCGCGGCGGTCGCCGTCGTCAGCGGGCGTCGAGCGTGACCAGCGGGGTGGTCAGCATCGCCTTGAGGGCGCCGAGGAGCCCCAGCACGGGGACGGCGACGGCGCACCACATGCCGGCGCCGTACCGGTCGAGCGTCCAGCCGGTGTCGGCCAGCAGCAGGACGACCGCGGCCGCGCAACCCAGGGCGACGACCAGGGCCACGAGGCCGACGAGCCGGTGAGCACGTGCGGGCACCAGGAGCAGCAGGCCGAGGACGACGAGCAGCCCGCCGCTCGCCACGACGACGAACGGCTGCCAGACGCCGCCGCCCGCCCACTCGGCGACCCCGGCGCCCAGCCCCTCGACGCTGCGCTGGAGGAGCGCCAGCCCGGTGGGGCCCTCGCCGGTCGACCAGGACAGCAGCAGGCTGAGGTTCGCGGCCACGCCGGCGAGGACGAGCGCACCGCCGGCGACCCGGTCGGGGCGCTTGAGGACGATCAGCTCCGGCTGGGGGAGGGCCGTGCCTTCCTCCGGGACGTCCGCGGGGAAGCCGAGGATCGTCGGCTCGCCGATGGTGTCGGCGGGGACGGTCCGGGGGCCCCTGGGACCGCCCGCGCGCGACCGCGCCCCCCGTCTGCGCGCCGTCTTCTGGCCGGAACCGTGGGGCGGCTGCAGGCGCTCGGTCATCGGGTCCTCCGACGGCGCGGACGCGGGGAGGCGTCCTGTGCCTACGAGGGTAGGGCCGCTCCGGCACCCGCGGCGACAGAACCGGCACGGCTTCGGACACAATCCGGTGACGCGCCGGACGACGCGCCGCTAGTCCTTGCGGCCGGCGTCCACCAGCCGGAGAACCGCGGTGCCCTCCTCGTCGGAGGCGTCGAGATCCACCTCGACGTCGAGCCCCCAGTCGTGGTCGCCGGCCGGGTCGTCGAGGATCTGCCGGACCCGCCACAGCCGCTTGTCGCTCTTGTCGACGACGAGGAGCGCCGGACCGCGGGCGTCCGCTCCGGTGCGCACCTCGTCGTGGTCGGAGAAGTAGCCCCGGACGACCTCCTCCCAGCGGTCGGCGTCCCAGCCGGAGTCGCCGTCGAGCTCGCCCAGGTCGTACCAGCGGCGGCGGGCGAACAGCTCGACCCGGCGGAACAGCGCGTTGCGCACCATCGCGGTGAACGCCCGCTCGTTGCCGGTGAGCGGCCGGGGCCGCGCGGGCACGGACACGGGCAGGTCGAGCGGCTGGTCGGGTGAGGTGAGCTGCTCCCACTCGTCGAGCAGCGACGAGTCGACCTGACGGACCAGCTCGCCGAGCCACTCGACGACGTCGGTGACCTCCTCGGTGCGCGCCGACGCCGGGACGCCGGACCGCAGCGCCTTGAAGGCATCGGAGAGGTAGCGCAGCACGGCGCCCTCGGCGCGGGTCAGCCCGTAGGTGTTCACGACCTCGCGGAAGGTGAACGCCCGCTCCCACATCTCCCGGACGACGGACTTCGGCGACAGCTGCCCGTCGGCGGCCCACGGGTTCGACTGCCGGTAGACCTCGAAGGCGTGCCCGAGCAGCTCGTCGAGCGGCTTGGGGTAGCTGACCTCCTCGAGCAGCTCCATCCGCTCGTCGTACTCGATGCCCTCGGCCTTCATCTGGGCGACGGCCTCGCCCTTCGCCTTGTTCAGCTGGGCGGCGAGGATCTGGCGGGGGTCGTCCAGCGTCGCCTCGATGACGCTGACCACGTCGACGGCGTAGGTCTCCGAGGCCGGGTCGAGCAGGTCGATCGCCGCCAGCGCGAACGTCGACAGCGGCTGGTTGAGGGCGAAGTCCGGCGGCAGGTCGAGAGTCAGGTCGTAGCGCCGTCCGTCCGGCTCGGGCTCCGGCAGCCGCTCCAGGACGCCGGCCTGCAGCAGCGACCGGGCGATGCCGATCGCCTCCCGGATGTGCTGGAGCTGCTTCTTCCGCGGCTCGTGGTTCTCGGTCAGCAGCCGGCGCATGGCGACGACGGGGTCACCGGGCCGGTCGACGACGTCGAGGATCATCGACGTGGACACCCGCATGTTGCTGGTCAGCTTCTCGGGCTCCCCTTCGACCAGCCGGTTCATCGTCGACTCGCTCCACGGCACCATGCCGTCGGGGACCTTCTTGCGCACCAGCTTGCGGCGCTTCTTCGGATCGTCGGCGACCTTCGCGAACTGCTTGAGGTTCTCCACCTCGTGCTCCGGCGCCTGGACGACGACGGTCCCGGCGGTGTCGTAGCCCGCGCGCCCGGCCCGGCCGGCGATCTGGTGGAACTCGCGCACCTGCAGCAGCCGCGTGCGGGTGCCGTCGTACTTCGACAGCGCGGAGAAGACGACGGTGCGGATCGGCACGTTGATGCCGACGCCGAGGGTGTCGGTGCCGCAGATGACCTTGAGCAGGCCGGCCTGCGCCAGCTGCTCCACCAGCCGCCGGTACTTGGGCAGCATCCCGGCGTGGTGGACGCCGATGCCGTGGCGGACCAGCCGCGACAGCGTCGTCCCGAAGGCGGAGGAGAACCGGAAGCCGCCGATCATCTCGGCGATCGCCGCCTTCTCCTCCTTCGAGCAGACGTTGACGCTCATCAGCGCCTGCGCCCGCTCCAGCGCCGATGCCTGGGTGAAGTGGACGACGTAGACCGGCGCCTGCTGGGTGTCGAGCAGGTCCTGGATCGTCTCGTGCATCGGCGTCGTCGCGTAGTAGTGGTGCAGCGGCACCGGGCGCTCGGCGTTGGCCACCAGGGCGGTGGGCCGGCCGGTGCGCCGCGTGAGGTCCTCGCGCAGGAACGTGACGTCGCCGAGCGTGGCGCTCATCAGCAGGAACTGCGCCTTCGGCAGCTCGAGCAGCGGCACCTGCCAGGCCCAGCCGCGGTCGGGGTCGCCGTAGAAGTGGAACTCGTCCATCACGACGAGTCCGATGTCGGCGTCGGCGCCCTCGCGCAGCGCGATGTTGGCCAGCACCTCGGCGGTGCAGGCGATGATCGGGGCGTCGTGGTTGACGGCCGCGTCGCCGGTGAGCATGCCGACGTTGGCCGCGCCGAAGATCCCGCACAGGGCGAAGAACTTCTCGCTGACCAGCGCCTTGATGGGAGCGGTGTAGTAGCTGCGCCGGCCGGCCGCCAGAGCCGCGTACTGCGCACCCGTGGCGACGAGCGACTTGCCGGAGCCGGTCGGGGTGGCGAGGACGACGTTCGCCCCGCTGACCAGCTCGATCAGCGCCTCCTCCTGCGCGGGGTACAGCACCGTGCCGTTCGACTCGGCCCATGCGGCGAAGGATGCGAAGAGCTCGTCGGCGTCGGCCCCCTGCGTCCGGAGGGTGGCGAGGTCGGCGGCGTCGTCGAGCAGGGGAGTGGACATCGTGGGCACCAGCGTGCCCCACAACTCCGGGCCTTCCGCGCCTCAGCCCCACCCGCGCCTCCATTGCGATCGATCACGATCCGGTAACGCCTGCTCAGTCGTCGCGTCGAAGTGGCCGATGATGGAACGGAAGGTGAACGGCAGGTGAACGGAGGGATGAGCGATGCGCGCGAAGAACTGCCCGGAGTGCCACTGGGTGTTCGTCGTCGATGCCGCGGGTCGGCGTCACCTCGAGATGCGGTGGCAACCGCTGGTCGGAGCGTCGCAGGCGAAGGCCGCGCGAGCCGCCTGATCCGGGCGCCCATCGGGTTCCGGGGCTGGGAGGACGGGTAGCGGTCGGCGAGACAGCCGACCGCACCCGCCTGGAGGAGCCCGTGTCCGAGCCCCGCCCCGACAGTCAGCCCGCCCAGCAGCAGGAGCCGCCCGGCGTCCTGGGCGAGATGACCCCGAAGCCCGATCACGGCGAGGAGAGCTACCGCGGCTCGGGAAAGCTCACGGGGAAGGCGGCCGTCATCACCGGTGGCGACAGCGGAATCGGCCGGGCCGTCGCGATCGCGTTCGCCCGGGAGGGGGCCGACGTCCTCATCTCGTACCTGAACGAGCACGAGGACGCGAAGGACACCGCGAAGTACGTCGAGGAGGCCGGCCGCAGGTGCGTGCTGGTGCCCGGCGACATCTCCGACCGCGCGCACTGCAAGACGATCGTCCCGAAGGCCGTCGAGGAGTTCGGCAAGGTCGACATCCTGGTCAACAACGCCGCCTACCAGATGAACCACGACAGCCTCGACGAGGTCACCGACGAGGAGTGGGACTACACGGTCGCGGTGAACCTGAGCGCGATGTTCACGCTGACCAAGGACGCGATCCCGCACATGCCACCGGGCGGCGCGATCATCAACTCGTCGTCGGTGAACTCCGACATGCCGAGCCCGAACCTGGCGCCGTACGCGATGACGAAGGCCGGGATCGCGAACTTCACGGCGAGCATGGCGCAGATGTACGCGGACAAGGGCATCCGGGCCAACAGCGTCGCGCCGGGCCCGATCTGGACGCCGCTCATCCCGGCCACCATGCCTCCGGAGAAGGTGGAGAGCTTCGGCGAGCAGGTGCCGCTGGCCCGCGCCGGGCAGCCGGCCGAGCTCGCGCCGGTCTACGTGCTGCTGGCGAGCGACGAGGCGTCCTACGTCTCCGGCGCGCGGGTCGCGGTCACCGGCGGCAACCCGATCCTCTAGCGCCCGAGGTGCCCTCTCCGGAGATGGCCCCTCAGGGCAGGGCGGCGGCGATGGCGGCGATGTGCTCGGGGCGGACCCGGCAGCAGCCGCCCACGAGCCGGGCGCCGGCTGCCACCCAGGCGGGGACGTCGTCCGCCGAGATCCCGGGCGACCCGGTCCAGCCTCGCGCGGCGGCGTCCCAGATCTCGCCGCTGTTCGGGTAGACGACGATCGGCTTGCCGGCTACGGCCGCCGCAGTGACCGTCGGGCCGATCGCGGCCGGCGCGGTGCAGTTGACCCCGACCGCGATCACCTCGGGGACACCGGCCACCAGCGCGTACACCTCCTCGGCCGGTTCCCCGCGCCGGGTGCGGGGGACGCCGTCGGCGCCGAGCACCGTGGTCAGGGAGAGCCAGATGGGCACCCCGATGTCCACTGCCTCCGCCACCAGCGCCCCGGCCTCGGCTGCGGCGGGCACCGTCTCGCAGGCGAGGACGTCGGCGCCCGCACCGGCCAGGGCCTCCATCCGCGGCCGGTGGAAGGCGCGCAGCGCGCGGACGTCCATCTCGTCCACGTAGCCGCCGGTGTACTCCGAGCCGTCGGCGAGCATCGCGCCGTACGGCCCGACCGACCCGGCCACCCAGCCGTCGCCCTGCCCTTCCCGAGCGAGGACCACCGACCGCTCGATCAGCGACTCGGCCTCGCGCCAGGTGGCTCCCATGGCCACGAACCCCTCGAAGCTCGCCTGGTAGCTGGCCGTCGTCGCCACCTGGGCGCCGGCCGCCGCGAACGCGGCGTGGGCGGCCACGATCGCCGCCGGGTCGTCGCGCAGCAGCCGCGCCGACCAGAGCGCCGACCCGACGTCCGAGCCCCGCGCCTCGAGCTCGGTGGACAGCCCGCCGTCCAGGACGACGGGGCCGGTGAGCAACGCATCAGCGAGGGAGGGCATGCCGACGATCCTCCCGCGGTACTGCGGTACCCATGGTGTTCATCTGGAGCAGTGGCTGGGGTCCGCGGCGGCGCCGTCCCCGGCGCCGAGGTGGCTACGGCCCCGGGTATCCGCCGCACTACGGCGCCGGCTACGGCCCACCGGCCGGCTATGCCTACGGACGGCGCAACGACAGCTGCCTGCGGGATCTGCTGCTGCTGAACACCGGCTGCTGCCTGGCCAACATGCTCGGCTGCGGCACCGACTCGTTCCTGCTCGCGCCGTCGACGGTCCGCGAGGTGCGGCGCACCGGCACGGGGGAGCGGGGCACCCCCCTGGTCGACCGGATGATCGCCGCGGTCCGCGTCTACCAGCGGGAGATCAGTCCGAAGCGGCCGCCGTGCTGCCACTTCACACCGACCTGCTCTGCGTACGCCGTCGAGGCGCTGGAGCGGCACGGTGCCGGACGCGGCGCCTGGCTGACCGTCCGGCGGCTGGTCCGCTGCCGGCCGGGCGCCATGGGGGGCGCCGATCCGGTGCCGGCCGCTAGTGCGTCAGCTTGAGGCCGATGACGCACCCGACGATGCCCGCGAGCAGCAGCACCCGGACGACGGTCACCGGCTCATGTCCCGACCACATGGCGTAGGCCGCGGTCAGGACGGCGCCGATGCCGACCCAGACGGCGTAGGCGGTGCCGACGGGCAGGCCGCGCATGGCGTAGGCCAGCCCGGCCATGCTGGCGGCCAGGGACACCGCGAACACGGCGGTCGGCGCGAGGCGGGTGAAGTTCTCCGACCGGCCGAGGGCAGTGGCCCAGACGGCCTCGAGGACACCGGAGAGGATGAGGACGAGCCAGTACACGGGGTACTCCTGGAACGCCGTCTTGTCGCTGTCCGGGTACGGCGTACTCGTCCGGGAGTCCGGTTGCAGACCCGCTCCCAGGTTGTCACAGCGGGGGGGCCGGCGGGTGGTGAGACCGGCCACCAGCCCTGGACGCACCGGGCTCGGTCAGACTGAGTCCGTGCCCGGACCCGACGACGCCTCCGGTGACCTCGTGGTCACCGGCTCCGTCGTCGTGCCCGCATCGGCGTTGAGCTGGCGGTTCTCCCGGTCCTCTGGGCCCGGCGGGCAGGGCGTCAACACCGCCGACTCCCGCGTCGAGCTGTCGCTCGCGCCGCTGGAAATCCCCGGCCTGAGCGAGCACCAGCAGCAGCGCCTGGCCGCCCGCCTGGGCGGCCGGCTGGTCGACGGCGTCCTGACGATCGCCGCGAGCGAGCACCGTCAGCAGCTGCGCAACCGGCAGGCCGCCCGCGAGCGGCTCGCCGCCGTCCTCCGTGCCGCCCTCGCCCCGCCACCCCCGAACCGGCGCCGGACGAAGCCGACCCGGGGCTCGCAGGAGCGGCGGATCGAGGCGAAGAAGCAGCGCGGCCAGCTGAAGAAGCAGCGCCGCACCTGGGATTAGCCGAGGGGGCCGCGTTCGTCGCCCACGAGGCGTCGCGGTGTGGGTACCCAGCCGTTCGTCGACCGAGGACGATCGGAAGGGCCGCGCGTACACGAAATCTCCCTACGGTCCACCATGCGTCTCCCTGCACAGATGGCGGAGGTGCGCTGTGCATCCTCGGTTTCGGACATTCTTGGTCTTTCTCGCAGCCCTGTGCGTCGGGTTGGGTGTTGGCTCGTGCAGCAGCAGCGGAGGTCCTGGGAGCCCTCCACCTGCAGACGGGGGTGCGGGCGGGCCGGAGGAGGAGGCCGGCGTTCCGCCTCTCCAGGACGACGACGGAGGTGCGGGCGGGCCCGTGGAGGAAGAGGGGGTTCCGATGCCCCTGACAGGGCTTCCGCTGTGGCTCGACTGTGGCGGGCGGGCCGCCGTGCCGAGGATGCCGGACGGGCAGCCCTGTGCCGCCGGGCGAGCTGATCAGGACCTTGCGCCTTCTGCGGAGGGGGCCGCGGGCCGCCCCGCGGGAGAACAGGAAGTGCGCGGCACATCGGCCGCGTCTTTCGGCGGCTGCCTCGACGACCTGTGGATCGCCAGATCCGTTTTCGACGATTCATGCGCAGCGGCATGACCGCGGCACCGTTGCGCCCCAGACGCCGGGCGCCTGTTGCAACACGACGACGCTCGGCTCAGAATCCCCTCCCAGCGAGCACCCGGACGGGCCCCGATGGCTCGGTGCAGCAATACGTGGAGCTGATCGCCGGCTTCGCCGGAGCCGCCAGCCTGTTCGGTGCGCTGTTGTTCTACTTCGGTTGGACCAGGGCGGCGGCGACGTTTCGCTATTTCGGCATCGAGATCGGGCTTCTCGACCTGTCGTTCACAGATCTCCTGCTCCGGAGCGTCCGGTCGACGTACTTCCCGCTTCTCCTGATCGCTGTGCTCGGCCTCGGCGCGGTTCTATTGCACCGCCGGGTGATCAACTCCGCGCACGCTCCTGTTCTCGGAGGCGGCCTGGTGGTCGTCGGAGCGGTTGGTCTGCTCGTCGGTCTGATCGCGAACGCGGGTGTCGTGACGTTCCGAACAGCGTGGCCGACGGTGCCCGCGATCCTTCTCGGAGGTGCCCTGGCTTGCGTCTACGGTGCGGCGCTGCGGACCAAGAGCACCGGGACCGATCCCATTCCGAGGACAGCCCGGCTGCTCGTTGCCGGCATACTCCTGCTCCTGGTGTTCTGGCTCGTGTCCAGCTACGCCAACTTCCGCGGGACGACGAATGCGATCGCGATCGTCCGCGACCTCGCCGCGCGCCCCAGCGTGATTCTGCTAAGCGAGCGGGAACTGCACCTGCGGGGCTCGGGCCTCACCGTCCAGACCATTGACGGCGACGATTCGGCATACCGGTTCTGCTACGGCGGACTGCGGTACCTGATCCGGTCCGATAGCCAGCATTTCCTCCTGCCGGAGCACTGGGAGCGTGGCCGCGACGCCGTGGTCGTGATCGAAGACGATGTTTCGATACGGTTCGAGTACCTGGCCTCCACGGATCCGACTTTCTGTCCTGCGGAGTGAGCGCCAGGCTGGCGCTCACGCCCCATTGCTGACTTTGCACACTCCAAGTCGGCGTGTCGGCGGCGTCGATCGGCTCCTACCATTGGGGGCCGCTGGCGGAGCATTGGGTGGAGTGAACCCGACGGACGTCATCAGCAGGCCGGCCTTCGCATTAGTGATCGAGCGCATCACGGCGGGCCCGGAGGTAAGCCCGCTCCGGCTCGTTCTGCGTCAGCGACATCGCCGTCCGGTAGGCCTCCGCGGCCTCGGCCGGCCGGCCCAGGCGCCGGAGCAGGTCGGCGCGGACGGCGTGGAACAGGTGGGAACGGCCGAGACCGAGCCGGTCGACCAGCGCGAGCCCGGCCGCCGGTCCCGACACCTCGGCCACGGCGACGGCCCGGTGCAGCTCCACGACCTGGCTCGGAGCGACGACCATCAGCTGGTCGTAGAGCGCGACGATCTGGGCCCAGTCCGTGGCGGCCGTCGACGGGGCATCGCTGTGGACGGCGTTGATCGCCGCCTGGATCTGGTACGCCCCGGGCCGGTTCCGCCGCAGGCAGCGCCGGACGAGCTCCTGACCCTCGGCGATCAGCGACCGGTCCCAGCGGGAACGGTCCTGGTCGGCCAGCAGCACCAGGCCGCCCTCGGGACCGGTGCGCGCCGCCCGGCGCGACTCCGTCAGCAGCATCAGCGCGAGCAGGCCCGTCACCTCCGGCTCGTCGGGCATCAGCTCCGCCAGCAGCCGGCCGAGCCGGATGGCCTCCGCGCACAGGTCGTCGCGGACCAGCCGCTCGCCGGACGTCGCGTCGTGCCCCTCGGTGAAGACCAGGTACACCACCGCGAGGACGGCGCCCAGGCGGTCGGGCAGCTCCGCCTCCGTCGGCACCCGGTAGGGGATGCGGGCGTCGCGGATCTTGGCCTTCGCGCGCACCAGCCGTTGCGCCATCGTCGCCTCGGGCACGAGGAAGGCCGCCGCGATCTCCGCCGTCGTCAGGCCGCCGATCAGCCGGAGCGTCAGGGCCACCTGAGCCGCGGTCGACAGCGACGGGTGGCAGCAGGTGAACACCATCCTCAGCCGGTCGTCGCGCACGGCGGACTCCTCGAGCGGCTCGTCGGGTGCCAGCAGCAGCGCGGCCTGCGCGTGCCGGTCGGCGCGGGTCGACTCGCGGCGGAGCCGGTCGATCGCGCGGTTGCGGGCGGTCGTGATGATCCAGCCGGGCGGGCTCGGCGGGACACCGTCGACCGGCCAGCGCCGCACCGCGGTGAGGAAGGCCTCCTGCACCGCCTCCTCGGCCGCGTCGATGTCACCGAGGAGGCGGGTGAGGACGGCGACCGCCCGGCCGTAGCTGTCCCGGAAGACGCGCTCGACCTCCGCCGCGGCCGTGGGCACCACGCGCCCCGCCGTCATCCCGCGGTGTCGTAGAACGGGCGCACCTCGATCGGGATCGTGGTGGCCCGGACCAGCTTGCGGCCCCACTCCAACGCGGCGTCGAGGTCAGGGACGTCGATCACCGAGAGCCCTCCGACGTGCTCCTTGCCCTCGACGAACGGCCCGTCGGTCAGCAGCACCTCGTCGCCCCGGGGCCGGAGCGTGGTGGCGGTGCCCGGCGGATGCAGACCGCCGCCGAACACCCAAACGCCGGCATCCTGCATCTCCTGGTGGAGGGCGTCGACGTCCTTCATGATCTGGTCCAGCTGGCCGGGCGCGAGGCCGGGTCCCGTGCTCGGCTCGACCACGGTCATCAGATAGCGCGGCATCTCGTTCCTCCTGGGGTCGGCGCCGGCCCCTCGCCGGCTGCTCATCCCCTGTACGAACGGGCTCCGCCCGGATCGACAGGTCGCGGAAATCTCTCAGCGGGGGAGAGGCTGCCGCACCAGGACCCACAGCGGCAGCTCGTCGTCCGTCGTCCGGGTCGTCTCGGTGACCTCGAAGCCGAAGCCGCGCAGGAAACGGACGTTGGACCAGGAGAAGACGGCGGCCGCGGCGAGTGTGCCCTCGACGTCGCAGCGGACGAGGACCGGCGCCAGCACGGCCGCGGCGAGACCCCGTCGCCGGGACGACGGCCGGACGCCGAGGTGGCGCAGCCACCAGTGCGGCGCGCTCGGGCGGTGCCGGTCGACCAGGGCATCGGTGTCGCGGACGGGGCCGATCCGGTGCCCGGACAGGTAGGGGAGCTCGGCGGACAGGGCGGCCCGGACGTCGTCCGGCACCGGAGCGGTGCCGGCAGGCGGTTCCCAGACCGCGACGGCGTCGACGTCATCGGTGACCCACGCCGAGCGCGTGGCGACGCCGCGGTGGCCGGCGTCGAGCTCGTGCAGGCGGGTGAGCCGCTGCATGCGCCCGTCGTCGGGCAGGGCCCATCGGGTCCAGCGCGAGTCGGCCAGGGCGACGGTCAGCGTGGCGGCGATCCGGGGGACGTCGCGCTGCTCGGCGAGCCGGACGTCCGGGCCCTCCTCGTCCGGGGAGTCGATCCGCTGGACGGTGGGACGGCGCGAGGTCACGCCCCCATTCGACCACCGCAGCCAGAATCGCGATTTCGGCACCGTCCCGAAGGGGCCGAAACCGCCATTTCGGCACCGCCAGGGACCGCACAACTGCCTGCCGGACGCCGTGAGGTCGATGGAACTCAGCGTTGACGCCGGTGTCGAGGATGGGAAACGACGGCGACAGACCCTCGACGCATGCCCGCAGCCGTGTCTCCCGAGTCGCCCGTGCGGGGCGCCGGCACGTCGCGGACGACGCTGACCCACTGCCCGTACTGCTCCCTCCAGTGCGGCATGAAGGTCACCGCCGGCGCCCGCCCGGCCACCCTCCTCCCCGCCGACTTCCCGACGAACAAGGGCGGCCTGTGCTGCAAGGGCTGGTCCTCCACGGAGCTGCTCGACCACCCGGAGCGGCTGCTGCGCCCCCTCGTCCGGGCCGTGGACGGCGACCGCACCAGCCCGCTCGTCGAGGCGACCTGGGACGACGCCCTCGGCCGGCTGGTCGACGCGATCGAGCGCACCCAGGCCCGCTACGGCCGCGACGCGGTCGGCTGCTTCGGTGGCGGGTCGCTGACCAACGAGCAGGCGTACCAGTTCGGCAAGTTCGCCCGGGTCGCCCTGCGCACCAGCGCCATCGACTACAACGGCCGCTTCTGCATGTCCTCGGCCGCGGGTGCGGCCAACCGCGCGTTCGGGCTCGACCGCGGCATGCCGTTCCCGCTCAGCGACATCGCCGGGGCCGACGCCGTCGTCCTGGTCGGCAGCAACCCGGCCGACACGATGCCGCCGGCCATGCAGTACTTCGACGAGGGCCGGACCCGCGGCGCCCAGCACGTCGTCGTCGACCCCCGACGCACGAACACCGCCAAGAACGCCGAGCTGCACCTCCAGCCGCTGCCCGGCACCGACCTCGCACTGGCCAACGGGCTGCTGCACATCGCGATCGCCGAGGGGCTCGTCGACGAGGAGTACGTCGCGGCCCGCACGACCGGCTTCGACGACGTGAAGGCGGGCGTCGCCGCGTACTGGCCCGATCGCGTCGAGCGGCTCACCGGCGTCCCCGTGGAGTACCAGCGCCGCACCGTCTTCGCCCTCGCCCGGGCGGAGAAGGCGATCGTCCTGACCGCGCGCGGTGCCGAGCAGCACCGCAGCGGCACCGACACCGCCCAGGCCTGGATCAACCTGGCGCTGGCGCTCGGTCTCCCGGGCCGGCCGGGGAGCGGCTGGGGCACGGTCACCGGCCAGGGCAACGGGCAGGGTGGCCGCGAGCACGGTCAGAAGGCCGACCAGCTGCCCGGCTACCGGTCGTTGAGGGATCCCGCCGCCCGCTCCCACGTCGCGGCGGTCTGGGGCGTCGACCCCGACGACCTGCCGATGCCGGGGAAGAGCGCCTTCGAGCTGCTCGACGCACTCGGCACGGACGGCGGGGTCCGGACCCTGCTGGTGCTGGCGAGCAACGTCGCGGTGTCCGCCCCCGACGCCCGGCGGGTGATCAGCCGGCTGGCGGATCTCGACTTCCTCGCCGTCAGCGACTTCTTCCTCTCCGAGACCGCCGAGCTCGCCGACGTCGTCCTGCCCAGCGCCATGTGGGCGGAGGAGGACGGCACGATGACCAACCTCGAGGGCCGGGTGATCCGCCGCCGCAGGGCGCTGGACCCGCCGGCCGGCGTCCCCGACGACCTGCAGCTCCTGGCCACGCTGGCCGACCGGCTCGGCAGGGGGCAGCACTTCAGCGGCGACCCGGAGACGGTGTTCGAGGAGCTCCGCCGGGCCAGCGCCGGTGGAGCGGCGGACTACTCGGGGATCAGCTACCACCGGATCGACGACGAGCAGGGTGTCTTCTGGCCGTGCCCGTCGGCCACCCACCCCGGCACGCCACGGCTCTTCACCGAACGCTTCCCCACCCCCGACGGGCGGGCCCGCTTCCTGCGCGTGGAGCACGTCGACGCCCACGAGCCGACCGACGCCGACTTCCCCTACGTCCTGACCACCGGCCGGGTGCTCGCCCAGTACCAGTCCGGCACCCAGACCCGCCGCACCCGAAGCCTGCAGATGGTCGCCCCCACTCCCCGCGCGGAGCTGCACCCCGACCTCGCGCGCCGGCTCGGCATCGCCCCGGACGACGTCGTCGAGCTGACCACCCGCCGCGGCAGGGCCCGCTTCCACGCGCAGGTGACCGACGCCATCCGGCCCGACGTCGTGTTCGCGCCCTTCCACTGGGGCGGCGGCTCCAGCGCCAACGCCCTCACCGACGCCGACGCGCTCGACCCGACGTCGAAGATGCCCGCCTTCAAGGTCTGCGCGGTCGCCGTCGCCCGCGTCGACGGACCCGCGGAGCTGATCGCCCCACCGGCGACCGCGGGCCTGCCGCAACCGACGGCCCACCAGCAACCCACCGCCCCCGAGCCCCGCACCCCGTCCCGGAAGAGGAGCACCCGCGTGAAGAGCAGCCCACGCTTCCTGCAAGGAGTCTTTCCGATCGCCGGCGAGGGGCTGGCCAAGCCCGGCCCGATCGACCCTGCCCTGAAGTACACGGTGCCTCAGGGTGCCTCCGCCCAGGCGCTGTACTTCCGCGGCGGCAATTCCACCGGCGAGCTGGTCTACGTCCTGCTGGTGCGCGACGGCGAGCCGATGCGCTGGTTCCCGATCGGCGCGAAGGGCGACGTCCACGTGCCCCTGCGGGTGGTGGAGGACCTGCCCGGCGGGACCGTCGTCGAGCTGCACGCCGCGGCCCCCGAGGGCGTCAGCGGCGAGATCGTGATCGACCTCGGGCTGGTCGAGGTATGACAGCCGTTCTCGGGGGCCGCCCCGAAGGCCTCACGTCCCTGCACCTCGACGACGACCAGTTCGACACCCGCTCCCGCCTCGTGGTGGTGGGCAACGGCATGGCCGGCGCACGCTTCGTCGAGGAGGTGCTGGAGCGCGGCGGCGGCGAGCAGTTCCGGATCACCGTGTTCGGCGACGAGCCGCACGGCAACTACAACCGGATCATGCTCTCGCCGGTCCTCGCCGGTGAGTCCGCCGAGGACGACATCGTCCTCAACAGCCACGAGTGGTACTCCGACAACGGGGTCACGCTGCGGGCCGGCGTCCGGGCCGACCGCATCGACACCGCCGCCAAGGTCGTCCACTGCGACGACGGCTCCGTCACGCCCTACGACCACCTGGTGCTGGCCACCGGCAGCTACTCGTTCATCCCGCCCATGAAGGGCGTCCGTACCGAGGACGGCGACCTGCTGGCCGGCGTCTACGGCTTCCGGACCATCGACGAGACCCGCGCGATGCTCGACGCCGTCGGGCGCTGCAGGAAGGCCGTCGTCATGGGCGGCGGCCTCCTCGGCCTCGAGGCCGCCCGTGCGCTGCAGGGCCACGGCCTGCACGTCGAGCTGGTGCACGCCATGCCCTACCTGATGAACATGCAGCTCGACCCCGAAGCGGGGGCGATCCTCAAGAAGAGCGTGGAGTCCCTCGGTATCGCCGTCCACCTCGACGTCCTCGCCACCGAGGTGATCGGCGGTGACCGCGTGCGCGGCGTCGGCCTGGCCGACGGAAGGCAGATCGAGGCCGACCTCCTGGTCGTCGCGGCCGGCGTGCGGCCCAGCACCGACATCGGCGTGCGGTCGGGGCTCGAGGTGGAGCGCGGCATCGTCGTCGACGACCAGCTGCGCACCGACGACCCCGACGTCTACGCGATCGGCGAGTGCGCGCAGCACCGCGGCGAGGTCTACGGCCTGGTCGCCCCCGCGTGGGAGCACGCGAAGGTGCTGGCCGACGTGCTCACCGGCACCGACCCCGACGCGGAGTACCACGGCAGCCGGACGGCGACGAAGCTCAAGGTGGCCGGCGTCGACGTCGCCGTCATGGGGATCAACACCCCCGAACGGGACGACGACGAGTTCCTGGTGATCTCCGAGCCCCGGCGCGGCGTGCACCTCTCCGTCGTCATCCGCGACGACAAGCTCGTGGGTGCGACCCTGCTCGGCGACACCCGCAAGGTCGCCTTCCTGACCCAGGCGTTCGACCGCGGCGCGCCACTGCCGGAGGAACGCATCCGGCTGCTCGTCGATCTCTCCGACGGTGCCGAGGAGGTCGGTGTCGCCGAGATGCCGCACGACTCGCAGGTCTGCAACTGCAACGGGGTGTCCAAGGGTGACATCTGCGGCGCGGTGTCGGGCGGTTGCTCGAGCGTCGGCGAGGTCATGGACCGCACCCGCGCCGGCAAGGGCTGCGGCTCCTGCACGTCGCTGGTCAAGCAGATCGTCGAGTGGGCCGCCGACGGCGAGCTGACCGAGGACCCGTCGGCGAGCTGGTACGTCCCCGGCATCCCGATGGCCAAGCCCGAGCTCATGGCGGCGATCCGCGAGCAGGACCTGCGCAGCGTGTCCGCCGTCTTCGCGGCCCTCGCCCCGGGCGGTGTCGACGACGCGAAGTCGAAGATGGGCCTGACGTCGCTGCTGAAGATGCTCTGGGGGCGCGACCTCGTCCCGGAGAAGGACGGCGAGTTCATCAACGACCGTGTCCACGCCAACATCCAGCGCGATGGCACGTTCTCCGTCGTCCCGCAGATGAAGGGCGGCGTGACCACCCCGGCGCAGCTGCGGAGGATCGCCGACGTCGCGGAGAAGTACGAGGTGCCGATGGTCAAGGTGACGGGCGGCCAGCGGATCGACCTGCTCGGCGTCCGCAAGGAGGACCTGCCGGCCATGTGGGAGGACCTGGGCATGCCGTCCGGGTACGCCTACGGCAAGAGCTTCCGCACGGTGAAGACGTGCGTCGGATCGGACTTCTGCCGCTTCGGTCTCGGCGACTCGACCCAGCTCGGCATCGACCTCGAGACCCGGTTCCAGGGCATCGAGAGCCCGGCCAAGATGAAGCTCGCCGTCGTCGGCTGTCCGCGCAACTGCGCGGAGGCCTACGTGAAGGACGTCGGGGTCGTTGCCGTGGGCAACGGCAAGTGGGAGGTGTACGTCGGCGGCGCCGCCGGGGCCAGCGTCCGCAAGGGGGACCTGCTCGCGACCGTCGATTCACCGGAGGCCGTGCTCGAGCTGACCGGCCGGTTCCTGCAGTACTACCGCGAGAACGCGAACTGGCTCGAGCGCACCTACGACTTCGTGCCGCGGGTGGGGCTGGAGAAGATCCAGCAGGTGCTGCTCGAGAACAGTGAGGGGATCTGCGCCGACCTCGACGCCGGCATGCAGCGCTCGATCGACGCCTACACCGACCCCTGGGGCCAGGACGCCAAGCAGCCCGCGACCCCGGGCCAGTTCCGGCCCTCGCTTCCCCTGATCGCTCTCCCGAAGGTGCCGGTCCGATGAGCGTCACCGACCTGACGACGACGACCGCGACATCCGCGGGTCCGAAGGCCCACATGGTCGGCATGGTGGACGACGTCCCGCTGGGGGAGGGGCGGGCGTTCGCGGTCGCCGGGACCCAGGTGGCGATCTTCCGGCTGCGCGACGGGTCGCTGCACGCGACGCAGGCGGCCTGCCCGCATGCCGGGGGACCGCTCGCCGACGGCCTGACCGACGTCAACGTGCTGGTCTGCCCCTTGCACCAGTACGCCTACCGCTGGTCCGACGGTGCCTCGACGAACGGCGGCGGCCCGATCCGGACGTACCCGGTGCGCGAACGCGACGGCTACCTCGTCGTCGAGGTCTGACGCGTCAGGACGAGGGGTCCCACTCCGGTTCGGCGTCGGGCGCCGGCTCGTCCGGAGGCGGGAGCAGCGGCGGGGGGACGACGAGCGGCCGCCGGCGCCGGCGCGGACCCGCCGGGCGCCGTCCCTGGTCGGCCTCCTCGGCCAGCTGCCGGGCGGCGATCAGGGACGCGCTCTCCGACTGCCGGCCGTCCCCACCACGCACTGCAGGCTCCTCTCGTCGGCCGCTACCTGTAGAGACGCGCCGGCGGCCGGAAAGGGACACACCCGTCGGACACGATCCGGTAACGATTCCGGCCGGCACGGACGGCGTCAGTCGCCCCAGTCGACCTGACCCATCGGCGCGCGGTCGTCGATCATCTCGCCGTCGGCGCCGATGACCGCGACGGACGCAAGGTCCGCCGGGATCGGCACCACGGCGACGCCGTCGACCAGGGGGTAGCTCGCGATCGGCTCCCCGCGGTCGTCGAGGGCCCGAGCCGTGGTTGCTCCGGCCGGTGCCACGACGACGAGGTTGTCCGTGGGTGCATTCTCCGCACCGTCGGCCGAGCCGCAGCGGAGCACCACCACCATCTCGTCGACCGGGGTGTCCGACGGCCGGATCTCCGAGCCGCACGTGCCCGCGCTCACCTGGCCGGCGTTGTCGCGACCGAGAGCCCCCGTGAGGTAGACGCCCCAGTCGTCGTACTGGGCTGCCAGGACGGTTACCCGCGCGCCGCCGGACGCGGTCGGCAGGTCTCCTGCCCACAGCACCGTGAAGTCGAAGATCTCGGCCCACACGCCGAGATGGGAGATGAGCGTGTCGATCGCCGATGCCACGGCGGCGTCGCCCGGTGCGGGTGGTGGTGCCGGCCGCAGCCGGGCGAGGTCGACCCGGGGCGGGACGAAGTCAGGGCGCGGCTCGGTCTCCGGTAGGCCCGTGAACTCGGTGCCGCCCCGCACGACGCGGTACCGCAGTGCCCGGTTGATAGACGCGTCGACCTGCCCTGCGCCGCCGGAGGCGACCCCGTCCACCGTGTCGATCGGTCCGAACTCGCGGAAGATCTCGCCGTCGGGTGTGAACTGCCGGCTCCAGGAGTCCTCGACCTGGTCGCCGGGTGCGCCTACCACGATCCAGTGGCTCACCCTCGATGAGCGGTACGGCTCCGTATGCGCCAGGACGGCGGCCGGCTCGTCGGCGTCGACCATGCGTGGCTCGCCGTACACCCTCATGTCCTCGGCCGCCGCATCCCGTGGACCGGTGAACCACGCGATCGCGACCGAGTCGAGCCGGTCGAGGTCGCGCCGACCGTCGCCGTCGTCGTCCGGGGGAAGTGGGGCACGGGGATCCGCGCCGGCCACGAGCACCCACCGCGCCCGGGGGCTCTCGCCCGCGAACACCACGTGCCGGGTGTCCAGGGGTGGCTCGGGCACGTCCGCGCCGGCGGGTCCGTCCGTCCACGGCAGCCGGCGGACGCCGTCGACGAAGAAGGCCTCGTCGGAGAGGTTCCCGCGGGTCGGTGTGGTGTAGACGGCGGACGACGGAGCCGGAGCGGCGGGCCCGGAGTCCTGTCCGGTCCGTGACACCACGACCGGCACGGCCACGACGATCACGGCGACCGCGGCGGCCACCGCGCCCAGGGCACGCTCCCGCCTCCGCCGGGCGAGGTGCCGCTCGACGACCGCGGCGGTCAGTTCCTCGGGGTCGTGCAGCGGCGGGGACGTGCGCGTGGCGATGAACCCCAGGCGCTCGCGCAGCTCGGTCTCCTCCATCACCACCGCTCCTCCCGGACGACCGCCGGGGCAGGAACGGACGCGCGGAGCCGCGCCAGACCGCGGGCGGTCTGCGTGTTGACCGCGCTGGCCGAGCAGCCCATGAGCTCGGCCGTGCGCAGTTCGGACAGGTCCTCGTAGAACCTGAGCACGATCGCGGTCCGCATCCTCGGCGGGAGCGCACGCAGTGCCCGCCGGAGCTCCTCGTCCTCGGGCTCGAGCGCTGGATGGGGGTCGGCGAGATCCGGCAGGGTGTCCATGACCTGCTCGGTGGAGGACAACCGGCGCCGCCAGCTGGTGTGCGTGGTGACCAGTGCCCGTCGCACGTACGCCGATGGCGGACCGGACCGGGTGATCCGTCCCCAGTGCCGGTAGCACTTCATCAACGCCGTCTGCACGAGGTCCTCCGCCTGTCCGCGGTCACCGGCGAGCAGGACCGCCAGGCGCAGGAGCCCCGCCTGCTCCGCGGACACGAAGTCCGTGAAGCTCTGGTTCTCCTGGGTGCGCACGGAGGCCCCTTCCGCGGGTTCCTGCCTCCTACACGCGGTGGGAGCCTCCGGAGACCCACACGGGGGAGCGTCCTCCGGTCATGCCGGGACCGGCACCATCACGCTCGCCGCGTGGGGGCCGCCGCACTCCTCGGTACCGCCGATCCGGCGCCAGTCGAGGTCGGCGGCCAGCTGCGCGAGCTCGGTGCCGTCGGGGCCGAGCACCGTGAGGACGACGGAGTCGGGAGCAGTCATGTCCATCTGCACGACCGTGGAGCTGCCCGTCAGGGGCACCGACAGCTCGTCGTCCACCAGGAGGGTGCCGCCGTCGACGGGCGGCCAGTCGTCCGCCAGGCCCACGGTCAGCGTGTTCGACCAGCCGATCGCCGGGCAGACGGTGGTCGCGCCTGCCGCACAGGCCGAGAACGCCAGCGCGGTGGCGACCGCGAACGCGCCCAGCGCGATCCAGGCGCGGGCCGGGTCGTCGTCCATGGCGGAGGTCAGGAGCGGGGGAGCCCGAGGTCGGCCAGCGCCTCGGTCACGGCGTCCTCGTGCAGCAGGTCGAGCACCAGCAGCCGGTGCAGGAGCACACCGCGACGGGTCAGCCGCAGGTCGGCGGGCCGCAGCCGGGGCAGGGTCGCGGCCGGCCGGACCGGGGCCACCGGCGGCTCGAGCAGGCCGGCGCGCTGCAGCCCCGCGACGTCCTCCCGTGCGCCCCAGGCCGTCCAGGCCCGCGGCTCGGGCTCCAGCGGCGCCATCGGCAACGGGACGCGGTCCCGACGGCCGACGCCGGCCAGCAGTGCCAGCTGCCGCCAGCTCAGCGCCCCGGCGAGCCGCAGCGCCGTGTCGATCAGGTCGGCGTCCAGGTCGGGGGACACGGCGGCCTCGGCGAGGAGGTAGCCGAGATGCCGGACCCGTCGCTCGTCGGTGGACCGACGGGCCGCCGCGACGACCGCCTCCGCGAGCTCCTCGGCGACCGGGCGCAGCCCGGCCCGCTCGGCGAAGAACCCGTCGCGCCGGGCGGTCCGGCCGGCGCGGTGCACTGTCGCCGCGTACTCGATCGCGAAGGCGAGCACCGCGCCCGCTCGCACCCGCTCACGCTCGACCGGAACGGCCGCTGCCTCGGTCGCCACCGTCCGCAGGGAGGCTGCGAAGCGCCCGCTCACCTGCACGACGGCGGACCCGGGGTCGAAGACGACTGTGGCCGCGGCGCGGCTCATCGACCCGGCGACGGGACTGCCGCCCTCGATGAGGGCGCGGCCCGTCGCGAGGTCCTCGGATGCGGTCACGCAGTGATCTTCGTCGGTTCCGGGGGAGAGCTGCACACCGGCGGCCCGATCCCTCACCACTGGGGGTCAGCCGCGGTGAGGGAAACGGAACACGAGTTCAGCAGCAGGGCGACGCCGGGGAAACGGGGGATTGCAACCGTCGTCGTCATGGCCGCCCCCACCCGTCCCGATCTCGCCGGCGCCCCCCCGAACACGGTCGCCGCTCCTCCCACTCCGCCACCGAGCAGGGGAAGGGGCAGGTGGATCGACGACTGGCGTCCCGAGGACGCCCGGTTCTGGGAGGGCACCGGCAAGAAGGTCGCCCGCCGCAACCTCTTCTTCTCGATCTTCTCCGAGCACATCGGCTTCTCGATCTGGAGCCTGTGGTCGGTGCTCGTGCTCTTCCTCCCGGAGGCGGTCTACGGCTTCGACCCGTCGCAGAAGTTCCTGCTGACGACGCTGCCGACCGCTCTCGGGGCGTTCGTCCGGCTGCCCTACACGTTCGCTGTGGCGAAGTTCGGCGGACGGAACTGGACGGTCGTCAGCGCCGCGCTCCTGCTCGTGCCGACCGTCGCCATCGCGATCGTCCTGGAGCCGGGTGTCTCGTTCACGACCCTGCTGGTCGTCTCGTGCCTAGCCGGTGTCGGCGGTGGCAACTTCGCCAGCTCCATGGCCAACATCAACGCCTTCTATCCCGACCGCCTGAAGGGCTGGGCGCTCGGTCTCAACGCCGGAGGCGGCAACCTCGGCGTCCCCGTCGTCCAGCTCGTGGGTCTCCTCGTCCTCGCCACGGTCGGGGTGGAGCACCCGCGGGTGGTCCTGCTGGTCTACATCCCGCTGATCGTGCTCGCCGCCGTCGGCGCCGCGCTGGTCATGGACAACCTGACGGCGGCGAGGAACCAGCCGAAGGCCATGCGGGAGGCGACCCGCGAGACGCACACGTGGATCATGTCGTTCCTCTACATCGGGACCTTCGGCTCGTTCATCGGCTTCGGTTTCGCCTTCGGGCAGGTGCTGCAGAACCAGTTCACCGAGTCCTTCGCCACGCCGCTCGCCGCCGCGTCGCTCACCTGGCTCGGGCCGCTGCTGGGCTCGCTGATCCGGCCCGTCGGCGGCACGCTCGCCGACCGGTTCGGCGGTGCCCGGATCACCTTCTGGAACTTCATCGCCATGGCGCTGGGGGCGGCCGTCGTGTGGACGGCGAGCCAGCTGGAGTCGTTGCCGTTGTTCGTCGTCGGCTTCGTGCTGCTGTTCGTGCTCAGCGGCATCGGCAACGGCTCGACCTACAAGATGATCCCGGCGATCTTCCGGTCACAGGCGCTGCAGACCGTCGCCGCGGGCGGCGACCCGGTGGCCGCGGAGCGCAAGGCCCTCCGGATGTCCGGCGCCCTCATCGGGATCGCCGGCGCGATCGGCGCGTTCGGCGGCGTGCTGGTCAACCTCGCGTTCCGCCAGTCGTTCATGACGACGGGCACCGGTGACTCCGCCTACCTGGTGTTCATCGCGTTCTACGTCGTCTGCGTCGCCGTCACCTGGGTCGTCTACCTGCGGCCCCAGGCCGTCCACACAGTATGAAAGGACCCCGTGCCCCCCACCGCTCGCACGCTCGCGGCGGGCCCCTGCAGGGGGCCGACGGTGCCACGATCGCCGCATGAGGATCGAGGTGCGGCCGGCGAGCAGCTTCGACGACGTGGCGACGATGGTCGGACCGAAGCGGCCCGAGTCCAGCGTGTGCTGGTGCCTGAGCTACCGGATCCCGTCCAAAGAGAACCTGGCGCTGCAGGGTCCGGCGCGGGCGGAGCGCGTCCGGCAGCTGGTGCAGGAGGACCCGCCGCCCGGAGTGCTCGCCTACGACGGCGACGAGGTGGTGGGCTGGGCCGGGATCCATCCGCGCGCCGACACGACCTTCGCCCGCAACCGCAAGATCCCGCGGATCGACGACCTCGACGTGTGGTCGCTGTGGTGCGTCCGGGTGCGGCCGGGGCACCGAGGATCCGGGATCGCCCATCACCTGGTCGACGGGGCCGTGGCGTTCGCGCGGACCCGTGGCGCGCCCGCTGTCGAGGGGTACCCGGTGGACAACGACGGCAGGAAGGTCGACCTCACGATGGCCTACGTCGGAACCCGGAGACTCTTCGAGCGGGCCGGGTTCGTGAAAGCGGCCGACACGGAATCGGTGATCAACGGCTTTCCGCGCGTGCTCATGCGGCTCGACCTGCGCTGCTCGCTCGAGGCTCGGGCCCGTCCTACGAGGACCGGACGCTGCGGCTCTCAGCCAGCTCCCGGGCGATCTCCTCGCCCCATGCGTCGATCGCCGCCCAGTCGCGGAAGTCGCCGGCGCGGCCACCGCGCATGCGGAAGGTCAGCCGCTGGAGCAGGGGCAGGTCGGTCGGGTTCAGGGCGCCGAGGAAGAAGCGGTGGTCACGCACCTCGATCAGGCGGTGGATGTCGTCCAGTTGCCGGGCGTCGTACGGGCCGTCGTCGCCGTGGCCGAGCCAGCCGACGCTGAAGGTCCAGACGGGGTGCCCGGCGAGGGCAGGTGCGTTGCGGTGGCAGAAGTCGACCGCTTCCTTCTCCCACTTCCAGGAGTAGACGGGGCTGCCCAGGACGACGCCCTGGAAGCGGCCTACCTCTTCGCGACCCAGCAGCGGATCCATGTGGACGTCCAGACCGTGGGTGCGCAGCCGGCCGGCGATCCGTTCGGCCACCCCGCGGGTTGCTCCGGCCCTGCTCGCGTAGGCCACCAGCACGGTCATGGCAGCTCCCCTCGTCGGCTCCGCGGTCGTCGGCGCTCAATGTGGACCGTCGGGCACGCCGCCTCAAGGGATCGCAGCACGGTCCTCAGAGCTTGAGGCGGTAACCCCGTTTGACGACGGTCTCGACCACCGGCGCCCCGAGCGCGGCACGGAGCCGGGTCACCGCCATCTCGACGGCGTGGCCGTCGCCGCCGCCGGGGAGCGCGTCGATCAGTTCGGGCCTGGGGACGACGTTCCCGGGACGACGGGCCAGCTCGCGCAGCACCGTCATGGGTCCCGGCGCCAGCTCGACGACCCGGCCGTCGAGGACGGCGGCGTGCCCGCGCACCTGCAGCGTGTGCGG
The DNA here is from genome assembly GCF_004570345.1 of Blastococcus sp. CT_GayMR20. The sequence continues at coordinate 26,454 of NZ_SPQM01000012.1, read as the reverse complement.
GCCGACCTCGAGCACGGGGTCCCGCTCGGGCAGGCGGGCGACGACCTCGCGGGCGAGTGCGCCGAGACGGGCGCGCTCGGGCTGGGAGCTCGGGATGCCGGCGGCGTCCAGGGGGCCGGCCGTGACCGGTCCGACGGCGATCGCCAGCACCCGGTCGTTCAGCGCCGCCACCAGCTCGCTCGTGAGCCCGAGCTCGTCGGCGACCGAGAGCAGGCTCGCCGCCGCGGGAGCGCTGGTGAACGTCACCGCGTCCACGCCTCCGGCCACGATGGTCGCGACCAGCTTGCGCACCGGGGCGACGTCCTCGGGCAGCACCCAGCGGTAGACCGGAACGGTCAGGACGTCGGCACCGGCGGCGCGCAGGCCGGCGACCAGCTCGGGCAGCGGGTCCCCGTGCAGCTGGACGGCGATCCGTCGTCCCTCGAGCGGACCTTCGGCACCGGACAGCAGGTGGGACAGGACCTCGACCGAGGACTCCGACTCCGGCGACCAGGCGTCGACCAGGCCGCCGCCGCGGATCGCGCCGCGCGCCTTCGGGCCCCGGGCGAGTACCCGGGCCGAGCTCAGGTGCTCGACGAGCGGGAGGTCCCAGGCGTCGGCGGCCTCCAGCCAGCCGCGGAAGCCGACCCCGGTGGTCGCGATCACCAGGTCGACCGGCTGGGCGAGCACCTCCTTCGTCGCCGCCACCAGTTCGGCGTCGTCGGACAGCGGCACGATGCGGATGGCCGGGGCGTAGACCACGCGGGCGCCGCGGCGGTCCAGCAGGGCGCCGAGCTCCTCCTTCCGGCGCGCGGCCGTCACCGCGACCGTGTAGCCGGCCAGCGGCAGGAGGTCCGTCTCTCGAGCGGTCTCGGTCACGGAACCATGGTGCGGCGTCCGCGTTGCAGGCATGTGTCGATTCGCCGCTCGCGTCCGGGCGGGCCCCGTAAAGCAGGGTGATGCCGGACACGTTCTCAGGGCGCGGCAGAGTCCGGGTGCTCGAGCTGCGTCCAGCGGGCGAGCAGGACCGTGGCGTCGTCCTGGAGGAGCCCGCCCTGGTGATCCAGCACGGCCTGCGTGAGCCGCCGGACCGTCTCGGGGGGCGGCTGGCCGGCCGCGATGGCGCGGGTCAGGTACTCCCTCAGGCGCTGCTCCCCGAACCAGTTCCCGTCCTGGTCACGCGCCTCGGTGATGCCGTCGGTGTACAGCGCCAGCCAGTCGCCGGGTTCGAGGATCTCCTCGGCGACCGTCAGGCCCCCGGGGTCGAGCCCGAAGGGGATCCGTCGGCCGTCGGAGAGCTCCTTGACGACCCTGCCCTGGCGCAGCAGCAGGGGCGGCGGATGGCCGGCATTGACGTACCTGAGCCTGCCCGAGGCGACGTCCACCTCCGCGAGGACGCCGGTCACGAAGGTGCTGCGGGGAAAGCTGCCGGATATGACGTCGTCGATGGTCGTCGCCTGGTCGAAGACTCCCCGGCCGTCGCGACGAGCACTGCGGTAGCCGGCCAGCGTCGCTGCGGCGATCAGGGCGGCGGAGAGGCTGTGGCCCACGGCGTCGAAGATGCCCAGCGACACCGTCCGCTCCGAGAGCGCGTAGTCGAACGCATCCCCGCCGACGTGATAGCTGGGCTCGAGCATCCCGGCGAGCACGAAGGCGTCCGTCGCCGCCGTGAGAGGCGGGAGCTGCTGCCAGATCAGCTCCGCGGAGGGGGCGAGACGTTGCCGCCGTCTGGGCCGTTCGAGCTCGTCCCCGTACGGCTCCATCGAGGCGACCAGGTGGGCCAGCAGGCCCGCCAGCCACGTGCACTGCGATCGCAGAGCAGGGTCGTAGAGCTCGTCAGCCGTGGACAGCCGAACCTCCAGCACACCGACCCGGTCGGCGCCGTCCACCATCGGGACCCACAGCCGTGGCTGGTCCCTCCGGTCGGAGGACAGGATCTGCGACGTCCGGAACGCCCGGCCGGCCATCGTGCTGTCGATTCCCTGCCCGGGGATCGCGAGCGCGCCGCCGCCGGGCCCCACCAGCACGAGGGCGCGATGCTCGTGGTCGATCAGATGGACGCCGACCTCGACCCCCAGTGCCCGTCCTGCGGCTGCCGCGAGCACGGGCAGCCGCTCCGGCGGTGCCGATCCGGCCGCCTCCAGCAAGCCGACGAGCGCGGCCAGGGGGCCGGTGGTGGGGCGGCTCTCCCGGAACAGCCGGGAGTAGGGAGCCCGGTGCCGCGCAGCCAGCTCGTCGATGCGTTCGTTGATCGCGTGCGCGAGGACGTCCCGCTCGCCGGGGGGGAGCTGCACCAACCCGGCGAGTTCCCCGTCCACCTCCAGGAGATCGGCGCTCCCGCCGAGTGCGAAGTACCGCGTCCACAGCTGCTCGAGGGTCAGCCCGGCGACCTCGTAGGCGGCCCGCAGGGCCGACTCCCTGTCCTCCGACGGTTGTCTCGCGGGCTGGGCTCGCTCGGCCCCGGCCATCAGCGTCGCCGGCGTGCAGCCGAGTCCAGGACGGCCCGCGCCGCTTGGGCCACCGTCACGCCCTCTTCCTGGCACCGGGCCAGGAGCATCCCGAAGGCGGTGGACTCGTCGACCGCGTTGCGGCCCATCAGCACCCCCTTGGCCGTGCTGACGACGTCGCGGTCGCGGAACGCCTCCCGCATACCGGCGCTGAGCCGCGTCGCCCGGTCGTGCGACTGGATGTTCGCGACCAGGATCGCCGCCTGGGCCGAGAAGAGCGTGAGCAGCCGCTCGCTGTGCCGGTCGAAGGTCCCCGGCTGCTCGGCGTACACCTTGATCGCACCGAGAGCTCGGTCCGCCACGACGAGTGGGGCGCTCATCGCGGCCCGCAGCCCCAGGGGGAGTGCGGCATCCGCCCAGCGGGGCCACCGTCGGTCGACGGCCAGGTCGTCGACCCGGACGAGCTCCCGGGTGGACGCGGCAGTCAGGCAGGGGCCCTCGTCCAGGTCGTACTGCAGCGCGTCTGCTTCCTCGACCCGGTCGTCGGTCGAACCGGAGGACCGTCGTCGCTCCTCGTCGACGATCGACACGCCTGCGCCGGTCGACCCGGGAACGGTCTCCTGAGCGAGGGCGCTGAGCAGCCCCAGGGCGGTGTCCACGGTCTCCGCGGAGAGCAGGAGGCCCGACATCCGCGCGAAGACGGCGGCGAGCTCGTCGGTCAACGGCAGGGTTGCGGTCGCGGGGGACGTTCGAGTCATGACGGCTCTCATCCACGTCGGACGCCGCTCCACCGTGATCTCGACGTGCGCCGTCCTGGGAGAAGTGAACCAGGCCCAGCAATACGTGCGATCCCGTACCGGGTGGTTTCCTCGCTCAGGGGAGCGGTCGGAAGGCCCCGGAAGGCGAGGTGGCGGCCCCGTCCACCCGGAGATCGGCCCGCGCCCTGGTGTCCTCGCGGGCGAACTCCGCCGCCTCGGTCGACTGCCACCGCCGCCACTCCGCCGCCATTGCGTCGCCGTCGCGCGCCAGCCCCCGGCCGAGCCGCAGGTCGGCCGGTGCCTCGACCCAGATCCGCAGCACCGCCCAGGGGTCCAGGGCGCGCGGGCTGCTCCCGCAGCCCTCGACGACGAGCGCCGACGCAACGGGCACCGGGGTCGGGTCGGGGGAGAAGCGGCGGGCGGCCCAGTCGTAGCGGGCGTACCCCCCGCGGCGGCCGTCGGCCAGCGGCCGGAGCACGCCCGCAGCCAGCCGGGCCACCGCTCCGGTCAGCGTCCAGCCGGCGTAGAGGTCGTCGAGGTGCAGCACCACCACGTCCGGACCGAGGGCCTCGGCGAGCCGCCCAGCGAAGGTGGTCTTGCCCGAGCCGGCCGGCCCGTCGATGCAGACCAGCCGCGTGCCGCCCAGCCGTGGTGGGAACCCCAGCACGCGGTCGGCCAGCGCGGCGAAGGTCAGCGGACGGCGAGCGTCCACGTCGGCACCGGTCCGCCGTCGCTGGTCACCAGGCCGCGGCTGGCCAGCAACCGCAAGTGGGCGTCGGTCTCGGTGACCGCGAAGATCCGCATCCGCCGCTCGTACTCCTCCCACGGCCGCGACCAGGTGAGGTGGCCGGCCAGCTGCCACGGCGTGCCGCCGGGGTGGGTGCGGATGGCGTCGAGCAACTCGGCCAGCCGGTGTTCGTGGTGGGCGGTGAGCGCGGCCGTCCGGTCGGCCAGCCCGCGGAACCGCCACTCGTGCGCCGGCAGCACCTCCGCCGGCTCCGTCGCACCCACCGACGCCAGCGCGTCGAGGTAGTCCCGCAGCGGGTCCTCCGCGCCGGTGGCCGTGGTGGAGATGTTGGGGCTGATCCGCGGGAGCACGTGATCGCCGGAGAAGAACAGGCCCGTCCGCTCCTCGGCGAAACACAGGTGTCCGGGCGTGTGCCCCGGGGTGTGGACGGCGCGCAGCCGCCACCCGGGGAAGTCGGCGTGCTCCCCGTCCTCCAGGTGGCGGTCGGGGACGGCCATCCTCGTGAAGTGGACGAGGTTCTCGCTGGTGCCGACGTCCGCGATCGCCCCGTCGCGGTCCGCGCCGAGGGACACGAGGAAGTCGACCTCCTCGGCGATGAACCGGTCCGCGTCCCGGTGACCGGGCGAGGCCACGATCGCCGCGTCCGCGGGGTGCATGGCGACCCAGGCGCCCGACGCCTGCCGGACGCGCTCGGCGAGCCCGAGGTGGTCGAAGTGCAGGTGGGTGACCAGCACGCCGCGGACGTCGGTGATGCCGCCGCCGAGGGAGGCCAGTCCGTCGCTGAGCGCCGCCCAGCCCTCGTCGCTCTCCCAGCCGGTGTCGATCAGCCCGAGCCCGCCGCCGTCGAGGGCGAACGCGTAGACGCTCACGTACCGCAGTGGCCCGCCCATCGGCACGGGGATCGACCAGAGGTCCTCGCGCAGCTGCTCGACCGGGGGGAGGGCCCGGGCCTGCCAGGCGTCGTGCTGCGCGGTGCCGCTGATCTCCACGTCTCCGCACTCTGCCAGCCGCGTGCTGCGACCATGGGGGCATGTCCGAGAAGGCCGAGCCCGCACCCGTCACCGCCGTTCCCCGGCGGATGCGGCAGGTCTGCGCGGCCGTGGCTGCGGTGGTCGTCGGGGTCATGGCCTACGTCGCGCTGACCCTGCCGTCGACGACGAACACGGTCGTCGCCTACGGCGCCGCGGACCAGGTCGCGATGGCCGGCCTCGGGCTCGCTCTGGCCGCCATGATCCTGGCGCTGGGCCGGTCGCGGGTCGACGCCGACGCCGACGGCGTCCGCTTCCGGAACATCGCCCTGGGCCATGAACTGCCCTGGTCGGCCGTGCGCGCGGTCGCCTTCGAACGGAAGTCACCCTGGGCGTCCCTGGTCCTCGAGAACGGTGACGAGGTGGCGCTGCTGGCCATCCAGGCGGTCGACCGGGAGCGGGCGGTGGCTGCCGTCGAGGGGCTCCGTGCACTGCGCGCCGCGGCCCGGGCCAACGATCCGAAGCCCCCGCCGTTGCTGTACTGACCCCCGGGAATGACCTCAGGGCTCGTGGCGCTGTAGTCTGGGCGCGCCTCCCCCCGCTACATGAGGCGCGCGAACCATCCAGCAGTCCTCCGGGGCTGCTGATCCAAGAGGAGCCCGCTCCCACCTGACGCCGTTCCAGGCGCTCAGGTCCCCGGATCGCGAGAACCGGCCCCGGTCGGTTGTCGCGTCGCGCACGCACCTTTCGGGTTGCGTGCCGTCCGGAGAGAGTGGGCCCCGTGAGCTGACGCTCGCGGGGCCTTCGTTCTCTCCGGCACCCGGGACGGGCGCGGCTCCTCACAGGCAAGAGCAGAGGAGAGGCCATCACCGAGCCCCGTATCAACGACCGTATCCGCGTCCCCGAGGTCCGTCTGGTCGGACCCGAGGGCGAGCAGGTCGGCATCGTGTCGATCGGCGAAGCACTGCGTCTGGCGCAGGACTCGGAGCTCGACCTCGTCGAGGTCGCTCCCATGGCCCGGCCGCCCGTCGCCCGCCTCATGGACTACGGGAAGTTCAAGTACGAGTCCGCCCAGAAGGCTCGCGAGGCCCGGCGGAACCAGGCGCTCACCGTCATCAAGGAGATGCGGCTGCGCCTCAAGATCGACCCGCACGACTACGAGACCAAGAAGGGCCACGTCGAGCGCTTCCTCAGGAGCGGCGACAAGGTCAAGATCACCGTCATGTTCCGTGGCCGGGAGCAGTCCCGCCCGGAGATGGGCTACCGGCTGCTGCAGCGGCTGGCCGCCGACGTCGCAGAACTGGGCGTCGTGGAGTCCAACCCCAAGCAGGACGGCCGCAACATGGTCATGGTGATCGCACCTCACCGCAACCAGGCTGCGAGCGACGCCGCGCGCCGCTCTGCCAAGCAGGAGAAGGCATCCGCGGCCGAGGCCTCCGCGACCGAGGAGCAGGCGCCCAGCGCCTGAAGAAGGACCCTCCTGCCCCCGCCACTCGCGAGCTCGCGACGGGGCCCGACGACGCACCGAAACAGACGACAGGACGAGGAACATGCCGAAGCAGAAGACCCACAAGGGCACCGCGAAGCGGGTCCGGTTGACGGGCACCGGGAAGTTGGTGCGCGAGCACACCAACAACCAGCACAAGTTCGAGCACAAGTCCTCTTCGCGCAAGCGGCGGCTCAAGGGCGTCGGGGTGCTGTCCCCGGCCGACACCAGCCGGATGAAGAAGCTGCTCGGTCTCTGACCGGCGCCCATCGACTGACAAGAAGACAGGAGCACTTCCGTGGCACGCGTGAAGCGGGCGGTCAACGCCCAGAAGAAGCGCCGGACGACCCTGGAGGCCGCCAGCGGCTACCGCGGTCAGCGGTCCCGGCTGTACCGCAAGGCCAAGGAGCAGATCCTCCACTCCGCGACGTACTCCTACCGTGACCGCAAGGCGCGCAAGGGGGACTTCCGCAAGCTGTGGATCACCCGGATCAACGCTGCCGCCCGCCTGAACGACATGACCTACAACCGGTTCATGCAGGGCCTCAAGCTGGCCGGCATCGAGCTGGACCGTCGTGTCCTCGCCGAGCTGGCCGTCAACGAGCCGGCCGCCTTCGCTGCCCTGGTGGAGACGTCCCGCGCCGCCGTGGCCGCCGCCCCGGCCAACGACGCCGCTGCCTGATCCAGGCACCTTCCCGACGCCGTCGGTGACCGGCCCTGCGGGGCCGGCACCGGCGGCGTCGGTGTCTGTCCAGGAGGTTTCGTGACCGAGCTGCTCACCGAGCGGTCCGCCCGCATCGTCGCGGCGCGCAAGCTCACCCGGCGCGCCGGCCGGGACGCGACCGGCCTCTTCCTCGCCGAGGGGCGGCAGGCCGTCGTCGAGGCCCTCGCCGATCCGGACGCCGTGCGCGAGGTGTTCGCGACGGAAGCCGCCGCCGACGCCCACCGTGAGCTCCTCGGGTCGGCCGAGGTCCCCGTGCGACTGGTGACCGACAAGGCCGCGGCCGGCCTCTCCGAGACCGTCACGCCACAGGGCCTCGTCGCTGTCTGCGACTTCCGGGACGTCGCCGTCGAGTCGGTGACGGCCGCACCGCCACGCCTGGCCGTCGCCCTGGCCGAGCTCGCAGACCCCGGCAACGCCGGCACCATCCTCCGGACGGCGGATGCGTGCGGTGCCGGAGCGGTCGTGTTCGGCGCCGGTTCGGCCGACCCGTACGGCGGCAAGGCGGTGCGGGCCAGCGCGGGCAGCCTGTTCCACGTCGACGTCGTCCGCAGCGCCCCGCTCGAGGACGTGATCGAGGGCTGCCGCGCCGCCGGCGTGACCGTGCTGGCCGCCGACGGCGGGGGAGAGGCGGCGCTCGACGAGCTCGGCACCGATCTGGCAGGGCCGGTGCTGTGGCTGTTCGGCAACGAGGCCCGCGGGGTGCCGGCCGACCTGGCCGCCCGCGCCGACGCGCGCGTCCGGATCCCGATGCGGGGGCGCGCCGAGAGCCTCAACCTCGCGGCGGCCGCCGCGATCTGCCTCTACGCCACCCAGCTCGCCCAGGGATGGTGAAGGACCCCGCTGCCCCCACGGCTCGCAAGCTCCCCGCGGGCCCCTGCAGCGGGGCCGTTACACCAGGCGGGCGCGCCTCCAGAGCAGTTCCGACGGTCCGCCGACGAGGCCGACGTCGCGCAGGAAGTCGACGAGCCCGCTCGAGGCGTCGCGCAGCTTGTCCCCGTAGTGGGCGTTGGACCGCGCCGCCGCCTTTGCCGCCTTCGGGTCCAGGCCCACGGAGGCGTAGACCGCCGGCTGGACCAGGTTGTCGGCGACGATCGCGGCGACGGACGCCACCGCCGTCCGGTGCCGGCGCAGCTGCCACGACGACAGCTCGGGGGTCCGCCGGGCGATCTCCTCGCGGGCGAAGCGCATGTGCCGCGCCTCCTCCACGACGTGGATCTGGCTCGTGGCGCGGGTCAGCGGCTGGACGCGGCCGTCCTTCATCAGGTCGCGCTGGAAGATGTCGAGGATCTCCTCGGCGACCAGGATCGCCGCGTACGCGGCGGGGCCGTCGAACCGCTTCACGAACGCCTTGCCGAGCCGGAGGATCGACGCCGGCGGCTGGTAGGACGGCGCCCCGAAGGTCTCCGCCGTGCGGGCGAACATGACCGAGTGCCGGCACTCGTCCGCGATCTCGGTCAGGACCCACTGCACGTGCGGCTGGGCCGGGTCGTCGCCGTAGATGTCGCGCAGCACGAGCTGCATGAGCAGGCACTCGAAGAAGATGCCGACGCCGGAGATCGAGCAGTACTCGTGGATGGTCAGCGTGATCCGCTGGTCCTCGGTCAACGAGTCCCACATCGGCGTGCCGTAGAGCGTCGACCACTCCGGTGACAGACCGTAGAGGCCGTCGGGGATGGGAGCGTCCCAGTCGATGTCGACGACCGGGTCGTAGGACTTCTTCGCGGCGGATCCGAGGAGGCGGGTGGACAGTTCCTCGCGATCAACACGCCTCCGGCCTGACTGACCGGTGGGCGGGCTGGGCATGGTCGGGATGGTGGCGGTCATCGGCGAGTTCCCCCCGGGCGTCGGACGCGGCTGTGACTGAAAGGTAGCTGTTACCGTGAAACACATGCAACGGGTGGTCGAACTCCCTGGCACTCCGCCGCGATCCGGCGAGCCCCCGGAGGCTCCGCTGCCCGCGCTGGACGGGCGCCGTGCGCGCTGGACCGAGCACCGTCGGGCCCGCCGGGAGGATCTGGTGGGCGCCGCCGTCGAGGCGGTGCGCAGCACCGGTCCCGACTTCGCGGTCGACGACGTGGCCCGCAGCGCCGGGGTCTCGAAGACCGTCATCTATCGCTACTTCTCGGACAAGGACGAGCTGGTCGACGCCGTCCTCGAGCGGATCTCCGGGGCGATCCTGCTGCCCCGGCTCCTCGGTGAGATCACCCGCGAGCACCCCGACGACCGCGCGGCGCTGCAGGCGGTGATCACCGCGTTCGTCTCGCTGATCGAGGACGAGCCCGAGCTGTACCGCTTCGCGTACGCCCACACCGGCCGCTCGGGGCGGGCCGACCTGGTCGCCGCGACCGAGCACCAGATCGCCGATGCGCTGGCCGGACTGATCTCGCTGCGTCTCGATGAGGCCGGGCAACCGACGTCCGCGGCGAGGACGTGGGCCTACGGCGTCGTCGGCATGGTGCAGCTGGCCGCGCACTGGTGGTCGACCGCGCGGACGGTGCCCGCCCTCGAGCTGATCGAGCAGCTCACCGCGCTCGCCCACGGCGGGCTCGGCACACTGCTGCCCCCGCGCCGGGGCTGAACGGGAGGGACGGCGGATGACCGACCACGGGGAACCCGACGGCTACGACGGCGAGGTCACCGTCGACGTGGACGGCGAACCCCCGCGCACCGCCCGCGCCGTCCTGGCCGCACGCTTCGACCCCCTGGCCGGCCACGTCGTCTGGACCGGCCGCGTCGCCGCGGAGCTGCCGTTGCGCGCTCCCCTCGTCCTCACCACGCCGCACGGACGCGCCCGTGCCGAGGCCACGGAGCACGACGTCTGGGGCAACACCCGGGTGACCGGCGGCGACCGGCCGCCGTTCCCGGTCGAGGTCCTGGACGGCGCGGACCTGGACCGCTGACCCCAGGTCAGCCGGGCAGCGTGATGAGGACGACGGCGGCGACCGCGGTGCCCAGACCGGCCACCTGCGCCCCCGCGAGCCGCTCGCGCAGCAGCACCTGGGCGAGGATCACCGTGCTGACGGGGTAGAGCGAGGCGAGCACCCCGGTGATCGCGAGCTGTCCCGGTTGCTGGGTGGCGAGCAGGAACAGCGCGTTGGCCGTCATGTCGGCGACCCCGGACAGCGCGACCAGCGGCAGGGCCGTACGGCCTACCGTCAGCGACCGCTTCCCGGCCAGGGCGATGAGCACGACCAGCCCGACCGACGCCAGCCGCGCGGTGACCAGCGGGGTCAGCCCGGAGTCCTGGGACGTGCGGTCGAGCAGCACGAAGAAGAGGCCGAACGCCCCTCCGGCGGCGAGGGCGGGCGCCAGGGTCGCCGGCCGCGCCGAGCGCAGCGCCGCCAGGCCACCCTCCGCGGACACCAGGACGACGGCCGCGAGCGCCAGCACGATCCCGGCCGCCGCCCAGGGACCGATCGTGTCGCCGCCCAGCACCCCGACGAGGACCGGCACGGCGGCCGCGGTCACCGCGGTCACGGGCGCGATCACGCTCATGACGCCGCCGGCCAGCGTGCGGAAGAAGATGACCAGCCCGGTCGCGCCGGCCAGTCCCGAGGCCGCACCCCACGCGAGGTCCTCGGCGCCGACCGGCCCGCCGAGCCACGGGAGCAGGGCGAGCAGCGCCACGAGGCCCACCAGCTGGGAGACGGCCACGACGCCGAACACCGAGGCACGCCGGCTGGAGAGGCCGCCCAGGAAGTCCGCCGTGCCGTAGACGACGGCCGACGCCAGGGCCAGCACCACTGCCACGCCGACCTCCGATCCCCGGGCGGGCCCGGACGCCCCCGTCCCGCCGTTGTAGCACCCGCTCCCGACGGCCGACCCGCGCGGCCGGCAACCCAGGCGCGGGGCGGCGGGACAGCCGGGCAGAATGGACTCCCGTGTCTGGCGCCAATGATCCCTACGACCCCAAGCAGGTCGCCGCGCTCTCACCGGAGGCCCTCGAGGACGCGGTGACCGCCGCGCAGAAGGCCTTCGGCGACGCCGGTGACCTGGAGGCGCTGGCCGCCGTGCGGCCCGCCCACCTCGGCGACCGGGCGCCGGTCCTGCTGGCCCGCCGTGAGCTCGGTGCGCTGCCGCCCGCCGCCCGCAGCGACGCCGGCAAGCGCGTGAACGCAGCGCGCCAGGCGGTGCAGAAGGCGTACGACGCCCGGCTCGCCGAGCTCGAGGCCGAGCGCGACGCCCGGGTGCTGGCCGAGGAGCGGGTCGACGTCACGCTGCCCTGGGACCGCCTCCCGCGCGGTGCCCGCCACCCGCTGACGACGCTCACCGAGCGCATCGCCGACATCTTCGTGGGCATGGGCTACGAGGTCGCCGACGGACCCGAGCTCGAGGCGGAGTGGCTGAACTTCGACGCGCTCAACATCGGCCGCGACCACCCGGCCCGCACGATGATGGACACCTTCTTCGTCGCGCCCGAGGACTCCGGGCTGGTCCTGCGCACGCACACCAGCCCAGTCCAGGCCCGCACGATGCTGGAGCGGCAGCCGCCGATCTACGTCGTGGCGCCCGGCCGGGTCTACCGGACCGACGAGCTGGACGCCACGCACACCCCGGTCTTCCACCAGGTGGAGGGGCTCGCAGTGGACCGCGGCCTGACCATGGCGCACCTGCGCGGCACGCTGGACCACCTGGCCCGGGCGCTGTTCGGCGCCGACGCGCTCACCCGGTGGCGGCCGTCGTACTTCCCGTTCACCGAGCCGTCGGCGGAGTTCGACGTCTGGTTCCCCGAGCACCGCGACGGCCCGCGCTGGGTCGAGTGGGGCGGCTGCGGGATGGTGAACCCCCGGGTGCTCGTCGCCTGCGGCATCGACCCCGAGGAGTTCTCCGGGTTCGCGTTCGGCATGGGTATCGAGCGCGCCCTGCAGTTCCGCTCCGGCGTCGGCGACATGCGCGACATCGTCGAGGGCGACGTCCGGTTCACACGAGTGTTCGGGGTTGAACAGTGACCGACCGTCACAGGCAAGGGGCAGCAGAGTGAGAGTCCCCATCGGCTGGCTGGCCGAGTACGTCGACCTTCCCGCGGGAACGTCCGTCGAGGACCTGGACACCGCGTTCGTGCGCCTCGGCCTCGAGGTGGAGGAGATCCACCGGCCCGAGGGCGTCGCCGGCCCGCTCGTCATCGGCCGGGTCCTCGAGATCGAGGACCTGACCGGATTCAAGAAGCCCATCCGCTACACCCAGGTCGACGTCGGCGAGGGCGTTGCCGGGGATGGAGGGCGGGATGTAAGGGGCATCGTCTGCGGGGCCACCAACTTCGCCGCCGGCGACACGGTCGTCGTCGCGCTGCCCGGCGCCGTGCTGCCGGGCGGCTTCGAGATCGCCGCCCGGAAGACGTACGACCGGGTCTCCGACGGCATGATCTGCTCGGTCCGCGAACTGGGCGTCGGCGACGACCACGCCGGGATCCTGGTCCTGGGCTCCGGCACCGACGACGTCCCGCCGCCGGGAACGCCGGCGGCGCCGATCGTCGGGCTCGAGGACGTCGTCATCGAACTCGCCGTCACGCCCGACCGCGGCTACTGCCTGGCCATGCGCGGGATCGCCCGCGAGATGGGCACCGGCCTGGCCGCCCCCTGGCGCGATCCGGGCGCGGTCACCCCGCCGGCCTGGTCGGGGGAGCCGGCGTGGAAGGTCACCGTCGCCGACCCCGACCGCTGCGACCGCTTCTCGATGATCGCCATGGAGGGGCTCGACCCCACGGCGCCGAGCCCCTGGTGGATGCGGCGACGGCTCGCCCAGGCCGCCGTCCGCAGCATCTCCCTGGCCGTCGACGTCACCAACTACGTGATGCTCGAGCTGGGCCAGCCGATGCACGCCTTCGACCGCGATGCCGTCAACGGGCCGATCACCGTCCGGCTGGCGCGCGACGGCGAGGAGCTGACGACGCTGGACGGCGTCGAGCGCAGGCTGACGTCGGACGACCTGCTGATCACCGACGACAGCGGCCCGATCGGGCTGGCCGCCGTGATGGGCGGCGCCTCGACCGAGATCGGCGACGGCACCACCGCCGTCCTGCTCGAGGCAGCGCACTGGGAGCCGACCGGCGTGGCCCGCACCGCGCGCCGGCACCGCCTGCCCAGCGAGGCCGCCAAGCGTTTCGAGCGCGGCGTCGACCCCGAGATGACCGTCGTCGCCCTCGCCCGGGCCGCCCAGCTGCTGAGCGAGTACGGCGGTGCGCGCGTGATCGGTGGAGTGGTCGACCTCGACACCCGCGCCCCGCGGCCGACGATCGAGCTGGACGCCGCCAAGCCAGCCCGGGTCGCCGGCGTGCCCTACACCGCCGCGCAGGTCGTGGAGCTCCTCGGCGCCGTCGGCTGCGACGTCGACGCCGGCGGCAACCCGCTCGTCGTCACCCCCCCGACCTGGCGGCCCGACCTGACCGACCCGGCCGACCTGGTCGAGGAGGTGGTGCGCCTCGCCGGGTACGACGACATCCCGTCGGTGCTGCCCACCGCGCCTCCCGGCCGGGGGCTCACCGAACGGCAGCGCCGCCGGCGCAGCGTCGGCCGCACGCTCGCCGAGGCGGGCTACGTCGAGGCGCCGTCCTACCCGTTCATCGGGCTGCCGGTGCTCGACGCGCTCGGCCTCCCCGAGGACGATCCGCGCCGCCAGGTGGTCGTGGTCCGCAACCCGCTGTCGGAGGAGGAGCCGGCGCTGCGCACCACCCTGCTGCCGGGGCTGCTGGCGACGCTCGCCCGGAATCTCTCGCGCGGGCAGCGCGACCTCGCCCTCTTCGAGCACGGTGCGGTCTTCCCGGGCGACCGGCGGACGCCGGCTCCGCTGCCGGGTGTCGACCGGCGGCCGGACGACGAGACCCTCGCCGCGCTGCTGGGCGCCGTCCCGGAGCAGCCGTGGCACGTGGCCGTGGCGCTCGCCGGCAATCGCGAGCCGCGCGGCTGGTGGGGGTCCGGCCGGCCGGCGACGTGGGCCGACGCGGTGCAGGCTGCCCGCCTGGTGGCCGCCGCGGCGGGCAGCGAGCTGACCGTGCGGGCGGGCGACCGGGCGCCCTGGCACCCCGGCCGCTGCGCCGAGCTGCTGGTGGGGGAGACGGTTGTCGGCCACGCGGGCGAGCTCCACCCGCGGGTCTGCGCCGCGCTGGAGCTCCCGGCGCGCACGTCGGTCATGGAGCTGGACCTCGACGCCCTGCCCGCGTCGGAGGTCCCGGTCGGGCCGCCGATCTCGGCGTTCCCGCCGGTGCTGCTGGACCTGGCGCTGGTCGTGGAGGACGAGGTTCCGGCGGCCGAGGTGGCTGCCGCCCTCGAGACCGGGGCGGGCGAGCTGCTGGAGTCGATCCGGCTCTTCGACGTCTACACCGGCGCCCCGGTGCCGGCCGGCTCGCGCTCGCTGGCCTACGCGCTGACCCTCCGGGCGCCGGACCGGACGCTGACGAGCGAGGAGGCGACCGCCGTGCGCGACGCCGCCGTGGCCGCCGCGGCACAGCGGACGGGGGCGGAGCTGCGTGCGTAAGGACCTCGTCCCTCTCACGCCTCGCAGGCTCGGCGCGAGCCTCCGGACGAGGCCATGAGTCTCGCCGGCCAGGTCGCGCTCGTCACCGGGGCGAGCACCGGGATCGGGCGGCACCTGGTCGACGGGCTGGCCGCGCGCGGGGTCGCCGTGGCGGGGCTGGCGCGCAACGAGGAGCGCCTGAGCGCGGCGATGGCCGAGGTCGCCGAGGCCAGCGGTGTGCGCACCCTGGCCGTCGCGGCGGACGTCACCGACCGTGCGGCCGTCGATGCCGCTGTGGCCCGGGTGGCCGACGAGCTCGGGCGCGTCGACCTCCTGGTGAACAACGCCGGGATCATCGACGCCGCGGAGGTGCCGGTCTGGGAGGCAGACGCCGACCAGTGGTGGGACGTCGTGAGCAGCCACATCCGCGGCGCCCAGCTGCTGGTGCGGGCGGTCGTCCCGGGCATGCTCGCCCGCGGCCACGGCCGGATCGTCAACCTGGCCAGCGGCATGGGCGCCACGGCCAACCGCGACTACTCCGCCTACTCGGTCGCCAAGACCGGCCTCATGCGGCTCACCGAGGCGCTCGACCTCTCCTTGCAGGGCAGCGGGGTCATGTCCTTCGACGTCGCGCCGGGTGTCGTGGACACCCCGATGACCCGCTCGATGGACATGTGGCAGGGGTTCACCGACTGGACGCCGCCGGAGCGCGTCGTCGAGATGGTCGCCGCGATCGCCGCCGGTGAGCTCGACGCCTGGTCGGGCCGCTACCTGCGCGCGGGCGGCGACGACCTGGAGACGGTGCGGCGGACGACGCCCGAGGGCTCCGCCCGCCAGCTCCGCCTGCAGCCCTACGGGGACGGTGACCCGGTCGGCTGAGACCCCCCCCGTGCACGGTCATGCAGGGCAGTGTATGTTCATGCACCGTGGGTACAGGGCAGTGGACGGTCGGGGTCACCGGCGCCACCGGGTACGCAGGTGGTGAGGTGTGCCGGCTGCTGGCCGGTCATCCGAACCTCCGCCTCGGCGGGGTGCACGCCAACTCGAGCGCCGGTCGACGCCTGGGCGAACTGCAACCCCATCTGACCCCGTACGCCGACCTCGAGGTCCGGCCGAGCGGCGCCGAGGACCTGGCCGGCTACGACGTCGTCGTCCTGGCGCTCCCGCACGGGGAGTCCGCGGCCATCGCCGCGCAGCTCCCCGACGACACCCTCGTCATCGACTGCGGTGCCGACCACCGGCTCAACGACCCAGCGGCCTGGGCCCGCTGGTACGGGGGCGAGCACGCGGGCTCCTGGCCCTACGGGCTGCCCGAGTTGCCGGGGCAGCGGGAGAAGCTCGCGGACGCCCGGCGGATCGCCGTCCCTGGCTGCTATCCGACCTCGGTCACCCTGGCGATGACCCCGGCCCTGGCCGCCGGCGTCGTCGAGCCCGAGATCGTCGTCGTCGCGGCCAGCGGGACGAGTGGCGCCGGGAAGAAGGCCGTGCCGCACCTCCTCGGCAGCGAGGTCATGGGCTCGGTCAGCGCGTACGGCGTCGGCGGCGTCCACCGGCACACCCCCGAGATGATCCAGAACCTGTCGCAGGCCGCCGGACGGCCGGTCGGGGTCAGCTTCACGCCGACGCTGGTGCCGATGAGCCGCGGCATCCTCGCCACCTGCTCGGCGAAGCTCGCCCCGGGGACGGACGCCACGGCGGCACGGGCCGCGTACGAGAACGCCTACGCCGACGAGCCGTTCGTGCAGCTGCTGCCCGAAGGGCAGTGGCCCACGACCGCGCAGGTGCTCGGCGCCAACACCGTGGCCCTGCAGATCGCCGTCGACCCCGACGCCGGCCGGCTGGTCGTCGTCGCCGTGGTCGACAATCTGACGAAGGGCACCGCCGGGGGAGCGCTGCAGTGCGCCAACCTCGCCCTCGGCCTCCCCGAGACCACGGGCCTCCCGCTCGTAGGAGTCGCGCCATGAGCGTCACCTCGCCCCGGGGCTTCTCCGCCGCCGGTGTCGCCGCCGGGCTCAAGTCCAGCGGCGACCCCGACGTCGCCGTCGTCCTCAACCACGGCCCGGACGACGCCGCGGCGGCCGTCTTCACGACCAACCGCTTCCCGGCCGCACCCGTGCTGTGGAGCCGGCAGGTCCTCGCGGGGGAGCGGGCGCGGGCCGTCGTCCTCAACTCCGGAGGGGCGAACGCGTGCACCGGCACCGAGGGCTTCCAGGACACCCACGCCACCGCGGAGCACGCGGCCGCCGAGCTCGGCCTCGGCGCGATCGACGTCGCTGTGGCGAGCACGGGACTGATCGGCGTCCGGCTGCCCATGGACAAGCTGACCGCCGGGGTCACCGCCGCGGTGACGGCCCTGAGCGAGGACGGCGGACCCGACGCCGCCCGCGCGATCATGACCACCGACAGCGTCCCCAAGACCACAGTGCAGCAGTGCGACGGCTGGTCGATCGGCGGCATGGCGAAGGGCGCCGGGATGCTCGCCCCCAGCCTCGCCACGATGCTCGTCGTCCTCACCACCGACGCCGTCGTGCCGCCCGGCGTGCTGCCGTCGGCGCTGAAGACGGCGACGAGCCTGTCCTTCGAGCGCGTGGACTCCGACGGCTGCCTGTCGACCAACGACACGGTGCTCGTCCTGTCCAGCGGGGCGAGCGGGGTCACGCCGAGCGCCGAGGAGTTCACCGAGGCCCTCACCGCCGCGGCGACCGACCTCGCGATGCAGCTCCTGGCCGACGCCGAGGGATCGACGAAGGACATCGCGATCACGGTCCGCAACGCCGCCAGCGTCGAGGACGCCCTGACCGCCGGCCGGGCCTGCGCGCGCAACAACCTGCTCAAGACGGCGCTGTTCGGCAACGACCCGAACTGGGGCCGGGTGCTGGCCGCGATCGGCACCACCGACGCCGCGTTCGAGGCCGACCAGGTCGACGTGACCATCAACGGGGTCACCGTCTGCCGCGGCGGCGCGATCGGCGACCCCCGGGAGGGCGTCGACCTCACCGGCCGGGCCATCACGATCGACGTCGACCTGAAGGCCGGCGCGCAACGGGCGACGATCTGGACGAACGACCTGTCCATCGCCTACGTCCACGAGAACTCGGCCTACTCGACGTGACCGCACACCAGGACCCCACCCCGCCGGACGTCCGGATCGACGAGCCCTCGCCGCAGCCGCGGCTGCCGAAGAAGGTCGGCACGAGCCGGGTCATGCGCAAGTACGACCCGGAGGGCGACGCGCGGAAGGTCGCCGTCCTCACCGGGGCGCTGCCGTGGCTCAAGGAGTTCCACGGGAACGTCGTCGTCGTCAAGTACGGCGGGCATGCCATGGTCGACGACGCGTGCCGTCGCGCGTTCGCCGAGGACATGGTGTTCCTGCGGACCTGCGGGATCTTCCCGGTCGTCGTGCACGGCGGCGGCCCGCAGATCTCCTCGATGCTGACCCGCCTCGGCATCCCGAGCGAGTTCCGCGGCGGCCTGCGGGTCACCACCGAGCAGTCGATCGACGTCGTCCGCATGGTTCTGGTCGGGCAGGTCGGCCCCGAGGTGGTCGGCCTGATCAACGAGCACGGGGGCCGGGCCGTGGGCCTGTCCGGTGAGGACGGCGGACTCATGACCGCCGCCCGTACCCACGCCGTGGTCGACGGTGAGCTCGTCGACATCGGCTTCGTGGGCGACGTCGTGGACGTCGACCCCACGCCGGTGACCGCGCTGCTCGACGCCGGCCACATCCCCGTCGTCTCGACCGTCGCGCCCGATGCCACCGGCCAGCTGCACAACCTCAACGCCGACACCGCGGCCGCGGCGCTCGCCGTCGCGCTGGGGGCCGTCAAGCTCGTCGTCCTCACCGACGTCGAGGGCCTCTACGCCGACTGGCCCGACCGCGACTCCCTCGTCGAGCAGATCGACGCCCGCGAGCTGGCGGAGATCCTGCCCGCGCTCGACGCCGGCATGGTCCCGAAGATGGCCGCCTGCCTGCGGGCGGTCGAGGGCGGGGTGAAGCGGGCGACCGTCGTCGACGGGCGCCTGCCGCACGCCCTGCTCCTGGAGATGTTCACCACCGAAGGCACCGGGACGATGGTCGTCCCGGCCGATCAGAGCAGGGAGGCGACAGCATGACGCGTACCGAGGAGCTGGCCGCCCGCTGGTCGGCCGTGATGATGAGCAACTACAAGGTGCCGCCGGTCGCGCTGGCCCGCGGCGAGGGCGCCACCGTCTGGGACGTCGACAGCCGCGAGTACATCGACCTCCTGGGCGGCATCGCGACGACGATCCTCGGCCACGCCCACCCGAAGGTCGTCGAGGCCATCAGCGTGCAGGCGCACAAGCTGGGCCACGTCTCCAACCTGGCGATGCACGAGCCCGGTCTGCACCTCGCCGAGCGCCTGCTCGACCTCGCCGGCCGGCCGGGCCGGGTCTTCTTCTGCAACTCCGGCGCCGAGGCCAACGAGGCGGCCTTCAAGATCAGCCGGCTCACCGGGCGGCCCGAGGTGATCACCGCCGAGGGTGCCTTCCACGGCCGGACCATGGGCGCGCTGGCCCTGACCGGGCAGCCGTCGAAGGCTGCGGCGTTCGCACCACTGCCCGGCGGCGTCCGGTACGTGCCCTTCGGGGACGGCGAGGCGCTGGCCGGGGCCGTGTCCGACCGGACGGCGATGGTGCTCCTGGAGCCGATGCTGGGCGAGGGCGGCGTGCTGCCGGCGCCTCCGGGCTACCTGACCACGGCCGCCTCGGTGGCCGCGGGTGCCGGCGCGCTCTTCGCCGTCGACGAGGTGCAGACGGGCATGGGCCGGACCGGGCACTGGTTCGCCCACCAGGCCGACGGCCTGCAGCCGGACATCATCACCCTGGCCAAGGCGCTGGGCGGCGGACTGCCGATGGGCGCACTCCTGGCCTTCGGCGACGCGGCCGAGCTGCTGACCGCCGGAGCCCACGGCTCGACCTTCGGCGGCAACCCGATCGCCGCGGCGGCCGCCCTCGCCGTCCTCGACACCATCCGTGACGAGGGTCTGCTCGAGCGGGCCAAGGAGCTCGAGGCCCGCTTCACGTCCGGCATCGAGGGTCTCGGCCACGCCGGCATCAGCGGCGTCCGGGGGAGCGGGGCACTGCTCGGTGTCGTCCTCACCGCGGACGTCGCCGGGGCGCTCGAGACGAAGCTGCGCGCCGCCGGGTTCCTCACCAACGCGGTGGCTCCGAACGTGCTGCGACTCGCCCCGCCCCTCGTCCTCACCGACGCGCAGGTGGACGCCTTCGTCTCCGCCCTCCCCGCCGCCCTTGACTCCTCGATGGAGACGACCTCATGACCCGGCACTTCCTCAAGGACGACGACCTGAGCCCGGCCGAGCAGGCCGAGGTGCTGGCGCTGGCCGCCTCGCTCAAGGCCACCCGGCACACCGCGGAGGCGCCGATGCCGCTGGCCGGCCCCCGAGCGGTGGCCGTGCTCTTCGACAAGCCGTCCACCCGCACCCGGGTGAGCTTCTCGATCGGGGTCGCCGAGCTCGGCGGCTACCCGCTGGTGATCGACGCCGGCAGCAGCCAGCTCGGTCGCGGCGAGCCGGTGGAGGACACCGCCCGCGTCCTGGACCGGCAGGTGGCGGCGATCGTCTGGCGCACCTTCGGCCAGGACCGGATCGAGGCCATGGCGTCGGCGAGCCGTGTGCCGGTGGTCAACGCGCTCACCGACGAGTACCACCCGTGCCAGATCCTGGCCGACCTGCAGACCGTGGTCGAGCACAAGGGCTCCCTCGCCGGACGCTCCCTGACCTACCTCGGCGACGGCGCCAACAACATGGCGCACTCCTACCTGCTGGGCGGCGCGACGGCCGGGATGCACGTCCGGATCGGTTCGCCGGAGGAGTTCCGGCCCTCCAAGGACGTCCTGGAGCGGGCCGCCGACATCGCCACCGAGACCGGCGGATCCGTGCTCTGGACCGCCGACCCGGCAGCCGCGACGGACGGCGCCGACGTGCTGGCCACCGACACGTGGGTCTCGATGGGGCAGGAGGGCGAGTACGACGCGCGCATCGCGCCGTTCCTGCCGTACGCGCTCGACGAGGCCGCGCTCGCCCGGGCCGCGGACGACGCCGTCGTCCTGCACTGCCTGCCGGCCTACCGCGGCAAGGAGATCGCCGCCGAGGTGATCGACGGGCCGCAGAGCGCCGTCTGGGACGAGGCCGAGAACCGCCTGCACGCCCAGAAGGCCCTGCTCATGTGGCTCCTGGAGAAGAACTCGTGACGGTCGACCGGTCGGCTCACCTCTGCTCCGCAGGCTCGCCTCGGCTCCTGGAGCGCTCGTGACGACGGCCCTCACCCGGTCCGCCCGCCAGGCGCGGATCGTCCAGCTGATCGACGCACAGCCGGTCACCTCGCAGACGCAGCTCGCCGCGCTGCTCGCCGAGTCCGGCATCGAGGTCACCCAGGCCACGCTCTCCCGCGACCTGGAGGAGCTCGGCGCCGTCAAGCTGCGCGGCTCGGACGGCGCCCCGGCCAGCTACGTGCTGCCGCCCGAGAACGCCCCGCTGCGACCGGCGCAGGCCGCCCCCGCCAGACTCACCCGTCTGCTGGCCGACCTGCTCACCAACGCCGAGGGGAGCGCCAACCTGGCGGTCCTCCGGACCCCGCCGGGTGCCGCCCAGTTCCTCGCCTCGGCGCTGGACAAGGTTGGGCTGCCCGACGTCCTGGGCACCATCGCAGGCGACGACACGCTGCTCGTCGTCTCACGCGATCCCGACGGCGGACCGGCCCTGGCCGACCGCCTCCGCTCTCTCGCCGAGCGCACGCCCGCCATCTATCCCGAACTGAAGACCGACCTGGAAGAGAGTGCATCCCGTGACTGATCGTGTCGTCCTGGCCTACTCCGGTGGCCTGGACACCTCCGTTGCCATCGGCTGGATCGCCGAGGAGACCGGGGCCGAGGTGATCGCCGTCGCCGGCGACGTCGGCCAGGGCGGCGAGGACATGGAGGTCATCCGCCAGCGGGCGCTGGACTGCGGCGCCGTCGAGTCGATCGTCGCCGACATGAAGGACGAGTACGCCGACGACTTCTGCCTCCCGGCGCTGCAGGCGAACGCGCTCTACATGGACCGCTACCCGCTGGTCTCCGCGCTGTCCCGGCCGCTGATCGTCAAGCACCTGGTCGCCGCCGCGAAGTACCACGGCGCCTCGATGGTCGCCCACGGCTGCACCGGCAAGGGCAACGACCAGGTGCGCTTCGAGGTCGGCATCGGCGCCCTGGGGCCGGACCTGCAGGTGCTCGCCCCGGTCCGGGACTCCGGCATGACCCGCGACAAGGCGATCGTCTTCGCCGAGGAGCGCGGCCTGCCCATCGCGACCACCAAGAAGTCGCCGTACTCGATCGACCAGAACGTCTGGGGCCGCGCCGTCGAGACCGGCTTCCTCGAAGACATCTGGAACGGCCCGATCGAGGACGTCTACGAGTACACGCAGGACCCGACGGTCCCCAAGGACGCCGACGAGGTCACCATCGGCTTCACCCACGGCGTCCCCACCTCGATCGACGGGCAGCCGGTGACCATGCTGCAGGCCATCGAGCAGCTCAACGCCCGCGCCGGTGCCCACGGCGTCGGCCGGCTGGACATGGTCGAGGACCGGCTCGTCGGCATCAAGAGCCGCGAGGTCTACGAGGCTCCCGGCGCGATCGCGCTGATCACCGCGCACCAGGAGCTCGAGGCGGTCACCGTCGAGCGCGACCTGGCGCGCTTCAAGCGGACCGTCGGGCAGCGCTGGGCCGAGCTCGTCTACGACGGCCTCTGGTTCTCCCCGCTGAAGCGGTCGCTGGACGCCTTCATCGCCGAGTCGCAGCAGCACGTCACCGGCGAGATCCGGATGACGCTGCAGGGCGGCCGGGCCACGGTCACCGGACGGCGCAGCGAGGCCTCGCTCTACGACTTCAACCTCGCCACCTACGACACCGGCGACACCTTCGACCAGGGCCTGGCCAAGGGCTTCGTCCAGCTCTGGGGCATGCCGTCGAAGCTCGCCGCGGCCCGCGAGCAGCGGCTGGGTTCGTGACGGGAGCCGTGCCACCCGCCGCCGATCCCGGCACCCCCTCCCAGGCGAGCCAGACCCGGCTGTGGGGCGGCCGCTTCGGCGGCGGCCCCTCGCCGGCGATGGCCGCACTGTCCAAGTCCACGGAGGTCGACTGGCGGCTCGCGCCCTACGACCTGGCGTCGTCCCGGGCGCATGCGCGCGTGCTGAACCGGGCCGGGCTGCTCACCGACGACGAGCTCGCCTCGATGGTCGGCGCGCTCACCGAGCTGTCGGCCGAGGTCGCGGCGGGCACGTTCGCACCCATCGAGGCCGACGAGGACGTCCACGAGGCGCTCGAGCGCGGTCTGCTGGAGAAGCTGGGGCCGCTGGGCGGCAAGCTGCGTGCCGGTCGCAGCCGCAACGACCAGGTGGCCACCGACCTCCGCCTGTACCTGCGGCACAACGTCCGTGCGCTGGTCTCGGAGCTGTCGTCGCTGGAGTACGCGCTCCTGGGACTGGCCGAGCGGTACCAGGACGTCGCCGCTCCGGGCATGACCCACCTGCAGCACGCGCAGCCCGTGCTCATCGCCCACCAGCTGCTGGCCCACGCCCACGCGATCGCGCGGGACGTGGACCGGCTGCAGGACTGGGACCGGCGGACGGCGGTCAGTCCGCTGGGCGCCGGCGCCCTCGCCGGCTCGTCGCTGAAGCTGGACCCCGACGCGGTCGCGGCCGAGCTCGGCTTCGACCGGGCCGCCGACAACTCCATCGACGCCGTCAGCGACCGTGACTTCGCGGCCGAGTTCTGCTTCGCCGCGGCGCTGCTCGGCGTCCATCTCTCCCGGCTGGGCGAGGAGGTCGTCCTCTGGACGTCGACGGAGTTCGGCTGGGCCCGGCTCGACGACGCCTGGGCGACCGGGTCGTCGATCATGCCGCAGAAGAAGAACCCTGACATCGCGGAGCTGGCGCGCGGCAAGTCCGGTCGCTTCGTGGGCAACCTGACCGGCCTGCTGACGATGCTCAAGGGCCTGCCCCTGGCCTACGACCGCGACCTGCAGGAGGACAAGGAGCCGGTCTTCGACTCCCTCGAGCAGCTGATGCTCCTGCTGCCCGCGGTCACCGGCATGATCGCGACACTGACCCTGCGCCCCGAGGTCCTGGAGGCCGCCGCGCCGCAGGGCTTCGCCCTGGCCACCGACGTGGCCGAGTGGCTCGTCTCGAACGGGGTGCCGTTCCGCTCGGCGCACGAGATCTCCGGCGCGATGGTCTCGTTCTGCGAGGAGACCGGCCTCGAGCTCGACCAGCTGGAGGACGACCAGCTCGCAGGCATCGACGAGCGGCTCACCCCGGCGGTCCGGTCGGTGCTGTCGGTGTCCGGCGCGCTCGCCGCCCGCAAGGCCCGCGGGGGGACGGCGCCGGAGCGGGTGGCGGAGCAGATGACGGCGCTCGAGCAGCTCGCCAGCGAGCACGCCGACTGGGCGACGTCGTCCCCGGTGGCGGCCGTCCTCTGATCGTGCAGCCGGGCGAGCTCCTTCGCGTCGACGACCTGCTGGGTCCACCGGAGGCCGTGGCGCCGTCCCTGCTGGGCTGTGTGCTGGTCACCGACCGACCGGACGGGCAGGTGGCGCTGCGGCTCACCGAGGTCGAGGCCTATTCCGGGAACGGCACGGATCCGGCGGCCCATTCGCATCGCGGCCCGACGCCGCGCGCGGCGATCATGTTCGGACC
The DNA here is from genome assembly GCF_004570345.1 of Blastococcus sp. CT_GayMR20. The sequence goes on along the minus strand of NZ_SPQM01000012.1, from coordinate 2,184 downwards.
GCCCGGTCGGCTCTACGTGTACTTCAGCTACGGGGTGCACTGGTGCGCCAACGTCGTCGTCGGTCGGCCGGGCGAGGGGTCGGCGGTCCTGCTGCGTGCCGGAGAGATAGTGGTGGGGGAGGAGCTCGCGCGATCCCGACGACCGGCGGCCCGCGTGCCCCGGGACCTCGCCCGCGGCCCGGCGCGACTCAGCCAGGCTCTGGGCATCGGCCCGGACGACCTGGACGCCGACCTCCTCTCGCCGGACAGCTCGGTGCGGCTGCACTCCGGATGCCCGCCCCCGGCGATCTCGGCCGGCCCCCGCGTGGGCATCACCCAGGCGACCGATCTGCCGTGGCGGTTCTGGGAGACGGATGCGGCGTCGGTCAGCGTGTTCCGACCGGGCGGCAAGTCCCGGCGACGCACCGCCGGGCAGGATGGTGTCCTGTGACGGAAGACGTGATCGACGAGCTGCACCGCCGCGGGCTGATCGCCCAGAGCACGGACGAGGCCGCCCTGCGGAGCCACCTGGCCGAGGGCCCGATCGCGTACTACGCCGGCTTCGACCCGACCGCGCAGAGCCTGCACGTCGGGCACCTGCTGCAGTTCATGGTGCTGCGCGCCCTGCAACGGGCCGGGCACCAGCCGGTCGTGCTCGTCGGCGGTGCCACGGGACTGATCGGGGATCCGCGGCCGACGGCCGAGCGGCAGCTCAACGACCGCGGCACCGTGGCGGAGTGGGTCGACCGCATCCGCGAGCAGGTGGCGCCGTTCCTGGACCTCCCGGCTGAGACGCAGGGACTCAAGGGGCCCATCTACGTCGACAACCTCGAGTGGACGGCGCCCGTCTCCGCGATCGACTTCCTGCGGGACCTCGGCAAGCACTTCCGGGTCGGCCGGATGCTCGCCAAGGAGGCGGTGGCTGCCCGGCTCAACTCCGAGGCCGGCATCAGCTACACCGAGTTCAGCTACCAGATCCTCCAGGCCAACGACTACCTCGAGCTGTTCCGCCGCAACGGCGTCACCTTGCAGACCGGCGGCTCGGACCAGTGGGGCAACCTGACCGCGGGGATCGATCTCGTCCGCCGCGTCGAGGGTGCCTCGGTGCACGCCCTGTCGACGCCGCTGGTCACCAAGTCCGACGGGACGAAGTTCGGCAAGTCGGAAGGCGGCGCCGTCTGGCTCGACCCCTCGCTCACCTCGCCGTACGCCTTCTTCCAGTTCTGGCTCAACGCCGATGACGCCGACGCCCGCACCTGGCTACCGCTGTACTCCGAGCGTCCGGCCGAGGAGATCGAGGCGCTGATCGCGGAGAGCGTGGAGCGGCCGGCGGCCCGTACCGCCCAGCGGGCGCTGGCCGAGGAGCTCACAGTCCTGGTCCACGGCCAGGAGCAGCTCGAGCAGGCGGAGGCCGCCGGTCGGGCGCTCTTCGGCCGCGACGACCTGGCCGCACTGGGGGAGGAGACCCTCGGCGCCGCCCTGCGGGAGGCCGGCAGTGTCACCGTGGACGGCGAGATGCCGACGGTCGCCCAGCTCTTCCAGCTCACCGGCCTGGTGGGAAGCCTGTCGGAGGCCCGCCGGACGGTGAAGGAGGGCGGCGCGTACGTGAACAACGAGCGCGTGACGGACGCCGACGCGGTGCCGGACCAGGACGCCTGGCTGGCCGGTGGCTGGCTGGTCCTGCGGCGCGGGAAGCGGTCGATCGCGGGGGTCCAGCGGACGGCCTGACGACCCCTGCCGGTGTGTTTCGGCAGCGTGTCAGCGAGGTGGCTCGCGCGTGTCGGGCGTCACGGCTCCACCGGTTTGACACCGGGGCCCACACGGACGTAACTTTCTCTCTGCGCCGCGCGAGACCCCGTCTGGGGCCGGCGGGAAGGTCCTGCGGGGCCTGACCGTTGTGCGGTGTACAACGAGAAAACGTCTCGGACGAAGCCCGCGAGGGTCGGGTCCGTGCGCGTCCGCTCTTTGAGAACTCAACAGCGTGCCGAAAGTCAGTGCCAAGTAATACCCCGTGCCGGGGCCTTCGGGTTCTGGTTTGGGATTCCTTTGGTTGATTGATATCAAGAGTGCCAACTCTTGGTTCTCGGCCTGTGATCGAGTTCATCTACGGAGAGTTTGATCCTGGCTCAGGACGAACGCTGGCGGCGTGCTTAACACATGCAAGTCGAACGGTGAACCCGCTTCGGTGGGGGATCAGTGGCGAAC
>NZ_SPQM01000129.1 GCF_004570345.1 Blastococcus sp. CT_GayMR20 | reverse complement strand
CATGATGTCGTGGTCGGCGAAGTGCAGCTGGAAGGAGCTGACACCCGGCAGCGTCCCCGTCGGCGCGCGGATCTCGGCGGGGAAGTTGGGCAGCGTCGAGAGGTCGTTGCCGAAGGACGCCGTCTCGGCGGTGAACCGGTTGCCGGTCAGCTGCATGCCGTCGCCGGAGTCACCTGCCAGGCGGATGACGACCCGGTCGAGCTCCACGACGCTCTTCACGAGCCCGCCCGGAGCCGAGGTGAGGGCCGCCTCGGGTCGATCGATCGCAGTCATCAGTGGTGTACCTCCACCGGCCGAGGTTACGTGCGTGTGTCCACGGCCGGCATGTGGATCCCGACATGACGACCTCGAAAACCCCTAACCGGGCGCTTCCGTTCCTCATTCCGATGAGGGAGGCCTCGCAGCGGCCAGGGGAACGGCGCCCCGGGCGGTCGCGTTGGACCGGTCGTGCAGCGCTGGAACAACGGGTTGAAGACCGCCGTCCTCCTCGGGCTCATGGGCGGTCTCATCCTCGCCGCCGGTGCGCTCATCGGGGGACGTGGCGGGCTGCTCATCGCCCTCGTGATAGCGCTCGGCGTCAACGGCTATGCCTACTTCAACTCGGACAAGCTCGCGCTGCGCGCCATGCGGGCGTTCCCGATCACCGAGACCCAGGCCCCGCAGCTCTACTCGATCGTCCGGGAGCTGGCCACCGAGGCCCGTCAGCCGATGCCGCGCCTCTACGTCAGCCCGACCAACCAGCCCAACGCCTTCGCGACCGGGCGGAACCCCCGCAACGCGGCCGTGTGCGTCACCCAGGGCATCCTCGAGCTGCTCGACCGCCGCGAGCTGCGCGGGGTGCTGGCGCACGAGCTGTCCCACGTCTACAACCGCGACATCCTGATCAGCTCGGTCGCCGGCGCCATGGCCACGGTCATCACCTACCTCGCCCACATGGCGATGTTCGCGTCACTGTTCGGCGGCCGGTCGGACGACCGCGGGGGAGGCAACGCCCTCGGCGGGCTGCTGCTGATCTTCCTCGGTCCCCTGGCGGCCGGCCTGGTGCAGATGGCGGTCAGCCGGAGCCGGGAGTTCCAGGCCGACGCCACCGGCGCCCAGCTCTCGCAGGACCCGCTGGCGCTGGCCAGTGCCCTGCGCAAGATCGAACGGGGCGCCACGGCCCTGCCGCTGCCGCAGGACGACCGCCTGGTGACCCAGAGCCACCTGATGATCGCCAACCCGTTCCGCGGTCAGGGCTTCGCGTCGATGTTCGCCAGCCACCCGCCGATGCCCGAGCGCATCGCCCGCCTGGAGCGCATGGCGCGCGAGCTCGGTCAGTAGGAGAACTCCCTCGCCCCACCCCTCGTTCCTCGGGGCAGGCCCTGCGAGCGGGCCCTCCCGTCACGGCCGCAGCGGCTCGTGGAGGTAGCGCTGGACCGTCGCCCCGACGTTCGCTGCGATCACGTCCGGCGGCATCGCGTCGAAGGGAGGCAGCGCGAGGACGGATCGAGCCAGTGCCAGGCCGAGTATCTGGCTGGCGACGAGGGCCGCGCGCTGGGGCGCCTCGGACTCGTCGGTGATCAGGCGGCGCAGCCCGGGCACGAGCTGGCGGGCGAAGAGTTCGCGCATGCCGGCTGCCGCGGCGGCATCACTGGCGGCGGAGCGCAGCAGGCTCAGGAGGACCTGGCCCTCCAGGGTCTCCGCATCCCAGCGCGACAGGAAGTGCTCGACGAGGCGTTCTCCGTGCTCGCCCGCGGGCTGGTGGGTGAGGTCGGGGATGCGGAGGTCGATGTCGGTGGCCGCGGCGAACAACGCTGGCTTGGAACCGAAGTAGCGCACCACCAGGGCCGCGTCCACTCCCACGTCTCGGGCGACAGCCCGGAGAGAGGCCGAGCGATACCCCTCGGCGGCGAAACGGGTGCGGGCCGCTGCCAGGATCGCCGCCTTCGTGTCCGACGAGCGCCGCGTCCCGGTCACGCCGGTGATGCTATGTCAGCACGCGTTGACCTCGCCGGATCCGCGGCTCTACGCTGATGTCAACACCTGGTGACTCCGGAGATGCCATGAAGAGGACCTCGGCCGCAGTCGGCAGCTTCGGTTTCCTGCTCGTGACACCCGGAACCGTCTGCGTCCTGGTGCCCTCGCTGATCACACGTTGGCGTCGGCCCGTCGATCCGGTGCCGTGGGTCGACGGCCTGGGCTGGGTCCTCGTCCTCGCCGGAGCGGCGGCGCTGGCCCACGCGTTCGTCGCCTTCGCCTGGCACGGGCGGGGGACACCCGCACCATCGGCGCCGACCGAACGGCTGGTCGTCGAGGGCGCCTACCGGCACGTCCGGAACCCCATGTACGTCGCGGTCCTCGCGCTCGTGCTCGGCCAGGTCCTCCTCTTCACGAGTTGGGGGCTCTTCGGCTATCTGGTCGTCCTCGGCCTCACCGTGCACGCCTTCGTGCGCACGTACGAGGAACCCACCCTGCGCGAGGCCTACGGCCCGCCGTACGAGGAGTTCTGCGCGAACGTGCCGCGGTGGCTGCCGCGCCTGACTCCCTGGCGGGGAGTCAGGCGCCGTGACCCGAGGCGCCGAGCTGCTGTCGATCAGCGGTAGTTGTCGAACTGCAGGGCGACGTCGAGGTCGGCGCCGCGCAGCAGCTGCTGCACAGCCTGCAGGTCGTCCCGCTTCTTCCCGCTGACCCGCAGCTGGTCGCCCTGGATCTGCGCCTGGACGCCCTTGGGGCCCTCGTCGCGGATCAGCTTGGCGATCTTCTTCGCGACGTCGGACTCGATGCCCTGCTTGATCTTCGCCGAGAGCTTGTAGACCTTCCCGGAGGCCTGCGGCTCGCCGGCGTCGAGCACCTTCAGCGAGATGCCGCGCTTGATCAGTTTCTCCTTGAAGACCTCCAGTGCCGCGGCCACCCGCTCCTCGGTGTCGGCCTGGAGGCTCACCCCCTCGTCACCGGCCCAGGAGATGGTGGCGTTGGTGCCGCGGAAGTCGAAGCGCTGCGAGAGCTCCTTGCCGGCTTGGTTGAGGGCGTTGTCGACCTCCTGGCGGTCCACCTTGCTCACGACGTCGAAGGACGCGTCGGCCATAGCTCTTCCTCTCGCTGCGCGGACGTCGGCTCGGGGGGCCGAGGACGCCGTCCGCCGTCTTGTATTCTCCTTCGGTACCACCGCACGGCGGGTTGCCCGAGTGGCCAATGGGAGCGGACTGTAAATCCGTCGGCTTAGCCTACGAAGGTTCGAATCCTTCACCCGCCACGCCTGGTTCGGCGGCCCCCGACCTTCTCAGGTCGGGGGCCGTTCCGCGTCATGGGAGCGTCGGCGCTCGAGCGCTGGCGGTGGCGGTGCGTTCCAGCGGTTCCCCGCCCAGGAACAGCCAGTCGAAGGCGATCTGGACGAAGCGGGTGCAGCGCACGGTCACCTCGACACCGTCGGTCTCGGCCGATCACGAGTCGAGCGTCGTCCCGCCGTCGGCGAGCTGATCGGCGACGGCCGCCTGGGCGGTGGCGCGGGTGAGCGGCAGCTCGGTGCCGACGCCGCTGGTGTACACGATCGCCTCGTCGGTGCGGTTGGCCGCCGCGAGGGCAGCGCCGTCGCAGACGGCCTGCACCTCCTGCTGCTCGAGGAAGGCGTCGGAGGCGGCGATCGCGCCGAAGACCATCAGCGCCGCGACCGTCCAGCAGACGAGCACGAACGGCAGGGTCGAGCCCCGCTCCCGCGTCTCGTCGATGGTCGGCACCGGCGCAGCGTACGGACGCCGACGGTTGTCCACTCTCTGTGGACGATGCCTGTGGACACTGTGGACACCCGATCGTGTGGTGCCCTGTCCCGCGGGCGGGCCTGTGGACGACGCTCACGGCGGGTGGCGGAGCGACGCGAGACTGCCGCCATGTCGATCGAGATGCCGGCACGCGAGGTCTACGGCCTCGCCAACGCGCTCCGGGCCTCAGCAGGGACGGCGCAGGAGTTCGCCGTCCGCCTTCACGAGCCGGGGGACGTCGGTCCTCTGAGCGTCGCGGTCGAGGCGTTCCTCGACAGCCACCGGACGGCCGGTCGAGCCCTCGAGGGAGAACTGCAGTGGCTCGGGGACACCGTGGCGGCGGTCGCGGACTCCTGGCTGACCGTCGACGGCACGGTGCTCGCCGGCCCGGGTCGGGCGCGCCTCGGATGACCACCGCTCTGCCGGCCAGGATCCCGCTCGACATGCCCCCCGGCGACCCGGCGGCGATCGACGACGTCGTCCGGTCGGTCGCCGGCGCCGCGCACGTGCTGGCGGTCCTCGCGGGTGACCTGGAGGGGCCGGCCGCGACAGCGCCGGGGTGGATCGGGGACGACGCGGCGGCGGCCGCTGCCCAGATCGGGCGGGTGCGCCACCTCGTGCGCGAGGTCGGTGGTGCGGTGCTCGTCGCGACCGGTCACCTGAGCGCGCACGCGGACCGGCTCCGCGACGCCCGGCGGCAGGTGAGGGACCTGAGAGCCGAGCAGGACGACGACCACGCCGTGGCCTGGGGCCGGTGGAGCGAGCTGGAGGTCATCCGCGCGCAGGTCCAGTACGACGGCGCGGGTGCGGTGGCTGTCGTCGAGGACCTGCGGGCGTCCGAGGAGTCGCGGCGCAGGAGGCACGAGGCGCTGCTCGCCGATGTCGAGGACGACGCCAGCGCCACCGCGAGGGCACTGGTGGACGCCTGCGCCGTGGTCGGCGGCACCGGCCGGCCCGGCGATGACACGCGCGCGCTCGCCCACCTGGCGGCTCTGCTCCCGTTCTGGGGCGATCCACAGCTCGCCGCATCGGGAGCGGCCCTTGCGACCGCGCTGTTCGAGGCCACCACACCGGCCGGCATGGAGGAGGCCGCCCGTCAGGCCACCGCGAGCGCCGGGGCGCCTCCGTTCGCGACCGCGTTTCTCGAGGCGCTGGGTGCCGAAGGCGTCCGTGCCCTGCTGTCCCGCCTCGGCAGCGGCGGAGAGTGGTTGCCCTTCCTCGCCACCATGTTGGGCACCGCACTCGGTGCGGCGGCCGGCAGCGGCGAGGTCGACGACGTCCTGGGCGCCGTCTACGTCCACACCGACGAGCGATACGGCGACTCCGACGCGGTGGCCGTGGGGATGGCAGCGGTCGTCGTCGCAGGACGGACGGGCGGTTCCGGGGGGCCGCGCCCGGCAACCGTCGCCGGATGGGCACGCCAGATGCTGTCGAGGGAACACGTCCAGGGCACGGATGTGGGGCTCGGGGACCTGCCGAAGGGCTTTCCGCCCGAGGCGTCGGATCCGGTCGGGCAGATGGTGGGTCTCCTGGCCGACCGCCACGACTCCGCGGCCTCCGCGGCCCTGCTCGGGGACGGGGCAGTCTGGGAGGCGGCGCTGGCACGGGGCTGGAACGACGGTGGGGCCGCGCTCGGGCAGGTGATCGTGTCCGCGGCGCTGCAGGCGGGAGAGGCGGGGGCAGACGCCGTGCGGTCCGGCCTCGACGTGATCGGCAGCAGCCTGTTCGAGGGATCACCGCGGGACTGGGATGTCAGCCGCCGGACCGTCGCTCAGGTTGCTGCCGACATCGGCCGCGCGGTGGCGAGTCAGGTGCATGTCGCCGCGGGAGCGCTGTCGGTAGGGGTCGACGGCCGTCTGGTCGACCGCCAGGAAGAGGTCCTGCGAGGGATTGGCTACGTCAGCCTCGATGCGAGTGCAGCCGCCGCGATCGGCGCGGCCCTCCAGCGCTCCCTCGGTGTGGTTCCCGGGTCCTCCACCGTGGCCGGCGACGGGGCACCCCATCCGGTGGTGGTCCTCCCGGCCGCCTTCCTCGCGGTTCGGGAGTACGGACACCGGCTGAACCACGCGCTCGACGGGTTCGAGGCGAAACAGCGGGCCGAGAACGTCGAACTGCTCTGGAACTGGACCGTGGGTCTGCCGACCACCGTCGGAGGGGAACTCGTGCGTCGGAGCCCGGTCGGGGCCGCGCTGTCGTTCGCGGAGGGCTCGGCCGCGATCCTCTTCGGTGCGGACGGTACGTGGGACGAGCCGGTTGACCGGGGCCTGCGATTCTCCAGCGCCGACGCGGCCGAGGAGGCGCGCGTCCGGTGGGAGCTCAGGCGGGATGTCGAGTCGGTCGCGCGACAGGCGGAGGAGGCGTTCGAGCGCACGGGCGCAGCCCTCGGGATCCCGGCAGCGCCGGTCTCACCGAAGGCGAATTGGCTGGACCCGGTCGTGGACACCGTGACGGGTGAGGTTGTCAGCGGCGGACTCAGGACGGCAGGGAGAGGTGTCAACGACGTGGTGCAGTTGCTCCGCTGACACGTCCGTGTCACCCGTTCGATGACGACAAGTCGACCTCTGGTCACACTGAGTGACGACGCGAGGGTTCGTCACTCCGTCGTGATCTTCGATGCTTGTCCCAGTGGGTGACGGGAAGCAATGTTCCCAGCGCGGTCCGTACCGAACGACGCTCTGCCCCCGCGCGTAAGTGGCTGCCGCAGCAACCGCAGTCAGTCATGCCAATTTCACGTGGAGGCGTCATGAGCTCGCAGATCCGTACCGGCAAGTGGGGCCGCACCGGCAAGTGGGGCCGCACCGGCAAGTGGGGCCGCACCGGCAAGTGGGGCCGTAGCTCCCTCTGATCGAAGAATCCTTCGACGGGGCAGGCGGTACGCGACCACCTGCCCCGTTCGGGTTCCGGCTCCTCGGTTCGAGGCCCCGCCGCTGTTAGCCTCGGCGCCGCCCTTCCCACTTCCGAGAAACCGGGTCACGTTGGCCGAGCCCGAGATAGCCCCTGCCCCGCGCGTGTCGACCGCGGCGGCGCGCAGGGCATGGACGATTGCCGTCACCGGCAGTCTCATCGCGCTCCCGCTGGCCGTCGTCGTCCTGCCGGGGGCGATCGAACCGTTCCAGCCGCTCGCCGTCCTCGCCGTCTTCGTGCTCTTCCTCATCGCCGAGTCGATCGAGATGCACGTGGAGTTCCGGCGGCAGACCTTCTCCTGGTCGCTGGCCGAACTCCCGCTCACCATCGCCCTGGTCGAGGTCGGCGGTTTCTGGGCCACGCTCTCGTGGATCGTCGCGCTCGCCGTCCAGATGTCCTTCCGGACCTACACGCCGCCCAAGACGCTGTTCAACCTGGCGATGGTCCTGCTGCACGGCTCAGTCGCCGTCGCGGTCCTCGACGCCCTGCCCGCCGCGGAGATCACCGACCCGCTCCGCTGGTTCGAGCTGATCCTGGCCGTCCTGGTGGCCAACGTCGTCGTCGCCCTCATGATCACGTCGGCGATCATCCTGACGGCGGGCTACAACGGACCGCAGGTCTGGCGCGAGCAACTGGTCCCGATCGCCATCGTCTCGCCGGTCATCGTGTCCGTCGGGATCATGGCGCTGCTGCTGTCCACCCTCAGCACCTGGGCGTGGCTGCTCATCCTCCCGGTGCTGTCCGTGGTGGGTCTGCTCTTCCGGCGGTTCGGCAAGGTCGCCCGCGAGGGCAGCAGCGTCGAGCGGGTCTACGACTTCGCCCGCCGGGTCGAGCAGGTGTCGCCCGACGAGGCGGGCACGCAGCAGATCGTCGAGGCCGTCCGCGAACTGCTCAACGCCGAGCGAGTGGCGCTGTGGCTGCCGCCCTACCTCGACGAGGAGCCGCGTCTGATCGTCTCCGCCGAGAACGGCGCGGTCTGGTACGACGGCCCCGGGGACCCGGACGACGTCTTCCGGCGTCGCGCGGTCAGCTCCGTGGAGGGCCCGCTCCTCGTCTCGATGGCGAAGGCCGACGCCGAGGAGATGGCTGCGCTCGCGCGGCGCGGCGTCTCCGACCTGCTCGGCGCCCCGGTCATGACGGCGGCCGGCGAGCCCGGCTACCTCGAGGTGTGCGACCGCCGCAGCGACATCGTCTCCTTCGCCGACAGCGACCGTGCTGCGCTGGACTCGATGCTGACGCACGTCAACGCCGCGATCCGGCACCAGCAGCTGCTCACCCAGATCCGCTACGACGCCGACCACGACCGGCTGACCGGGCTGCCCAACCGGCAGCGCCTGGCGGCCGAGATCGACCAGGTGCTCTCCGCCGACGCGGCCGTCGCGCGGGCGGGCCTCATCCTGGCCTCGCTCGGCAACTACACCGAGGTGACCGACACCCTGGGGCATGCAGCCAGCGACGAGCTGCTCCTGGTGACGGCCGGCCTGCTGCGAGAGCACGCCCCGCCGCACGCGCTGCTGGCCCGGATGGAGGGTGAGCAGTTCGCCGTCCTGCTGCCCGGCCTGTCGCTGGCCGCGACCGAGCGCGCGGCGCGCCGCCTGCGCGAGGCTGCCTCCACCCGGGCCCGGGTGGCCGGCCTCGATCTGGAGGTCACCCTGAAGATCGGCGTCGCCGCCGCTCCCGTGCACGGGACGGACGCCGGGACGCTCATGCAGCGCGCCGACGTCGCCCTGCTGGCCGCCGTCGAGTCCGGCGGGGTGGCCAGCTACCACCCCGTCCTCGACCAGCAGAGCCTGCGCCGCCTGCAGCTGGGCACCGAGCTCGAGCAGGCGATGGCAGACGGCCAGATCAGCGTGGTCTTCCAGCCGATCATCGACGCCCAGACGTCGGACATCGTGTCGGTGGAGACGCTCGTCCGCTGGGCCCATCCCCGCTACGGCGCGGTCTCGCCGGACGACTTCATCCACCTCGCCGAGCAGATCGGCCGGATCGGCGCGGTGACCGACCACGTGCTCGACCTGGCCCTCGCCCGCTGCCGGCGGTGGCTGGACCAGGACATCGCGCTGTCGGTAGCGGTGAACCTGTCCGCGCACTGCCTGACCGAACCGGACCTCGTCTCGCGCGTCCGGCGGGCCCTGCAACGCCACGGCGTCCCGGGTGAGCTGCTCACTCTGGAGCTGACCGAGGGCAGCGTCGTCGGGGACTCCGTCCGCGACAGCACGGTGCTCGCCGACCTGCACGCACTGGGCCTGCGACTCTCGATGGACGACTTCGGCACCGGCTACTCGTCGCTGTCCCAGCTGCGGCAGCTGCCGATCGACGAGGTCAAGATCGACAAGTCCTTCGTGCTGGGCATGTCGACCAGCCAGGGCGAGTCGTTCATCGCCCGCTCGATCATCGAGCTGGCTCACAACCTCGGCCTGTTCGTGGTGGCCGAGGGTGTCGAGGACGAGCTGACCCGCAACCTGCTGGCGGAAATGGGCTGCGACAAGCTGCAGGGCTTCCTGGTCAGCCGGCCGCTGCCCGACGACCGCCTGGAGAGCTGGCTGCTGGCCCGCACCGGCGTGCGGTCGGCCGCACCCGGGTCGATCCACCGGCGCCTGTTCGTGCGCACGTAATCACCGGCGCCACGCTGTCGTACCCCTGCAGCGGCTGCCGAGGGCCGGTCGGGTAGCATCTTCGACGGCTCTTCGAGCACGCCCCTTTAGCTCAGTCGGCAGAGCGTCTCCATGGTAAGGAGAAGGTCTACGGTTCGATTCCGTAAAGGGGCTCGTAACACAACTGACCTACCGGTCCAGTCGCTGCGACCGGGCCGCACGGTCACCCGGCGGTGTAGCTCAGCCTGGTAGAGCAAGCGGCTCATAATCGCTGTGTCACCGGTTCAAGTCCGGTCACCGCTACTCCCGACGGACCCCGCACTCCGGGGTCCGTCACCGTGTCGGCAACCGCCGCCACGGACGCACTGCATCTGTAACGACAAGGCTAGGAGCACTCCTCATGGCAGCGACCGACATCCGTCCGAAGATCACCCTGGCCTGCCAGGAGTGCAAGAACCGCAACTACATCACCCGCAAGAACCGGCGGAACGACCCCGACCGGCTCGAGCTGATGAAGTACTGCCCGCGTGAGCGCAAGCACACGCTGCACCGCGAGACCCGCTGACGCGGGTCCGTAGCCGAGCCGAGGGCGGGAGCATGGCGCTGGACCGGGAACTGGTCGGGCGCAGCTACCCGCCCTCTGCCGTCTACGAGGTAGGCCGCGCGAAGATCGCCGAGTTCGCCGCCGCCATCGGTGAGGAGTCGGCGGTCCACCGCGACGCCGATGCCGCCCGGGCCGCCGGGCATCCCGACGTCATCGCCCCGCCCACCTTCGCCATCGTGGTCAGCCTCGAGGCGGCCATGGTGGTGCTCGGCGATCCGGACGTCGCGATCGACTACAGCCGCGTGGTGCACGGCGAGCAGAAGTTCGTCCACCACCGGCCGGTCCGCGCGGGCGACCGGCTGGTGGCGACCACGACGATCGACGCCGCCCGCACCGTGGCCGGCAACGACATGCTGACCGCGCGGGTCGACCTCGCCACCGAGGACGGCGAGGCCGTCTGCACAGCGACGTCGATGCTGGTCGCCCGGGGTGAGGCATGAGCGTCGAGGTGGGCACCGAGCTGCCCGAGCACGTCTTCCGCATCACGCGCGCGGACCTCGTCCGCTACGCCGGGGCCTCCGGCGATTTCAACCCGATCCACTGGAACGACCGCACCGCCGCCGCGGTGGGTCTCCCCGGCGTCATCGCGCACGGGATGTTCACGATGGCCCTGGCCGGCCGCGCGGTCACGGCCTGGACGGGCGACCCCGGAGCCCTCGTCGAGCAGCACGTCCGGTTCGGCCGACCCGTCGTCGTCCCGGACGACGACCGGGGCGCCGAGGTCACCGTCACCGGCACGGTGGGCGCGGTGCTCGACGACGGCCGCCACCGCATCGATCTCACCGTCACCAGCGACGGCGAGAAGGTGCTCTCCCTGGCCCGCGCGATCGTCCGCCTGGCATGACGGGCCGGCGGCGGATCCTGCTGGCCGCTGCCGGAGCGCTCCTCCTCCCCGGCTGCACCTCCTTCGCCGACACCGCGACCCCGCAGGTCCCGCGGGCCGCGGAGCCGACCGCGTCGGAGCCGGCACCGCCGCCCGTCGGAGAGGCGGCCTGCCCGGACGAGCGGGCCGAACCCGACCCCGACCGCCCGGTGGTCGCGCTGGACTTCCGGCTCGAGGACGACCGGCGGACCGTCACCGGCACGGAGACGGTCGAGTTCACCCCCGACCTCCCGGTCCGGGAGCTGGTCTTCCGGCTGGTGCCCAACGGCCCGGACTCCGCGGACGGCGGCAACCGCCTGGTCGTCGACGCCGTCCGGGGCGACGACGTCGCCGCGGGCCGGTACGAGGCAGCCGGGGCGACGGACCCCGGCGGGCTCTACGTCGTCGACCTCGAGGACGAGCTGGACGCGGGGGAGTCCACCGAGGTGGAGCTCGACTTCACCCTGTCGCTCGGCAGCGAGGGTTTCGACCGGTTCGGCACCGACGACGGCGTCTCCTGGTGGGCCAGCGGGGCACCGCTGCTGACCTGGGAGCCGGGCGTCGGCTGGGCCGAGGACCCGTTCGTCGACCTGGGCGGGGAGACCGCGAGCAGCCCGGTCGCCGACACGACCGTCTCGGTGTCGGCGCCGGAGGACCTCACCGTCCTCATGACCGGCGCGCAGGCCGAGCCGTCGGAGCCTCAGGGGGGACGCCGCACGTGGACGTCGCGGGAGCCGGTGGCCCGGGACGTCGCCGTGGCAGCCGGTTCCTTCACCACTGCGGACGGCGAGACGCCCGGCGGCGTCCGGGTCCGCGTCGGCACACTGCCCGACGCCGAGCTCGAGCCGGCCCAGCTGCTCGACGCGACGACGGCGGCGATCGCCGACCTGGAGCGGTTCGTGGGCCCGTTCCCCTACGCGACGCTCACCGTCGCCCTGCTGCCGGACTACGGCGGTGGCATCGAGTACCCGAGCCTGATCCTCGAGGCGACGCCGAGCGAGCAGGTGCTCGTGCACGAGGTGGCGCACATGTGGTTCTACGGGATGGTCGGCAACTCGCAGTTCCGCGACCCGTGGCTCGACGAGGCCTTCGCCTCCTGGGCCGAGTCGCTCGTCGACGGGGACGACGACCTCGTCAACCAGGCGGCGATCGACCTGGAGGGGCGGGTCGGCGGCACGATGACCGATTTCGCCGATCCGCGGTCGTACTTCCGGCTCGTCTACGACAAGGGCGGATCCGCGCTGCTGGCCGCGCGCGAGGCCGCCGGAGCGGAGCAGTTCGACGCCGCGATCCGCTGCTACGTCGACGCCGCTGCGTGGAGCATCGCCACGCCCGAGGAGCTCGCCCTCGCCCTCGCGGACCTGCCGCAGGCGATCGCCGTCCTCAACCGGGCCGGTGCCCTCGACAAGTCGGACCTGCCGTCCAGCGGTCCCCGCTGACTCCTACTCGGCGGTGCCGAGCAGCCGCTGCATCCGGCTGACGCCCTCGACCAGGTCCTCGTCGCCGAGCGCGTAGGACATCCGGAGGTAGCCCGGCGTCCCGAAGGCCTCGCCCGGGACGACAGCCACCTCGGCCTGCTCCAGGATCAGCTCCGCGAGCTCGGCGCTGGTCCCCGCCGTCCGCCCGGCGATGGGGCGGCCGAGCAGACCCTTCACCGACGGGTACACGTAGAAGGCGCCTTGCGGCTCCGGGCAGGCGACGCCCGGGATCTCCCGCAGCATCGACACGATCGTCTGCCGGCGCCGGTCGAAGGCCTCGCGCATCGTGGCCACGGCGGACAGGTCGCCGTTCAGCGCCGCGATCGCCGCCGCCTGGGACACGTTGGCGACGTTGGAGGTCGCGTGCGACTGCAGGTTGGTCGCGGCCTTCACGACGTCGGCCGGCCCGACGATCCAGCCCACCCGCCACCCGGTCATCGCGTAGGTCTTGGCGACGCCGTTGACGACGACGCACCGGTCGGCCAGCTCAGGGACGACGACCGGCATGGACGGCG